>DYHD01000009.1:3842-49743 GCA_020724365.1 Thermodesulfovibrio yellowstonii | reverse complement strand
AACTCTGAAGTTTCTCTTGCTCCGAAAGAATTCCCATTAATAAGGTATAACGGAATAAAACGATTAATAATTTAGAGGTCACAGAGAGGAGGGAAACAGAATTCCTCTTAACTTATTAATATTTAATATTTTCTCTGTGTTCTCTGTGGTTAATTTTGACAGTCTTTATTTCAGATTGCTGGGCAGCCCGTAAGTGAACCACTCTAATAATTCGTCATCAGCTATTGGCTTTTCTATAATATAAAAGGCTTCATAGTATCCCTTATTTTGAGTGAAGATTGATCTTTGGGCATTTAATCCAAATGAAGCATGCACATACACCCCGGGCTTTCCATAAAGGCTCAGATGATAATTCATAATAAGCTCTTTTTTTCGCTCAACCACACTCGATATGTCAATCAAATGGCTGAATCTTATCGTGGAATAAACTTCGTAAAAAGCAAGTTTAAAAGTGCAAAGCTCCTTATGCAGCTTCAAGCAGACTCTTGCGGTAGCAATATGGTCATGATGATAATCTAATGGGGACGGAGAAAAAATCATATCGGGCTTTGTTGAATCAATAATCTCAAATAGCTTTTGATAAAGCAAAATTTCATTTTGCCTGACTTCACCATCAGGAATGTTTAAGAAAAAAGTATTTTTGCATTTAAGCAACTTAGATGATTGTTGAGCCTCTGCTATTCTCTTAGCTGCTATTATTTCAGATGCTTCACCATGTAATCTTTCGCCGTTTGTTATAAATGCAATAGCTGATGAAACACCTCCATCGTTCATTAGCATAGCAGAACCTGAGCAGCCCATTGATTCATCATCAGGGTGGGGAGCAAGGATAAGAAATGAATCTATTTTAGGCAATTCAAAAATCACATACTATATTAAAATAAAATTGCACTTTCTACCAATGCCATTTTCCCAAATCCCGATTTGGGATTTTTATTGACAACAAACACTAAAAAAGTGATATAAAGAGAGCCTCAAAGGTCAAGTAGATTCCATAGGGGATGTCTCTTTAAATTCACTAATCTGCCCTCTGGTCAGATATGGCAAAATCTACACATAATCGTGAATAAATTACACAATGATTTTTGAATAAATCCTAACAAAAGTCTGTTGATAAATTTATATAATGCCATTTTCAGTTTCGACCCAAAAATCTAGAACCTCTTGAAAAGACTGGATTCTATCCTCAAGATTATTTCAGAAATCAAGTTGGGACAAGTTGGGAAGGAATGATAGATATAGAGGGGTCGCAGTTTATAAACATACTCTGATTAATAGCAAATACATAGGCATTTTTCTTGCAATTAACCTTATTCAAGGCATTGAAAATTGGTTTTTCAACTAAATTGAAAAAATACTTGACATCTTAAGGGGTATATATTTATATTTAATAACTTTAAATTTATTTTATCTCCTCAACAAAATAAATTAGATAAAATTAAATAAAATAAATAAATAAAATGCTTGACAAAGGTGTTATCTTCAATTACAATTATCAGTAATGATACCCTTTACTGAGGAGGTGATGTTACAGGGCAATTAGAGCTAAGGAGGTGAATATTTTAAGTAAAAAAGTTTTTTTCAGTAGTTTGCATGTAGTAGTAACTAAGGTTAATTAGCCATTGGCTAAAAAATCGAACTTAAGAAATTAAGGAGGTTTTACAAAATGAAGAAATTTTTAGTATTAGCATTAATGCTAGGTGTGCTTCTTTTTGGCTATAGCACATCACAGGCAGTTTTTGGCGTGGCAGATGATGTCCCAGCAAAAGATCTAGTAATCCCGTTTGTTTGTCAAGTTGGCGGCGGACTTGATACGCTTTGGGCAATCGGCGAAACAAGCCCTGATATTCTAGCAAAAACCTCTATAGGTAACTTTTTCGTGCAGGTCTATAATAAAGACTCTGAACGGGTGATTGATTTTAATCAGCCGATTACAACTTCTGATGTAGTTCCGGATTCGTGCAGCTCATTAGTATCGAAGATGTCCACCGCTAATAAAAATGCCCTAAGAACTACAATCGAAACAAATGGTGTTGCAGTTGATTACTATGTGGGTTATATTACTTATGTTTGGCCTGTAGTTGATGACAATAGGTTTGTAGCTTGGGTATATCTCACCGATCTATCAAAAGGCTTTGCTTCTGGATTTAATGCTTACGGCGCAGAGGGATTTGGTATTGATGGTAGGTTTAACGAAGATCAATTAACCCCTGTTACTGTCTGGGGATTCCATCCTAGATACTACATCCACAATTCAGATGCTGATACATGGACATGGTGGATGGTTTTAGCAGGAAGAAATCAATATGGCTTGATGGATTCACCAATTCCGGGAGCTAGTTTTATAAGAGAGCTGACGGGGTTTATTTGTAATGAAGATGAGGATTGCTTCTCAATAAGTATTCCTATCCCTGATGAAATGAACATCATAGATGTGTCACATAATCTCCCAGCAGCTCTTCACACCACATTCCCGAAGGGTGGACTTGGATGGTTCGTTGTATATGAATATGGTTATGTAGCAAACCCATCAACCCCAGAAATTGAGATGATAGGCACAATTGACCCAGTTTGGCTTGTGCAGACCGAAGGGTTGACTGGATACTATTCCATGTTCGGTTGGGCATACCAAAGAGCATTTGCGCCCGGTGCCAGCCTGAGCTGGGATGTAATACACCCTATGCATAGAACATATTGTGACTATACCAACAGTGACTTTGAAATACTCTATTTCGATTTCTTCTTCAATCAAATACAAGGGGCATCATATATTAATGGTGAAGCTTGCTTTGTAGATGTATTCGCAACAGGTGGAGTATAAGAGTTACAAGAATTAGTTAGATAGTAATAACAAAACAAAAAAAGGATGTGTTTATAAACACATCCTTTTTTTGTTGTTTAAGACAGTGCTTTTAATAATTCTAAATAAGTCTAAAAGTCTAATCATGCTCTTGAAAAAGTCATTTTATCATTTGTCTGTGATTCCTGCGTAGGCAATCAATAGCCTTTTATGAACGAATCCTTTAATAATTTAGTTCATTTGCGCTCCACTGTAGAAATGATATTAAAATTAATATTAAGTATGCTATCATATTAATTAAAAATACAAAGGCAGGTATTTCTCATGATTGTTAAGATAGCTAAATATGTCTTATCTCTTTTTTTAATTATTATGACTTTTGTAGGTTGTAGTACCTATAATGTTAGAGATATTAGAGATGATAACAGCAAGCCTATTGTCATAGCACCATTGTCTAAAGGGCTTCCCGAGGATGGTTTATGGCGCCAGAACATCGTGCTTTATGATGTTAATGGTGATGGTTTTCTCGATATCATTGCTCCACCTCCTAGAATTGCACCAGCTAATAAAAGGCATCCACATGTCTTTATATGGAACAACTCTTTATCAGTTTGGGAACAGGATGCCTTCACATTTCCATTAGGTGTTGATTACGATTATGGCAGCATTGCGGTTGGAGACATTAATAAGGATGGGTATTTCGATTTAGTACTTGCACAACATAGCGGAAATATAAGGGTCTTGCTTAATAATGGCAAAAAAGCCTTTTATGAAACATCTTTTCCACTAAAGGAATCTTTCAAATCACGTTCTGTGATACTGGTTGATATAAATAATGATGGGAGGCTTGATATCGTTGCTGTTTCAGAAGCACCATTTAATAAAGATGATAAACCAAAAGGTATCATTATAGCAATTAATAGACATCCTAATGATTGGGATATTAGTATAGTCGAGAAAAGTCTTGGTTTATTTTCTGATTCCCTTGTAGTAGGGGATATTAATGGGGATGGAAATTTAGATTTAGCTATAGCTCCACACACATCAAGGGCTATAAATAAAAGGGTTGTATGGTTCGGCAATGGAAAGGGTGGTTTTGAGTTTTTTGAAATTACACAATTGCCCGAAAGAACTATACCTGTTCGTGTTGGATTAGGTGACCTTGCTTATGAAGGACGTTCTTCACTCATTATGATGAACTCAGGAATTGGAGCAAATGCAAAGGTTTACTTATCTGCTTACAGATGGCAAGAAGGGCAGTTTGTAGAGATATCATCAGGTCTTGATATTGACAGCACCCCGTATGTATTCACAATGGCTGATATAGACAAGAATAATAAGGATGATCTTATAGTGCTTTCTGAAAAAGGCTTACATCTTCTTAGGTATGAAAACGCATCTTGGGTTCAATATGCCCAAAAGCCTCTGCAAAGTCCGCACATTGGCAGGACTTACGGTATAGCTGCTGGCACTAACTCTGACGGTTCAGTTGTACTCGTTTACAATCTTGCAGATAATCCTGAAAGGGGTCAAGGTCTGAGAGCTTATAGGGTCCTTATTCCTAAAAAAAGATGACTATATAGAAGGAGGTTCTAATAATGATATGTTTTAGCAAAATAGTTGTTAAATTATTTACAGTAATTTCATCTATTTTAATAATTATGATTGTCCATGCTTCTGCTGATACTATAGACAGGCAGGGTATAAAAGATACTTTAAAGGATACCGCTCATAAATACTGGAACTTAAGAATGCAACAGGATTATGAAGCAACATATAAGATGGAGGATAAGGAAGGGTTACCATCATTCAAGGATTATGTTCCAAGAGTACAGGCAATCAAGAAGTTTAATATAAAGTCTCATTCAATCAAGGATATTGTCGTTGATGATAAAGGAATATCAGGGATAGTAACCATTGAATTTAAAATCTTGATGCCAGCCATTTCTAAGCCTTTTATTCAATTATTAGATGATAAGTGGGTTTATAAGGATGAGAAATGGATACATATACTGCCACAATAATTTTTTCTAAATATGCTAAAATTTTTAATAATACTATAAAACATTAAAAGGGGGTCGTTCCATGAAGAAAATCCTAAACCTTTTCTTGATTATTATGATACTCTTGGTATCAGTTGTTTCACAGTCATGGGCAGGGGATGCAAGTTTTTTTGACCAAAACATTGGCAAGATTATCAGAGCTTACGGCGATGGCAACGGGGCTTTTATTGAGGTAAAATCAACAAATAATACGATAGATTCAACATTCAATATTAATTGTGGCGGCAACAATGCTAACCCCTTGACAATATCCCCAATTGCTACTAATGATGTAAGTCTGGCTTATGATCCAGGCACAAGGAAGGCTTATGTTTTCTACCAGACTAATACCTCGCAGTTCGCCATTTGCTCGATTAACAGCAACAGCAATGTTACGACATACTCTTTATCTGGAAGCGTCAAAACTGCTTCTGGTTCACCTATTAGTGGTGTTATAATGACCCTAAACACTGCTACTAATACTACTCAAACAGGTACAGATGGCAATTATAGTTTTAGCGGTCTCAATAACAACTCTTATACAGTAACCCCTTCTAAGGCTAACTATACTTTTAATCCAGAATCTAGTACGGTTCAAATAAATGGAGCAAGTGTGAACAATATAAATTTTACGGGAACAGAGATAACAGTTACTGGTGCTGATTTAATCCCTGGCAGAGTCGGTGCTCCAAGCGGTATGCGTAACGGGACTTACTTTGATATTATAGTGGATGTTAAAAATATTGGGACAGCTTCTGTCAGCACATCATTCAGAGTTAGCGCTTATATATCCGGAAGTAGCACATTCAGCGAACGACTACCAGCGATATGCTCCAATACTATAGCTGGACTTCCCGCAGGACAGCAAATTCAAATTACTCTTAAAGATTGTTACTTTAATAATCAACCAATCCATCGTTACTCCACTGTTTTCGTTTTTGTTGACTCTGACAAACAAATAACTGAAACAAATGAAACAAATAACATTAACAAGGCATCAATGTACATTTTTTAACTTAACAGATAATATAATAATTTTAAAGTGAATCGAGGGCAGAGAAAAACTCTGCCTTCGATTAAAAAGTAAAATAGAATTTTCTTTTATGTATAAATACTTGTTAACCCTTCTAATTATTTAAAGCATTTAAACTCACCATATTAATGGCTAAAATAGCGGTATTCATTATCAATGATAATAATCTTAGAGGCATTGAAGGAGAAAAGGCAGAGAGAGTCTGTAAATATCTGCTATCTGATAACAAAAACGATGATATAGTTATCTATGAGATAGAAAAAAATAACAAAATAACTATAGGCGATTTTAATAGAGTTAATGATTTTTCCTTCTTAGTTCTGATTAAAGGCTTATTATATATTACTCGTGAAGGCATTGGGGTATTATCTGATATTGCCTCAAGAAGAAAAGATATATCTTTTTTAGCACCTGTCAGCAACGAAAGCACTGTAGATGAGCAAAGACAGTCCCCTCCATTCATGTATCAAACAATAACAGTCTTTAAGTGGGCAACAGAGGAGATTTATAAGGAATTCAAGGACACTGTTATAGAGTCAAAGAGATTGGATAATTTCTGTATCGCTTTCAGAAGAGACATGATTAATGACTTGCCAAATGATTTCCATGTGAAGGATTTACATAATTTAATCCAAAATAATAAATACAAACTTGGCATTGCAAAGGGAGTGTATGTTCACAGGTATGGCAATGTATATGAAAGCTCAAGGGAAGACCTCCTCGCATATATACCAATTGATGCCAAGAAGATTCTTGATATTGGTTGTGCTAAAGGTCTATTTGGTGAAATATTAAAGAAAAGGCAGAACTGTATTGTAACAGGGGTGGATATTAACCCTGAAAATATCAGTATTGCCCAAAGCAGACTTAATACGGTTATATGCTCTGATATTGAAACTGTAATCAGCAAGGGCGAGCTTGGTTTGTATGATTGTATAGTCTGTGGGGATATCCTTGAGCATCTAATTGATCCTTGGGCGGTTGTTAGAGGACTTAAAAAGCACTTAAGAACAGGGGGACTGTTTATAGCAAGCACTCCAAACATAAATAACTGGGCGATTATTTATGATATGCTCAAAGGTAGATGGGACTATGTTCCCTTCAGTATTCTTTCAGGAACTCATCTGAGATTCTTTACTAAACAAACTTTTTTGGAGCTTTTTCTGATAGCTCACTATAAAATTTTAGATATTCATTTTCAGAAATTAGGGGTTCCGGATAAAGGCAAAACATTTATTGAAAATATCAAACAATGCACCGATGAGATATCCCTTGATGAACTAGAAGGGTCTGAGATTGTCATTGTAGCTAAAAATATTTGAAGTATATCGATCTGAAGTAGAAGTAGATATATAGTGTATCTTCTGAAAACCTGGGATCGATAGAGTGAGTTCATCTGAAATTATTTCATAGCTATCTCCCAAAGACTGGTAGAGTATTCTTATATAAATTATATCGGGAGTGCTATCTCTATGTGTCTTGCTAAGCATAAATGAACCAAATGGCTTCATGCCATATTTTTCATGGTATAGTCCTTGGATTTTACCTATAAGTATTGAATATTGTCCTTCCTCGTAGGGACCAAACTCCCAAGAAAGTTTATATTGCTCTAAAGCCATTTTGATATCTATCGGACCTTTGAGTAGTCTTTTTTGATCTGAAACGATTTTATCTATAGGGATTAGTATGCTTGAATCTTTAATTTCTTTAAGCTTTTTATTATCAGCGTATTTAAGAAGAGATTCATCAGGGACAAGACGAGTATCAATAACCTGCCCAAAAAACTCCTTATGAATATTTCTTAAACTCTCATAAAACCATGAAGATTGTTTTGATTCTATATATTTTTTTTGGGATTGCAGGAATGATATGGCTGAGGCTTCAGACTCAATTCTCTCGGTTCTTATTGTTTTAATAATATCTATATCTTGTCTTATATTCAGAATTATAATTAAGAAAACTATTATCACAGCAAATACTTTATGTTGATATTTGTATTTTGTCATAATACGGTCATAAAGAAATATTATCATACATATAATAAAAACAGAGAGATGAAAGAAATATCTGCCCATATAATGATGTGAATCAAAAATAGAACTGACAGGAAATATTGGTATGAGTAATAAGAGAAAGATTCCCAAAAATCTAGATTGTTTAAGCGAAAAAAGAAATAAAAGACCTAATATTAAGTACATCAGAATATAAGCACTTCCAAACCAGTTATGAGAGAGGAAAAGAATAGTTCGATTAAAAAATTCAGGTATGAAATAAATATCTAAGGGCTGATTTCCTGGATAACCTCCAATTCCCCCCATAATCCAGATTCTCCATATCGTATATATAAAAAGCCCTGCCCATAATGGCAAGGTCTTTTTTATTCGCATTAAAACATCTCCTTTTGAAATCAAATACGACACTGCAGGTAATACCACATATACCTCTTTATTAAGAGACGCCAAAAGATAATATATACCAGAAAAAGTAGATATTTTCCCTATTTTTTCTGATTTGACAAAGGAATACAGGCTCAAGAGACACCAAAACAGACCTTCAATATAGTGACGGGTTGAATACCAGTAAGTAACACTTAATGTTATAGGATTGAGCAAAAATAGAATAATCCCCAAGATTGCCCTATCAGAACTCATATAAAGCCTTAGAAGAAATAATAATGCTATTGAAGTAGCACCCAAGGAAAGAAGACTATGAATTGAATATCCGATTGGATTCAAACCGAAAAAGTTCCAGTCTATTTTAAAAGAGACCCCAAGCATTGGGGTAAAATTAGATGCCATAGCTCTGTATCTTTCTGGCACAAAGAATATCTCATAGAATTTTGTAGTAGCAGAAGTCCATATCCAGAATGTGTCATCTGAATAAAACCAGTTTTTTAACATAGGCACATATAAACTCCCAACAACTAATAATATTATTATTGTCAATACTATCATACGAGGGTTAGCAAGGATTACTTTCAATTTATTCATTAGATTATTGTATCATATTAGTATGGATAACAAGTGGATAACGATTATTATTCCAGCTTATAACGAGGCTCATAGAATAGAGTTGACCATTGAGATAATCGATAGATATATGAATGAAAAATATCCTTCTTTTGAGATTTTTGTTATTGATGATGGCAGTATCGATGAAACACCTATTGTGCTATCTCGATTATCAAAAAGATTCACTTCTCTAAAAGTCATAAGGCATGATTTTAACCGCGGCAAGGGATTTGCAGTAAGAAAAGGGGTCTTGTCAACTACTACTGAGTTGCTTCTTTTATCTGATGCTGATCTATCAACGCCTATTGAAGAACTTGAGCGATTTATTGTCTGGATCGAAGAAGGATTTGATATTATAATAGGTTCGAGGGCAATTGAGGGATCTAAAATTATTGTCAGGCAGGATTGGCATAGAGAGCAAATGGGAAAAATTTATAACCTACTCGTTAGGGCAATTGTCATGAAAGACTTCAGGGATACTCAATGTGGTTTTAAGCTTTTTAAGTCATCTGCAGCAAAATCAATATTCAGTAAAAGTTTTATAAATGGCTTTTCTTTTGATGTTGAGATTTTATACATAGCTAAGAAGCTCGGCTATTCTATTAAGGAGGTGCCAGTGACATGGGCTAATTCCAAAGACTCAAAAATCAGTATATTGAAAGATCCCATAAAGATGATATACGAACTATTTAGAATTCGCACAAATAATATATAAAATGAAAATAAGGTTGAGCGATGGTGTTATGTCTAAAACAGTCAGGGAAACGCCCTTTTGTTAAAATTAATCTGCTCTTATATATGATTCAAAGATAGCATCCCATGTTAGAGCAGGATTGAATCCAGGACTAGCAGAATTGAATGAGAAAGCATAGGTTGAAAAGCCAGATGGTATATTCCACAAAGAAGCAATTCCAGATGAACCACCAATAAAAGTAATTACATTTACTACGCGATTTAAATTAAAGGTAGTCGAAACAACTATAAAGCCATCCTCATCGTACCATCTTATTGGAACACTGCCTGGAAAATTAGTCCCTAATGAACCGCCTCCCTCAGGAAAAGTAAACACTATAAGCCTACTAAATCCGTTAGTATCAGCATCTTGATAAAGCCTTGAGTGAGTCCTAAAAATTGCATTGTTAGGATTATCAGATGGAGAGCCACCTCTTGTCATAATTTCAGCGGAATAACGAGCATCTGCGTCAATCTCCTCTCTGGTATCCGAATGCTGATAAAAACCATGTAATCGGAAGTTAGTCCCCGGGGGAGTAGCTTCGAGTGGGATCATAGGTAAGCCGTTAGAAGATCCATGAGTTAGTCGAGTATAATAGATAAAACCTTCAAGGGCATTTTGATTAGAAAAAGGGTATCCTGGTGATGTAGGAAGTAATGCAGTAGAAGATGTAACCAAATCAAATGTTGCAAAGCCTCGGTAGAAAGAGCCTTCCGTGAGTTGAGCTTTTGCTGAAGGAGATGCTACAGAAATAATTGACCTCATTGAAGCAGGAATTGATTCTAAGACATCTATATCAAAATTTCCTGCTAAAATAGGATTACCAAAGACATCCCAGATTACAACCTTGACTATTACAGTTGAGCTACTGGAGTTAAAGATTACTAAAAGGGTATCTTCAGGGTTAGCACTTGAATCAATTCCTACTTCAAAAAATGGGACTATAAGAGTTGCGGCAGGAACCTTATCAGGTATTCCTAAAACAGCATCAGCATCACAATAGAAAGACATTATACTGAAGGAGATAACCAAAAATACAATTACACGCTTCATAATAAACCTCCCTAAGCTCTCAGAGCTTTTAATTGCAAAATAATCTTACCATCGCCTTACCTTAATGAAAATATACTATAGAAAATATTAAATGTCAAATGATAATCTTTGCTAATTTTTTATGATCAGGCGCACCCTCTTTTTACTATCTTCAATTTTTTATACAGAAAATTTTACACTACCGCTTGACAAACATAAAATGATATATAATTTATTCATATGTTATAATTAACATCATGGAAGTTTATAAGGGGGTCTGTTTAATGAAGAAGATTTTGATTTTAATGTGTTTTTTTCTATTATTCTCCATTAGCTCATTTGCAGCTGATAAGGATATACTTGCTCAGATCGGCGACAAAGCCTTAACGAGAGCCGACTTTCAAAAAATAATTAGTTATCTTCCAGAATCACAGCAAACGCTTTTAAAAAAAGATAAGGATGCGCAAGTTCGATTTTTGGAGGGAATAGTTAATACTATGTTGATTGCAAAGATTGCATCCAAGCAGGGATTTGAACAACGTCCTGATATTAAGGAGCAATTAGAATATCAATTGAATAATTTTGTTACTAGGCTTTATGTGCAAAAGGAGATATTAGAAAAAATTGAAATTACTGATAAAGATTTAGAGTTATATTATAAGAGTAATAAAAAAGAATTTAAGGCACCATCTACGCTTTCTGGAAGGAAAATTTTTATTAAAGTTAGCACTAATGCCTCTGCTGAAGAAAAAAAGAATGCAAAAGACAGAATCGAAGCTGCATTAAAAAGGATTAAGGATGGGGAAGATTTTGCGAAAGTTGCATCTGAAGTCTCTGAAGACAAAGAATCTAAAGACAGAGGAGGGTTTTTTAAACTAGATAAAATTATAAAGCCAAAATCGGTATTTGAACGTACTGCTTTATCGCTTAAATTACACGAAATAAGCTCTGTTATACAAGCATCTGAAGGTTTCTATATTATAAAAATTGAGGAGAAAACATCTTCTGAGCCTCTTCCTTTTGCAGAGGTAAAAGATAAAGTAAAGGAGAAGATGCTTGCTGATATAAGTAAGGAAAAAATAGATGCATTCATAAAGAAAGCCATGAAGGATAATAAAGTCCAGATTAATGCAGACTTGTTAAAATAATTATTCTGCTTCTATCAAATAGCCAAAATGCTAAAGTGTATTAGACATATAGAAAAGTTATAAGCTATTAATAATTAAACATAAAATTTAAAAAAATAGCTTTTTCTTTTATTTAAATATTCAAGGAATATGTTATGTTTGCTTAGTCTATAAACACAGAAACTTTACTTGCTTATATTTTAGATAAACTTCAAACAGATAGATTTCGCAAAACGATTTATAAACAAGCCTCTATTAAAAGCAGTAAATTCTTTACGAAATATGGATGAACTTTATTATGAAAAACCATAATTATAAAAAATCCGCTGCGATTGCTATGATATTAGCAATTTCATTTTCTATTTTTTTTGCATTAACTTCACAATCAGCCCATGCTAATGAATCTTTACATAATGTTGATGTTCACATTCAAAAAGCTGATCTCTTTTATCTTCAAGGAAAATATTCTGAGGCAATAAACGAAGCAACTAAAGCAATTACCCTTAATTCTAACGACCCAAGAGGATATAACTATATTATTGCAATTCATATTGCTAATGCAGATTATAGAAAAGCACTTGATGTTAGCAGAATATATCTCAGTGTTGTGGAGGCATCTGATTCGCTAGATTTAAATGCTATTATCAGACATGCTGCTTTGCTTGAAAAATCAATAGGCTATCAAGAGACGATACAATTTCTTCATAAGTATCGAAAAATATTTCCCAGAACAGTGGAAAGGGATATTGAAGGATTGAAAAAGGCGAATAAAGAAGGAATAATTTATTATAAAATATTTCCTTAATCTTTTTTATTAATATAAGAGGTTGAGAAAATGATATTAAATGTAGTAAAAAGAAAAAAAATTATATTTTGTATTTTTTCTCAAGTATTTTTACTATTTTTTATTCTTACATCCTTTGAAATCTTGAAAGCGGAAGATTTTTCTGACATAACAAATAGCGATGACAATTCAAAGATATTCTGGTTCACCCTAATATCTGACACCCATATAGGCACACCTGATGCAAATGATACAAATAGACTTAATAGCTTTTTCAAAAGTGTAAAAAGTGTTATCAATCCAAAGTTTATTATCAATGCTGGCGATCTCACTGACCATGTCAGATGCAATTTATTAACAGGTGGTCGAACTTGCGATCATCTTGCACAGTGGAAAGAATATGCTAATCTTATAGATGCCAATAAAATTCAACTCGACTTTTACTCAGATGCCCCCGGAAACCATGATCAGTATTGGGAGAATATTCCCTTATTGTATTATCGTGACTATTCAGTGCAAGGTAAAGCAACTGGTGAAAATCAGAGGTCTTGGCTTTTCGATGCAGGCTATGGCACCTACAAGTTTATTACAATAGCAACACCTCATCCAGGATATACCAATGCATTCGATGATCGTGCCGCAGGTTGTCCATCTGAATTAAGCGATGATGAACTAAATTTTATAGAAAATGCACTTATGTATGAAAATAATGTTAATCTTACTTTTATTTTTGGTCATCATCCAGTGCAAAATCTTGTTATAGGGCGAACACGTTTTCTCGAATTGTTAAATCATTTTGGAGTTGCAATGTATGGTTATGGTCATACCCATCGGTATTCGGACTCTTCTCGCATTTCATCTAATACGCTCAATCTGAATGTTGGATCTCTTTGGGAAAGAGGGCAATATGCCATTATAGCTATTGATAATAATGGCATTTCAGTGAGTCAAGCTATTATTAATCAGTGGCCTGCTATAATTATTACAAAGCCTCTTGACAGAACTTTAGGAGGTGTGAATCCACAGGCTTATCCAATATCTCCTTCACAAAATAATAAGATAAGGGTTCTTGTATTTGGCTCTATGCCAACTAGTCAAGTTCTTTATCGTGTTGATGGTCTCGGAAGCTGGCTCCCTTTGAATAAAGTTCGTTCTTTAAGTAATAATAACTCCCATCTTTGGGAGACTACATCATGGAATACTACTACCTTATCTCCAGGAATCCACACCCTTCAGGTCAAAGCAGTTGGTTTGCGAACAAGATATGATACAGTTACCTTTGAAATTAAATAGTCTACCGCCTGTGAACAAATAGCAATTCTTTATTTTTATTAATCTAAAGAAAAAGACTAAGCTGTAATTATCTTAAGTATCTCCCTGTATCTATCTGCAGTTTTTAGAACGATATCAGGGGGCAGTTCAGGAGCTGGATATGTTTTATTCCAGTCGAGGGTCAAAAGATAATCCCTGACAATCTGTTTATCATAGCTATCCTGCCCTTTGCCGGGTGTATAATTCTTTATTGACCAGAATCTTGATGAATCAGGGGTGAGCAACTCATCTATCAGAATTATCTTATCACCAAACATGCCAAATTCCATTTTTGTATCAGCAATTATTATGCCCTTCTTTTCAGCAATATCCCGTGCCTTTTTATATACCTTAAGCGTAAGCTCCTTAAGTCTTTCGGCGAGTTCTGGGGAAACTATTCTTTTCATCTCATCTAAGGAGATATTAATATCATGACCTTCTTGTGACTTAGTGCTCGGTGTGAAGATGGGTTCCTCGAGACGGCTCGATTCAATAAGTCCTTCAGGCAGTTTAATCCCGCATATCGAGCCATTTTTCTTATATTCTTGCCACCCTGAGCCTGAAAGATACCCTCTGACGATACATTCAACAGGCATGGGTTGGGATTTCTTTACGAGCATGCTCCTGCCTTCTAAAATATCGGCATACTTTTTTAAAGATTCGGGGAAATCTTTGATCTCGGTTGCTACCAGATGATTTTCTACTATATCTTTCATCTGATTAAACCAATATATTGATATCTGAGTTAAGACCCTGCCTTTGTCAGGGATGCCTGTAGGAAGGATAACATCGAATGCAGAGACACGGTCAGAAGCTATTATCAATAAATAATCTTCATATTCGTAGATGTCCCTAACTTTTCCTCTCCTTAGAAATTTCGCTCCATCTATTTTGATTTCCATTACGACTTTTCCCATTTTATCCTTCTGTATAGCTTTTCTATTTCAATCGCAAAAAATACGATAGATGAAAATGCAAGGGTGAGAATTAACTCGTTAATTGTCAAAGGTTGCGTATTAAAGATTGGATTCAGAAACGGCACATAAATGACAGCCATTTGGAGTGCGAATGTCAAAAAAACTGCGGCTAATAGCGGTTTATTAGAGAAAATCCCGATCTTAAAGACGGAATCAATTTCTGAACGTACAGCCATTACCACTGACATTCTGCCTAGAACAAGCCCTGTGAATATCATTGTCTGCCATGGATAATTATTTGAAATAGAATAATACTGAAAAAATAAAGCTGCTATCCCGATGACAAGTCCAAATCTTATTATATAAAATCCTCTGCCTTGAGCAAAAACGCCTTCGTCGGGGTTTCTGGGTGGTCTGTTCATTATTCTCCTGTCTGCAGGCTCTGTGGTCAATGAAAGACCGGGAAGGCTATCTGTAAGAAGATTCATCCATAGTATCTGTATTGGAAGAAGTGGGAGAGGAAGTCCAAAAAATGGAGCAAGAAATATCGCCCATAATGTTCCCGCATTAGATGTCATAGAGTATTTTATGAATTTAAGAATATTATCATAAATGCGCCTTCCTTCCCTAACTGCTTTCACTATAGTGGCAAAGTTATCATCAAGCAGTATCATAGATGATGCCTCCTTTGAGACATCTGTGCCTGTAATGCCCATTGCCACTCCAATATTAGCCTTTTTAAGCGCTGGAGCATCATTAACACCATCGCCTGTCATCGCAACATATTGTCCTTTATCCTGAAGTGCTTTAACAATCTTTAATTTTTGCTCAGGCACTACCCTTGCGTATATCCTTATATCTTCAACCCTGGTTTCAAACTCTTCCAAGGGTAATTTCTCAAGTTCCCTGCCTGTTATTACGGTTTTTGAGCCATCTTCAATTATGCCAATCCTTTTAGCGATTGCCTTTGCTGTTATAGGGTGGTCACCTGTAATCATAACAGGTTTGATGCCTGCTGTTTTACACATTGAGACAGCTTCCCTTGCCTCCTCTCGAGGCGGGTCCATCATGCCTACAAGCCCGATTATTGTTAATTCTTTTTCGACATTTTCTGGTGATAAATCTTCAGGTAGCTTCTCCCATTTTCTCATCGCAAGACATAGAACTCTCAAGCCGTCAGCAGCCATTTTGTCAGTGATTATATGAATTTCTTTCATATTAAGAGGTTTGAGTCCTTCCGATGTAAAAATATTTATTGATTTATCAAGCAATACCTCTGCGGCGCCTTTGGTGAAAGATATAAATTTATAGTTTTCAGCGGTTACTTGGGAAGGAGGTAAGTGAAATGTGGTCATGCTCTTTCTTTCTGAATCAAATGGTATTTCAGCAATCCTTGACATTTTATTTTGCAGTTTGTTCATGTCAATCCCTTCACCCTGTGCAAATACATAAAGTGCGACTTCGGTGGGGTCACCAATTGATTTTCCCTGAGAATCTATTTTTGTGTCATTACATAATGCAGAGGCAGTTAATAAGTAATCCAAAGTCATTAGACTATTGTCATGCTCAATATGAGGCTTCTTAGTTAGTTCCTCAACCCTAACTATCTTGCCGTCAAAATAAACTTCTTCAACCGTCATCTTATTCAAGGTGAGAGTGCCGGTCTTATCAGAGCAGATATATGTGACAGAGCCAAGTGTTTCAACGGCAGGCAGCTTTCTGATGAGAGCATTTTGCTTGACCATTTTTTTAGCGCCAAAGGCAAGGGCTATAGTAATGACCGCTGGCAGTGCCTCTGGTATTGCTGCTACAGCCAAGCTTATTGCTGTAAGCAGCATAAGCATTATAGGCTCTCCTCTCATCATCCCAGCAACAAAGACAATTGAACATATTATCAAGATAGCAAAAGCAAGTTTTTTGCCGAAATTAGCAAGTCTCTGCTGAAGAGGAGTCTTTACTTCTTTCTCTTCCTGCAGCATGGATGCTATCTTTCCCATCTCTGTTTCCATTCCGGTGGAAACGACTATTCCGCCTGCCCTGCCGTAGGTTACTATAGTCCCTTGATATGCCATATTTTTTCTGTCTCCAAGTGGAAGATGATCATCAAGTATATGCGCCGTATGTTTCTCTACAGGGACGGATTCACCTGTCAGTGCAGCTTCTTCTACTTTAAGATTAGCAACCTCAAATAGTCTCATATCAGCAGGTATAATCTGACCCGCTTCGACTAAAACAATATCGCCAGGGACGATCTTTGATGCTGCTATGGTATTGGGTATGCCTTCTCTCAGGACAGTAGCAGAAGGAGATGCCATCATCTTGAGAGCCTCCATAGCCTTCTCTGCCTTGTATTCTTGTATGAAGCCAATTATTGCGTTGAGAATGACTATTGCCAGTATAGCTGCAACATCAGTGGGCTTGCCCACTACAGCAGCGATAATTCCAGCCATGATAAGGACGATTATCAAAAAGTCTTTGAATTGGTCAAGGAACATCATGAACGGAGTCTTTTTCTTCTTGACCTTTAGTTCATTAGGTCCGTATAGTTCAAGCCTTTTTTCTGCATCGGTAGTATTAAGTCCCTTAGTAGTGGTATTTAATTCGGTTAATACCTCATCTAATATTTTTTGATGCCATTTCATTTATTGTTTTTATCTCCTTTATATTTTTTATTCCCTTCAGATTTGCTATGATTTTCTTTTGCCTTTGCAATCCTGTCCTTAACCTTTTTAAGCAGCTTTCTTGCCCAGACAAATTCGATCGCAAGGATTCCAAGCCCAACCGGTATAACCACAAAAGCAGGCCCTGGCAAGACTAACAAGGCGATACCTATCAGCAATATAGTAAAGCCTACAACAGCAACTATTATCCTTCTTATTTGCTTAAGAGGATTCAGCATTGAAAACTACCGTCATATATGGTCTGCCTATTAACCATAGCTTTTCTATCATTCCAGACCTCGGCATGAGCTCAGTCGAACGCTTGTCTGGAATCTTTCCGGGTTCCTGACGCTCTCCCGCCTGCGCCGCGGGCGCGGCAGGCAAGTCGCTTGCGGGGAGGAAAAGATTTCTCGCTTTGCTCGAAATGACAACTTTCTATCCTCTGTTTTTGGGACAAATAAGGCACATGTTTAAAGAGAAGAGGGATAAATCAAATCTTTAATATAAAAAAGTTTTTCTTTTACACCTTCAATATCTTTCCCTACAATATTGATATGTCCCATTTTTCTTCCGTTTCTCACATCTTTTTTCCCATAGAGGTGAATCTTTACGCCCGGCAGAGAAAGGAGTTTCTGAAAATCAAGAGCATCTATCCCCTTACCAATAATATTAAGCATTGCCGCATTACAGAAACATTGAGGAGCTACCAAAGAAAAACCACAGATTGCCCTCATAAGCATTTCAAACTGAGATATGTCGCAGGCATCTATTGTATAATGTCCTGAGTTATGGGGCCTTGGGGCAAACTCATTTATAAACAGTTCATTATTATCGAGGAGAAACATCTCTACACATAGAAGTCCAATAATATCGAGTGTCTTTATCAATTCGATAGCAATCTCATATGCCCTGCTTTTTGCTTTGTCGGTTATATCAGCGGGCGCAAGAGTATAATGCAAAATACCGTTTTGATGGACATTATCAGCAACAGGATAAACTGTAATATCTCCCTTAATATTTCTCCCACAGATAACAGAAACTTCCTTTTTGTAAGGAACAAGATCCTCAACTATAAAAACCTCATCAACGAGTTGGTTTTTGATAGATTCAAAGTCAGACAGGGATTTAATCGTATAAAGTCCTTTGCCGTCATATCCTCCTGTAGATTTTTTTATTATAACTTGCTTATCCTTTATAATCGAGGGGACATGGGAGATGTCATTCAATACTTGAAAATTAGGAACTGGAAAGCCCTTCTCTTTAAGATAAGTTTTCTCAGATGCCCTTGTTTGCTTGACTTTAAGAACAGCAGAAGAAGGCAATAGAGGAATATTTTTTTCTATTTCTAATAGGGCTTCAATATTTATATGTTCAAATTCATATGTGGCAATATCACATGCTTTAATAAAATCAGCGATTTGCGAAAAATTATACGATGCATTTGCAACCTGTGCAGCAGGGCATTTATCGTCAGGGTCAAGCACAATGGTTTTATACCCCATTCTTCTGCATTCAAATATTAACATCCTGCCGAGCTGACCGCCGCCTATGATACCAATTGTTGAGTCGGGTTGAAGTAGCATTTTGACCATTTAACCCTCGATTGATTTGATGCTGAGAACCTTTTCACGCATCCTTTTCATATGCTCGATTACCTTTTTTTGAATATCAGGATACTTAATACCTAAAATTCGAGCTGCCAAAAGACCTGCGTTCTCAGCATTCCCTATAGCTATTGTAGCCACTGGAATTCCCTTTGGCATTTGCACTATAGATAAAAGAGAATCTATTCCATTTAAATGTGTTAATGGTATAGGCACTCCAATCACTGGCAAAGGAGTTTTTGCGGCAGTCATGCCGGGCAGATGAGCGGCACCACCTGCACCTGCTATTATAACCTCTAACCCTCTACTTTCTGCATCTTCGGCATATTTAAACATCTCATCAGGTGTTCTATGAGCTGATTTAATAGAAATTTCATAAGGTATTTCTAATTCTTTTAATATATTAGCAGCTTTTTCCATAACTGGAAGGTCGCTATCGCTTCCCATAATTATGCCTATCAAAGGTTTATTCATTTCTCACATCTCCTAAGTGAAATTAATGAATTTAGATTGATTTTTGTAGTTTTAAAATAAAGAATATCAGTTCAAAGCAGAAATGTTTTAGATTGAGAATTAATAGTTTAACACAGCGAGTTTTTTTTAAACAATCACCTATACTTGAAAACTAAAATAGAGATGGGACTCTACCAAAAGTTCCATCTTCCTTGAGGGGAGAGGGTGTTTTGTAGGGGCTATCATGTTTCTATCTCTATTTTTCGGACTTGAAAACTGAAGTTATGTATAATAGCCAAGACGGCTGTCCTACTTGGATTTCTTTATTTTTGAAAATTTCTATCGCCTTTTTTCGATAAAAAATTGCTTCGAGAAATTTTTATAAAGGTTTATAATGAAAATATATATAGAAAAAAGGTCTCAGTGATTATGAAAAAATATTTTATTTTAGACGATAATAAACCTTTCCAGCCTTCAACTGACAAAGAAAGGCGTGAAGATGAGACTTATCAATATAAGAAGTATTATTCTGAAATAGATAGGTTTTATCAGATCGAAAAAAATTCTCTTATTACTGAATATGAAATTCCTTTTAGTCTCTATATCCATAGAAATCTTGGGTTTGAGTTATTATTGAAATCTTCACCATCCTTGCCTGCAAAAATACCATCTGATTTATTTAAAACAGAAGGTGATATCATGATAAAAATATCCGATATCCCTCTTTACAATGAATATTTGGAATCTTTAGAAAAAAATCCATCATCAGGTAGAAATATAAAGGAGCTTAAGACTATAGCAATTAAAGAAAAATCAAAAATTTTGATGAAAAATATCCTCCAAGACCCCAGAAGTGGCGAAAATATAAAGGAATCATCAAAATTAGTAGAAAAGATAGCCACATCTATATTCAATGACAAAGAAACATTATATGATCTAATATCTATAAAAAATTATGATTATTACACATATACCCATTCTGTTAATGTAGCTGTATTATCAATTGGGATGGGGATTACAATCGGACTGCCTGAAGATCAGGTTGCTAAACTCGGGATTGGCTCGATGTTGCATGATATTGGCAAAAGCTTGATATCACCTGAAATTTTAAATAAGCCTTCCAAGCTAACGGCTTGGGAGTATCAAATAATGAAAAATCATGTTATTGATGGGGAAAGAATTCTTTTGGAACATAAATACTTTCCCAAAGATTCATTTTCTGCAGTTATTCAACATCATGAAAAACTTTCAGGTAAGGGATATCCATTAGGTTTACAAGCATCTAAAATAAACCTTTACGGCAAAATAATCGCCATTGCTGACTGCTATGATGCCTTAACTACTCAAAGACCATATAAGCCTGCATTAACACCTTTTAAAGCCCTGAGTATTATAATTAAAGAGATAGAAGATTATGACAATGAATTGCTTAAGATATTCATTAAAATGCTTGGTAAAATTGAATCGGGCTGTTAATTTTTGATATAAAAGGGATTTTGAATTTAATGTAGAGGCAGATCCCTGTGTCATACCCTGATATGATGGATTTTAAAGGACAACTACAGAGGATTGCCCCTACAAAAACAAAATACAGAAGGAGTAAGTAAAGAAAAGGCGATAGGTTGCTTTTTGACAAAAAATTTTGATTTTGTTATGGTTAATTATAAGCAGATATTGCTAAGGAGTAATATAAATGCCCACAACAGATGAAAGAATAGATACACTTGAAGATGTGCTTAGGCAGTCTATTATTAATACAGATAGATTCAAAGATGAAATGAGAATTTTCAAAGACGAGATGAGAGAATTCAAAGATGAAATGAGAGAATTCAAAGATGAAGTTGAAAGAGACAGAAAGAGAATGAATAAACAGTGGGGAGAGCTTGCTAATAAAATGGGGACTATTGTAGAAGACATTGTTGCCCCTAATATAAAAGGTGTTGCGGAAAGATATTTTGGCTGTGAAGACATTGAAGACTTTATGGTTAGAAGATACAAGAGGAACACTAAAGATAGAACTAAAAGACATGAGTTTGATGTTATAGCTATATGTGATGATAAGGTAATTTTCAATGAGACCAAAGCAACTATCAGGCATGAATATATTGAAAATTTTATAAACTTTATAAAAAATGAGGAGTTCTTTGATTATTTCCCTGAATATAAGGACAAAAAGATAATCCCTATATTTTCCTCTTTATATCTTCAGGATAATGTCATAAATGCTCTTACTAAGGCAGGCATTTATGCAATGGGGATGGAAGACGATACAATGGATATATTAAATTTTAAACAAGTTTCACGGGCATGACAACTCTTTCTGAAATGTATGTATTTTTCAACAGGCTGTCAGATATTGTGTGACTGAGGGGATGCCTATCATACATATACATAGTTTTTTATTTTTTTAAACCTTCTCTCTATTTTTCATCTTTACTATAATCCGTAGTCATTGCGAGTGAAGTTGTGAAGTTAAGCCGAAGCAAACTTGGAGATTCCTCACTTCTTCGGAACAGGCTCCGCAATCTAACATGAAGTATCATTCTGAGCGAGTGATCTGAAGCCCTGAGCATAGCGAAGGGGAAGAATTTTGTTTGAGATTGCCACGCACCTTTCAGGTGCTTGCAATAACAGCAAAATCAACGAGTATTTAATGCTCATTACGGATTATGGTCTTTATGAATTGAGATATTTTTTTTGTCTGAATTGTGTATAATAATCATCACTGATAGACCACTACAATATTGAATTTAAATTATTGCTGCTGAGGAAGTTAATGAATACTACTGAAAGATTACCAGAAATCATACAAGGTGGAATGGGAATTGGTGTTTCGACATGGGAACTTGCAAAGGCTGTTTCAAAGCAGAATCAGATGGGGGTAGTATCCGGCACCGCTATTGATTCAGTTATTATCAGAAGGCTTCAGTTAGGCGACCCTGGTGGAGATATTAGACGCGCGATGTCACATTTTCCTTTGCAGGATGTAGCTGAAAGTGTACTAAATAAATTCTTTATACCCGGTGGTAAATCTCCTGATGAGCCTTTTAAGTTAATTCCTATGCCTGCTGTTAATATGCAACGTTCATCTATAGAGCTTATAATAATCGCAAATTTTATTGAGGTCTTTCTATCAAAAGAAGGGCATAATGGTGTGGTAGGAATTAATTATCTTGAAAAAATACAACTTCCCACTTTACCATCTATTTTTGGTGCAATGCTAGGAGGTGTAGATTTTATATTGATGGGGGCTGGCATTCCTTTGTCTATTCCTGGCATTATTGATAAACTCTCTCGATTAGAACCTGTAGAGCTCAGGCTTGCTGTTGAAGACAATACATTATCCCAAAACTTCTTAAATTATTTTGACCCAAGAGAGTTTCGCAGCCCGTCATTAAGGGAATTAAAGCGACCCAAGTTTCTTGCAATTGTTTCTTCTGATATTATAGCCAAAACCCTTGTAAAAAAAGCTTCTGGTTGCGTTGATGGTTTTATTGTTGAAGGGCATACAGCAGGTGGTCATAATGCCCCTCCCCGGAGGACTGACAAGCCTCATACACAACATTCTCAGCAATTTACCGCAAAAGATATACCTAATATTTCTAAAATAGCTGAATTGAACCGTCCTTTCTGGCTCGCTGGAGGATATGCATCACCTGATAAACTGAGAGAAGCCCTTTCCGAAAGCGCTAGCGGGATACAGGTTGGAACTGCTTTTGCTATTTGCAAAGAATCCGCTATCATGCCAGAAATAAAGCAGAATATTATAAGAAAATCTCTCGACGGTTCTCTAGATGTTTATACTGATTTCAAAGCATCACCAACAGGATACCCTTTTAAAATGATTCGGTTAGAAAATACAATGACAGACCCTATTAAAATTAAAATAAGGAAGCGAATCTGCGACCTCGGCTATCTTAGAAGGCTTTATTATAAAGGTGATTCAGAAATTGGTTATCGCTGCCCCGCAGAGCCAGTGGAAAATTTTATTAAAAAAGGTGGCACCATTGAAGAAACCATTGATAAACAATGTCTCTGTAATGGGTTGATAGCTACTATTGGTCTGGGACAAATTCGTGATTATGGGGTAGAACCTCCTATAATTACAAGCGGCGAAGACTACTCACCAATAACTAATATCGTTAAGAATGTAGGCTCTGATTATTCTGCAAAGGATGTAATAAATTATCTCAAGGGTTAATCCAAGTCTTTTAACATAACCAAGCCTTGAGGCAATATCCTAAAATATCTCTAAAGCCTTGGCAAAGTTATGCCTTTTTGCGACTGATATTTTCCTGCCTTATCTTTATATGATACCTCGCAGATATCATCAGACCCCAAAAAGAGGAGCTGGGCTATGCCTTCATTGCCGTAAATTTTTGCAGGAAGTGGTGTAGTATTGGATATTTCAATAGTAATATGTCCTTCCCATTCGGGCTCAAGTGGGGTTATATTAACGATTATCCCACACCTTGCATAAGTGGACTTTCCAAGACATATTACAAGCACATCTCTCGGTATTTTAAAATACTCAATTGAGCTTGCGAGAGCAAAAGAGTTTGGCGGAATAATACAAATATCCCCTCTGAAATCTACAAGGCTTCTTTCGTCAAAATTCTTAGGATCTACTAATGTGCTATTGATATTAGTAAATATTTTGAATTCATCCCCAATCCTGATATCATAACCATATGAACTAACACCGTAAGATATTACCCCTTCCCTGATTTGCCTATCACTAAAAGGGGTTATCATTCCTTTCTGTGCCATATCCTTTATCCATTTATCAGACTTAATCATCCTTCCTCCTGTCATTAATTTTCAGGCTCTGCAACTACCACCCTGTCTCTGCCTTCTGCCTTTGCTTGATATAATGCATTGTCAGCAGCTTTTATTAAAGCCTCTCCTTCATTTGCATGTTTGGGGAATGCAGATACACCAAAAGAGAGAGTAACTGCTCCGAGAGGCTGATTTTGATGTTTAACCACCAATTTTTTCACTTCCTGCCTGAGCCTTTCTGCCCTTTCTCTGGTAATTTCAAGACTTGCGTCGGACATTGTTATTAGAAACTCTTCACCCCCATACCTGCTTGCGATATCCTCCGCTCTGATATTTGATTTGATGAATGAAGCTATCTCACGAAGCATTGTATCTCCTGCTGCATGACCAAAAGTATCATTAAATCGTTTAAAGTGATCAATGTCAAATATAATTAATCCAACGGCTGAATTTTTTCTGCGAGCCCTCTGTATTTCACGCACAAGGGTTTCTTCCATATATCTACGGTTGAACAAACCTGTAAGGGGGTCTCGAATAGCCTGATATTTTAGGCTTTCTCTTAATCTAATATTGTAAAGAGATAAAGAGATATGTTCAGTGATTGTGGTCAGAAAGAGCTGTCGGGATTCGGTCATTTCTACATCATTTAAAACTGATTGTTCTTTTTCAATCTGCAGGTGCAGCACTCCTATAGATTCTTTTTGCGATGCAAGGGGTATGCAAATATAATATCCAGAGAATCCTTTGGATAGATGTTTACATTTAATAAAAGCATTGCTAAGTTCGGAGATAAAAATCCTGCTTTGTTTTAAGGCAATGCATTCATGAGGTTTAAATATTTCTTTGCTTTCGACTTTCTCTCCCCATCTCGAGACAACCTCGAGCATATTCGTTGATTTGTTGAACATATATAAATACCCCGAAAAGAATGGGAAAAGTTTCAACATAGTCTGTGAAATAGCCTCTAAAGCCTCATCAATAGTTACACATGATTGTATAAGCTCGCTCATCTCATTAAGCAAAGCCAATTCCCTTGTTCTTTGTTCAAGTTCATTAGCCCATAATCTAAGCTTTTCATTAATATCTACTAACATCTTTTCTGTTTGTTTAAATTCTGTTATGTCTCGAATTGACTCTATAGCGCCCACCTTATTGCCTTTTTTATCAAAGATAGGTGATGCAATAGCCCAAAGATATACCTCTTTTTCTTCTCTAAAAAGGGGTGTATAAACCTCGCCATAAATCAAATTAGATTTTATTTCTATTAAGTTATATTTCTTTTTGATTTCCTCATTTGGTTCGTCTAATAAATCTATGAGCATAGGTCTTTTATGCCCATAAAATGGAACGGCATAGGCATAATCGCCTTTATTTATAATCTCAGTTTTTTGAACACCTGTCAGTCTTTCGATAGCCTTATTCCATCCGATAACTTTTTTATCCTTATCTATGATAAATGTAGCATCAGGGAGAAAATCTATAATATCATTTAAGACCTGAGCATTTGACTCAGCTTGCTCAAGCGCAATAAAGAGTTTTTCATTAATTGCTACTAGATCATTTTCATGTTCAATAGTCTTCTGATGATAGTTATTGAGTTGGTCATTTAATATTTTGATGGTGTCTTTTGCTAAAGATAAAGTGAGATTTTTGTTTAAAACCTCACAATTAAGGCATTTAGTCATTTTAGATACATATTCCCCCTGAACTTGTTCATAGCAGAAAGTTTTTTGGATAAGCCAGCATTTAGAGCTTTCTATACCATAAGCAGGACATTTAGTCTGTTGACATTTTAGTGCTTCCCAACAATTTATTTTATTTCGCATCAGATAAATTCCTTCTCATTTAAGCTCTTAAATATCTTGACCGAAGGGTCTCAACAAAAAGTTTATATACAGGTGGAAGGGTTCTCATGCTATGAACCGCTATATAAAACTGCCGACTCATCTGTATATCCTTAAGTTTAATTTTATTTAACATATTATACTTCAGCTCATCCATCACGGCTAATTTTGAGAGCATGGAGATCCCCAAGCCGCTTTTCACAGCTTGTTTCACCGCATCAGTTGAGCCAAAAAGCCCTACTATATTCAAATGCTCAAGATTGAATCCTTTCTCTGCAATTATCTTAAGAAATTCAATCCGAGTCCCTGAGCCTTCTTCTCTTAAAATCATGGGGTATGATAACAATTCCTCGATAGTTAATTCGTCCTTTTCGGTTAAAGAAGGTGAAGACACTATAATAAGCTCATCTTCCATAAATGGATAGTATTGAAGTTTTTCATTATAAATATTAGAGCCCACGACACCGAGCAGAAGTTCATAGCTTAATATCTTATCTATTATTCCTTTTGAATCTGATATGATCACCTGATATTTGATTGCAGGATATTTATTCTTAAATTCTAACATAAATTTAGGTAGCACATATGTTCCAGGAATCGTGCTTGCACCTGTTATAAGCTCACCTGATATATTACTTTGAAACTCATTCATTAAGTTCTTCAAATTGCCTGTTTTTTCAATTATATCAGCAGCATGGATATACAGTAATTCAGCCTCTTTTGTTGGAATAATATTTCTACCAAGCCTATCAAAGAGTCTGCAGTTAAACTCCTCCTCAAGTGACTTTATATGATCGCTGACAGTAGGCTGAGTGAGATAAAGTTCTTCAGAAGCCCTTGAGAAGCTTTTATTTCTAAAGACAGATGTAAAGACTCTTAGATGATGTATATCCATTGATTAATTTTAACACATAGAAATAGCTTAAAAATGGAGCATTTTTATTAATTTCTATTATTTTATTAACAGGGGGGGGTCTTATATTTTGCAACTATCAATTCAATATTATATAATTGAGATTAAAATATACAAATCTTAGTAGAGCAAAATCAATGATTTTTCATTTTAATCTAAATCTAAGCAAATCTAAGGAGGATTAGGCAATGGAATCCAATAAGCAGGGGAGAAATATTGTTGATTCGACCCATAAAAGCATTCTTGGCATTAATGGTCTTGGTAGGATAGGCAAACTCACTTTATGGAATCAGATTAGCAGAAAATTTTTCTCCGAGATTGTTGTCAATATTGGCAGGAATGCAGGAACTAAACTTGAAGATATTGCTTACTACATTGAAAAAGATACTACTTATGGGTCGTTAAATCGCTATTTATATGGTCATAAAGCAACTAGGTTAATAAGTGATATTAATGAAAAGAAAGGCACTTTTAAAATAGACGGCATCCCCATAACAATACTAAAGGAATCCCGCAATCCAGCAAACATAGCATGGGATAAATATAATGTAGATTATGTTTTAGATGCCACTGGCAAATTCCTCGACCCAAGCATTCCCGCAGATGAAAAGAATGGTTCATTAAGAGGACATTTAAATGGAACCGTAAAGAAAGTTATATCATCGGGTCCATACAAGATGAAGGATAAAAATGCTCCTTGGCCTGAGGATTCTCTTACGATGGTGATGGGTATAAATGAACAAGAATATAATCCAAATAAGCATAAATTTATCTCTGCTGCATCATGCACCACAACCTGCCTTTCACACATGATAAAACCTCTTTTGAACTATTTTGGTGCCGAAAATATATTGGGAGTTACAATGTGCACAATTCATGCAATGACAGGCTCCCAGCAGATTCTTGATAGATTGCCCAAAGATGGTGCTGATGATTTAAGAAAAAATAGAAGTGTGATGAATAACATTATACTCACGACGACAGGTGTCTCTAAAACACTTTCTCTTATCATCCCTGAGATGAAAAATATAGGATTTATTGCTGAATCGATTCGCGTTCCTGTCACAACTGGTTCGCTTATTATGCTTATCGTAACCCTAACCAATAATAAACAACAACCACTGACAAAGGAGATGATAAATAATATTTATCATCAGTCTGCTATAACTGATAAAAGAGGCTATATTTTTTATACTGAAGAACAAAATGTTTCCTCTGATATTGTTGGGTTGACTGGTCCTGCAGTGATAATCGAAGGGCATGATACATATACCTTAAATTCAAAAGCTGATGTCAGTCAGGCTGTAATACACGGATGGTATGACAATGAACTGGGCAGCTTTACTAATATGCTTGGTGATTTGACTGTTAGAGTAGCTTCTTTATAAGGTATTGTATTAAATTGAGGAAGTATGTTGGAGTGATGTTTTAGAGTAGTGGTGGAGAGTCTATAATCGAACTCTCTTTTTATATCGTCATCCCAGATCTAAAGAGGAAATTACGACCTTTGGAATGACTACAATACCTTTTGGGCTTATATAAAAGCTCTCTTGGTCTTTTTCTTTATCATAACCAACGATTGTATTAGGCGGGATATAAACATCTTTGTCAATAATTGCCCTTCTGATCTTTGCATGTCTGCCTATCTCTACATTTTCCATAAGTATTGATTCTCTGACATCTGCCCAACTATTTACTCTAACATTTGATGATAGAATAGAGTTTTGAACCCTTCCTCCACTTATTATACTGCCTTCACAAACGATAGAATCGAGGGCTATGCCGAGTCTGCCACCAGTCACTTCTTGTGCAAAAACAAATTTTGTGGGGGGGTGCTGAAATTCACATGTCCTTATATTCCATTCGCTATCATATAGATTTAGCAGTGGATCTACTGATACAAGATCCATATTAGCTTCCCAATAGGCATCAATCGTGCCGACATCCCTCCAATATTTTGCCTCTTTCTTGTTTTCATCTTTAAAATTATAGGCAAAAACATTTCCCATCTTAATCAATTTTGGGATTAAGTCTTTACCGAAGTCATGAGATGATGATTCAATCGTAGCATCTTTTTTAAGTTCTTTGATTAAAATATCAAAATTAAAGAGATAAACCCCCATAGATGCCAAGCATAGTTCCTCACTACTAGGGATTGTTTTAGGAATTTTAGGTTTTTCTTTAAAACCAATAATCCTGCTATCAGTATCAATCTCCATAACGCCAAATGCAGATGCAGTTTTCTTATCAACTTCGATTGCGGCAACCGTTGCTATAGCATCTTTTTGAAGATGAAAATCGAACATCTCTGAATAATCCATTTTATATATATGATCACCTGATAGGATAAGTAAATATGGAGTGGCTTCTTTTTCAAGGAAATATATATTCTGATAAACTGCATCGGCTGTGCCAGCATACCATCTATTATCAAGCCTTTGTTGGGGTGGGATAGTAAAGATGAATTCATCTAACTCATAAGAAAAAAGTTTACTCCAGCCCATATAGATATGCCTTTCAAGGGAGAGGGATTTATATTGTGTTAAAATAGCGATTTTCCTGATATTTGAATTGATGCAATTGCTTAATGTGAAATCAATAATCCTATATTTACCACCGAAAGGCACTGCTGGTTTTGCCCTGTGGATGGTTAATGGGTAAAGTCTCTCACCCTTTCCCCCAGCCAGCACGATAGCAAGTATATCATGCATTGCATTTTTTTTCTTTGATAGGTTCATATACTAAAAAATATAGCAGGAAAAATATTTTATGTCAACCCAAATCAAACTATTGGCGGGTTTCTATTGGCAATTTTAGGCAAAAAACACTTGACTGCAGACCTCTTTCTTTTTTAGATTATCCTCTATGGAAATTCTTAGAATGCCCAAAATTATGCAGGAGACTTCAAAAAGACACATACATAAAGGCAGAAGCATAGGATTTGTTCCAACTATGGGCGCTCTTCATAAAGGGCATCTCAGCCTGTTTAAGAGGGCGAGAGATGAAAATGATATAGTTGTTGCAAGTATTTTTGTAAATCCCACCCAATTTGCTCCTAATGAAGACTTAAATAAATACCCTAGAGACATTGAAGGGGATATGGAAAAATTAAAAAGTCATGCTGTGGATATCTTATTCTTTCCTGAGGCAAAATCAATATATCCTGCAACATTTCTAACATTCGTCTCGGTTGAAAAATTGTCAGATAAACTTTGTGGTGCATTCAGGCATGGGCATTTCAAAGGTGTTGCTACAATTGTAAATAAGCTTTTGAACATTGTTAAACCTCATAGGGTTTATTTTGGGCAGAAGGATTATCAGCAATGTTTGATTGTCCAAAGAATGATCGAGGATCTTAACATAGACACGGATATGATTGTCTGTCCAACAATCAGGGAAGGTGATGGTCTTGCAATGAGCTCAAGAAATGCCTATTTAACAACAAATGAAAGACAGGCATCTGCATTAATATATAAGACTCTCATGGCAGCATCTGATTGGGTAAAAACTGGCAATGAAACAACTCGCACTATTAAGCATAAAATGATAGAAATGCTTAAGCAAGAGCCTTTTTTTTCTGAAATTCAATATGCTGGGGCATATGACACTGAAAATCTGGAGGAATTGGCTGAGCTAAAAAAGAAGATTCTTCTCGCAATAGCCGTCAAAATCGGCGGTGCAAGGCTAATAGATAATGTGATTATAGATACTGGTTAAGCATTTTTTACAAAAGACTTCATAATACCTGATACATAATTCCATGCAATAGACTTATTCAAATTAGCATCAATCAGATTGAGAACCTCCTGGCACTGCTCATAAACATCCAAAGCCTTTTCAATAGACTCGCATTTGTTGACTTCTCCAAACAGCCTATCTGATTTGTTGCCTGTGACTTCATAGACAATAGCATCTCTAACAAAAATAGCCGATAGGTCGAGCCATGTTTTCATTTGCTCCCTATCAGCCCATATCTCTTTAGAATTATTGCTAATCATATTCCTTAAAAGAGCCGAAAACCACTTCTTCTCTTCAGAAAAATCCCTTGTTATCGCAACACCAGGCATTCCCATTGATAGGTTCACATAAAGATCTATGTCTTTTGGTGAACGATGAGCAGATATTATCTTTTTACATGCTTCTGCAGATAGCGGTGAAAAACCTATTCTTACGCACCTTGATTTAATCGTAGCAGGCAGCATGTCTTCATTAGAGGAAATGAGGACAATAGTGCAGTTATCAGGCGGTTCTTCGAGGGTTTTTAGGAAGGCATTTGCGGCATTCGCATTCATCCTTTCTGAGTCATCAATAATGGCAATCTTTCTTCTACCTTCAAAAGATTTTAATGAAAGGATCTCCTGCAGCCTTCTGATAGAATCAATCTTAATCTCTTCATTTTGAGGCTCTATAATGTGAATGTCTGGATGAATCAAAGCGTTAATCTTATTGCAGGAAACACACTTATCACAAGAATCAAAATCAGCAGGCTCAAAGCAATTGATTGCTTTTGCATAATTCATAGCAGCAAATCTCTTCCCCACACCCCTTTGCCCGGACATCAGTATAGATGTGGGCAGCCTTTTTCTCTTTAAAGTTCCAAAGAGAATCTTTAATGCACTTGGCTGGCTTTGAATATCCTTTAACATGATAATGCTTTTTTTATAATATCGCTGACATCTTGCAAGACCTTCTCTATAGACTGAGAGGCATCAACTATTTTCACCCTCTTGGGTTCAGCTTCTACAATCTTATAATAACCATCCCTGACTTTTTTATGAAACTCTATATCCTCAAGTTCAAGTCTATCTATCTTATTTATGCCTTTATTTCGCTTCAAACCCGACTCAATATCAATGTCGAGCAATATAGTAATATCAGGCTTTAATCCCCTTGTAGTTATTGAATCCAAAGTCATAATTAGAGAAAAATCAAGACCCCTCCCATAACCTTGATATGCTATAGTTGAATCTGAGAATCTATCGGTTATAACAATCTTGCCTGTTTGTATTGCTGGCATAATCTTTTCCTTAAGATGCTGTGCTCGGGCTGCATTATAAAGTAGTAGTTCTGAAAGGTATGACATCTCTTTATGTTCAGGCAAAAGAAGTATATCTCTAATTTTTTGTCCAATAGCAGTGCCCCCAGGCTCATATGTAGAGAGGACTTCATACCCATCTGTCATTAGCATCTCAGCTATAAGCCTAGATATAGTCGTTTTGCCTGAACCTTCTATACCCTCAAATGATATGAAAACACCTTTTTTAAGCTTGTCCATGGAGATATCCTTAATTTTCAAATATTATTTACCTTTAAAATATCTAAAGAAACATATAAGCTCATAAACATGAGCCTATATAATAAAATAGTAACTATTATATAAAGTATCACCTAAAAATTACCAATAGAAATCTACCCTAAAGAGCTTGTCTGAAAACTATGATTTAAGCCGGTTGTCATCTATGAAAAAGCTTTTTTATAGATGACAGGTTCACCTGATGAGTGTTAAGTCATCCCTACCCCGATTACTATATTCGGGGGTAAACTCCAGCAGGAATCCAGTGCCTTTAAAAGTAATTATCGTTAAGAATCGCTCAAATTTTATTTTAATTAAAAAAACTCTTGACAAATAAATTTATAAATGGTATAGAAGATATATCATGTTTGCTAAAGAACAATTTCCAATCGGAATTGATATAGGTTCAAGCTTTATCAAGCTTGTGCAGTTCAAGAAGTCTGGAAACGGTTATGAACTGTCTAAGTTTGATATACTGCCTGTTCAACAAGGCATTATTGCTGATGGAGCTATTGTTGATAAAAAAATTCTAACCAGAACTCTTGCTGAACTCTTAAGAAAAACAAATATTAGCAAGGGTCAGGCTTGCATCGGACTAAGTGGTCAGTCTTCCTTGATTATTAAGAGAATCACTGTTCCCTTTATGACTGAGGACGAGCTTAACCTCTCGATCAAATTCGAAGCTCAACAGTTCATACCTTTTGATTTAAACGCCGTATCTCTCGATTTTCATATTATCGACAAAACACCAAATGCTGATAATCAGATGGAAGTGCTTATTGTCGCTGTTAATAAGGATTTAATGAATGATTATTTAGAAGTTATTAGTAGTGTTGGACTTGAAACGGTTGTGGTTGACACAAAACAGTTTGCACTTAGCAATATGTATGAGTTTAACTACGGGGTCTCTGAGCAAAGAAACATAGCAATAGCAGATATTGGAGCGAGCACAGTTACTCTGAATATTGTCCAGAATGGATTGCCCATTTTTTGGAGGGAAAGCACCGTCGGAAGCAATTATCATACAGATGCTATTGAAAGCACTTTCAACATTCCAAGAGAAGATGCAGAGAGGCTTAAAAGGGGGTTCCCAATAGAGGCAATATCTTCAGAGGAAGCTCAATCAGTTATACAGAAGGCATCAGATGAAATCTATGCTGATATATACAGGTCTTTAGAGGTTTTCAGGAGTAATTTTTATAATGAAGAAGTGTATAAGATCGCTATATGCGGCGGTGCTGCCTTGATCAAAGACTTTGCATCTTCAATGTCTCAAAGGATAGATATGGAAGTCGATGTTATTGATCCATTCAGAAAAATAGCTATACCTGACAAGATTAATCCTTCATATATCAAAGAGATAGTCCCAATTGCTGCAGTAGCAGTGGGGCTTGCTCTAAGACGCTCTGGAGACAGGTAATGATAAAAATAAATCTGCTTCCCGGTGAAAAAAAGGCTAAGAAAAAAGAAGCTGTTCAGTCGCCTGCAAGGAAATTCTTAACTGTAATTTTAGCAGTTGCGGTGGCTACTTTGTTGATAATGCTTGGTGTAACATATTATTTGGGTTATACACAAGATGAGCTTAAAAAACAATATGAGAGCAACAAAGTTATGGTAACCCAGCTTCAGCAGAGTATCCAGGATGTTAAGAAATTTGAAACTCTCAATGCAAGCATACAACAAAAGACTAATTTAATTGAAAATCTTAGGAAAAATCAGGCTGTCCCTGTTAGAATACTCGATGAAGTAAGCTCTGTGCTCCCCGAAGGAGTCTGGCTTACTTCTCTTTTGTTCAAAGACAATCATATTGTTATTGAAGGATTTGCTTTTACAAACCTCGATATAGTCTCATATATAGATAACTTCAAAAGGTCACCGATAATAAGCGAGGCATCTTTAGATGAATCCAAATATGATGAAATCAATAAAGTCCAAGTTTATAAATTTAAACTTAACTTTAAGGTAAAGGTTTGATAATATATGGAATTTAAGATAGGAATAGATGTTGAGACTCTTTCACCCTTCAAAAAGAAACTCTTAATTGCTCTCCCAGCCCTTGCTATTGTTGCCCTCTTTATGACATTGTTTATCCTGCCTGCTATTGAAGAGAATGCCAAATTAGATGCTGAAGTAAGAAAGCAAAATGATGAGATTAATCTCTTAAAAATTCACTCTGGAAGGCTCCCAGCCCTTGTTGCTGAGAATGAAAGACTTCAAAGACAGCTAACCGAATTACAGTTGCAGCTTCCCGAAGAAAAGGAAGTATCAGGGCTTCTCAAACAGGTCTCTTTATCAGGTGTAAAATCAGGGCTTCATGTAATGACATGGAAGCCCAAAGCAAAAGTTGTTCATCAAAGCAAAGAAGTATTTGAGATACCTGTTGAGGTTGAGATGAGAGGTAGTTTCCACAATTTCGGGCAGTTTTTTAGCAGCCTCACAAAACTAAACAGAATCGTTAATTTAAATGATATAAATATAAAAGTTAGCGACCCAAAAGCCCAAAAAGGACCGAGCGGTCTTGATGTCCGTTTCATAACCACTACATATTCTTTACTCACAGAGCAAGAGAAAAAACAACTCGAAGAACAAGAAAAAGCCAAAGAGAAAAAATGAGAAATATTTTAATAGCGTTAATATCTTTTATAGCTTTTTTAGCAGTAGGCTGTGCTGACCAAGAACCTCAAAAGGTTGTTTTGCCACAAAAGACTGTCAAGCCTCATGCCGAGCAAAAAAGCTCTGACATTGCTCCAGCGATTTCAACAAAAGAGAAAGCAATTGCTCCTTTTGGATATGAATATAATCCTCAAGGCAGGAGAGACCCTTTTGCATCATTAATCGTTAAACAAGAGGCTTTAGAGAAGAAAAAGGGTGCTACCCCACTTGAACAGGACGAAATTGATACATTACGCTTAACTGCTGTAGTTTGGCGTGGTTATGAATATCACGCATTGATTACATTGCCTGGCGGTAAATCATACACAGTTAAAAGAGGTGTTAGGCTAGGCTTAGACGGTGGTGTAATTTATGACATTACAAAAGATGCGGTAGTTGTTAGACAATACCTTAAAGATAGAAAGGGTAATCTTAAGCCAAAAGACTTAATATTAAGGCTCCGCATGGAGGAATAGGGATGAAAAATAACAATGATATCACTAAAACGCTGAGAGGTAAAAATATCTTGAAAATTATATCTTTTTTTGCTTTCTTTTTTATTTTCTTCAGCCTCATTAATTTAAATTTTTCTCATGCTATCACTCAGGCAAAAGGCAGCCAATCAATTGAATTAACTGCGATAGATATAAGCGACCATACCATTAAAATCAAGGCAACTGGACACTTGACTTACAGCATTTACAGGGCTTCGGACCCTTTCACTGTAATGCTCGATATAGAAGGTGCGAGTCTTGGAAAATTCACCCAAAAGATTTTCTCCAAAAGCTCAGGGATTACTGAAATTAGACCATTCCAAGTTACCAATCCAATCCCTATGGCGCGACTTGAGATTCTTTTGAGCGAACCATCTGACCTTATTCCACAAATCAAAGACGGTTCTCTCATTCTCACCGTTAAGGCAGAAGAAAAGCCCTTAAAGGAAGATATTTTCTCTTCATTATCAAACAGTGCAAAGACAATCACGGCAGTTAAGTTTGAGAAATCTACTGATTCAATTGAGATCGTGGTGAAGGGCGATGGCAACATGCCTGATCCCCAAGTCAGTGAGACCGAAAATTCTATCACCCTTTTTATTCCCAATGTAACCATGAAAGCCTCATTGCCTCAGAAAATCCTATCGCCAGTGAAAGAAATCAAGCATAATACAGAAAAGGACGGTCTAAAACTCCATGTTGATTTCGAAAGAAATGTTGATGCCCTTGCATTTGCTTTTGCTGATGAGATAATCATTGATATCCCAAATATAACTGAATCCCCTAAAAAAATTGAGCTAATTAGAAAAGAGGACATAGTAGAAAAATCTTCCCCTATTATAGCCAAGCCCGAGATAACACCGCCCCCTCCTCAGACTGACAATTCAAAATTGATCTCGCTTGACTTCCAAGATGCTGATGTAACAGCCATTCTTAGGCTTCTGGCTGATGTGAGCGGAAAGAATATCATTATCCATCCAGAAGTAAAAGGCAAAATATCAATGAAATTAGTTAATGTCCCATGGGAGCAAGCTCTCGATATAGTCTCAAAAACATATAACCTTTCAAAGGTCGAAGAAGGAAATGTGATAATGGTTCAACCATATTCAACCTTTATCAGTTCAAATAAGAGCTTCGCTGAAGCCAAAGACACACAAAAACTACTTGAGCCATTACAAGTAAAAACATTCACAATCAATTATGCAGATATATATGCTGTGGAACAAGCAATTAAAGATGCAAAAATTCTTACACCAAGAGGCAATGTCAGCGTTATACCATCCCCTGCAAAGGATTTAAAAGCTGAAGACCCTGTTGATAAGTTCACATCTGGAGAAAAAATAGGCAGGGAAGCTGCTGGAAAAGAAAAAATATTTTATCGAAAGAGGGGCGGTATTCTCATAGTCAATGATATACCATCTATATTGCCGTCTGTTGATAAGCTTGTTGCTGAACTTGACAAACCCAGTGTGCAGTTTCAGATTCAGGCGAGAATTGTTGAGCTAAACACACAATATGAAAGAGATTTAGGAATTCAGTGGGGATTATCATATAAGTCGCCAAATACCCTTTGGTCTATAGGAGGCCCCAACCCAATGACTAATAGTAATTTTATTGTTGACATGCCTGTTAATCCTGACGGTAGAATTCCTTTAAATGTTGGTTCAGGCTTCACTTTTGGCTTAATGAATCCTGCAGGCACAATGAGTCTCGATTTAAAACTATCTGCTATAGAACAGGCTAATAAAGGTAAAATTATTTCCACGCCAAGACTTCTTACGGTTGAGAAACAAAAAGCAAGGGTTTTTCAGGGATTTAGCATACCTTATATAGCTGAAATAAGCAAAGAAGGTACTGCTTCAGTAGATTTTAAAGATGTTGCCATAATAATCGAGGTAACACCTCATCTCACCCAAGACAATAAAATAATATTAGATGTCATAACAATAAAAGAAGATCTGGTTAGTTTTGTCAAACTCGCTGGCGCAGATGCACCTTTCACAAGAAAAGCAGAGGGTAATACAAGGGTAATAATGAGCGATGGAGAGACTTTTGTAATAGGTGGTATTTATCAAAAGAATGAAAAAAATGTTTCCGAAGGCGTTCCAGGCTTAATGAATGTACCAGTTTTAGGTTGGCTTTTTAAGAATAAGCAGATTATAGAAGATACCAGGGAGATGATTATATTTATTACACCAAGAATCCTTGATAAATCAACTGCTAGAAGATAAAAAGTTTTTTTCTCTTTAACCTGAAAACAAGTTTTTAGTAAAACTCTAAAATTTCCTTTAAAAGGGGGTTGTAAATTCAATTATTTTAATTATTCATTTTCAAATGAATACAGGAGGATTAATGAAAAGGAATTCGGTTTTATCATTACTGGCATTATTGTTCATTATTGGTCTTCTTACAAGCTGTGGTGGCGGCGGTGCTGGTGCGCCCGGGTCTTGTAATTCAGAAAATACTGGAGTTATACTCGATGTCTCGATTTCGCCATTTTATCAGAATATAGACAACCTCACAAGCAGTGTTGATATTATTCAGAATATCTGCATTTCTGGAACTCCACCAGATATTATAGATTATGATGAATATTTTGCAGACCACTCATCACTGATAAATATTAATGCCAGATTGATAAATCCTAATCCTTCCATACAACCTGGCACTCTATATATAGAAAAATATACCATTAAGTTTGTTCGCTCAACAGATTCAATCGGAGCTCCACCCATAGAGTCAGATACCCGATACCAAACAATTGTTGTGACACCTCCTTTATCTGGCACAGGCACAACAAATACAAAAGCATCAGGTGCATTCGTTGATTTAATTAGAAAGGAAAAATACTTAAAAGATATACAGGGCGGTCAATATAACAGCAATCTACCACACAATTTCACCGCTATTTTCACATTTGAGGGGAAAAATCAATATGATAAAAGTTTTTGTGCTGTGGCAACTACCAACTTTCAGATAGGCTCTTTTGACTATTGCTCTATTACTCCCAAACCGCAGTAATTTTGGAGGATATAATGAAAAAAATTTTTATATTTTTAGCACTAATAGCCTTATCCTTAACTATCTATGGCTGTGGAGGCGGTGGAGCAGGTTCTGCTGATACGCCGGGTGGTGAGAATCCCGGATTACCGTCAGTTGTTCAGTTGATGCCTGCACAATTTATTTCCCAAACCAATGGCTGTATAACCTTAAATACTAAAGTTCTCGACGGCAACGGTGCCCCGGTTAAAGCAGTCCCTGTTACATTCACAAATCTCTCACACCCACTGGGTGAACTTCGCCATGCTTGCAATCCTGCAAGTGCCATAGTAAACTCACCTATAAATACTGATAACTCTGGAATTGCAAAGGTCTATTTACTATCTAATGACCCCGGCTTTGCCACCATACTTGCTCAAGTTTACATAGGAGCAGGGCAGGTGAGGGATAGAAAAACAGTTTATTTCACTACAAAAGATGTCCTCAAAGTTACAATGGATTTAGATGTTGATAGTGTACCTCCGAGTAGTCAACAAAACGAGCTGTCAGACTTTACCCTGTTTGAAAACTCAGATGATGACACTGTTGAGATTACTGCAACCGTAAGAGATGCAGGCGGTGTTCCTGTGGGCGGTGGGATGTCTGTGCTTTGGAGTAGAAGCCATACAGAAGCTACATGGGTAAGGATAGAATCATCTACTAATATTTTTGGGAAAGCAAAAACAGTTGTTAAAGTTGAACCCGCTTCAATCAGAAATACTGAAACGCATGTAAATATAATGGCATTCGCTGGCAACGGGGCTGCAAATATGGTTACCTTATTTTTAAGACCAGTAGTTCCAGACCCTGCAACTTCATCTCTGACAGCTAATCCATCTGTAGTTAGTATTAACGGAACATCTACAATTAGAGCAATAGTAATGCTCAATACTGGCTCAAGAGCTCCCGATGGGACTACAGTCAATTTTACTGTTAAACCAAAGACTCCTTCCGACCCCTCTCCCTGCGGTGTAGTCACTCCTTTTGCTCAGACAACCGGCGGTGTAGCACAAGCCACCTTTACAGCACCTCCAATACCCGGAACTTGCACAATTACAGGCAAAGTAGCAGGTATAATTATCGGAACAGTTGATATTTTAGTAACCGTTCCTCTCTCAGTTCAACCGCCTTCTCAAAATATTGATGGCATAGCTGGTGGCGTAGCTACATATCAAATTTTTGGCGGCATCGCTCCTTATACCATTACATCAACTAATCCATTATTCCCACCCATTCCATCAACAGTTACAGCAAGCGGTGGGTCTTTCAGTGTAAATGTGCCTCCTAATACGCCTACTACATCGGTAACTTATACGATCAGGGATAGTGCAGGCAGCACTGTTACTGCAACTCTTAGCATTGCAGGTGCTAGGCTAACTGTTTTGCCTATTTCTCAGACTATCAACGGAGCACCAGGTGGGACGGCTTCCTTTAAAATCTTCGGTGGTAAGCCGGGTTATCAGGTGTTTACAAGCAATCCTTCATTCCCGCCTGATCCATCAACAGTTGCACTAAGCGGCGGTACATTTACAGTAACTATCCCTCCTAATACACCAGCTACAAAAGTTACTTATACTGTAAGAGATTCGTTAAACTCTACTGTGGATGCGACATTAGAGATAATCTTCGCTTCAACTGATTATTATCTTTTGCCAGCAGGAGCTACTATAACTGTAGGTAGTTCTGTAACATTTGGAATTTTCGGCGGTACAGAGCCATTTGAGATATTCCAAGATAGCCCTGCAATAGATATAATCTATGATGCAATTTCAGACCCAAGAAGTTTTACAGTAGTTGGAGTGAATAGCGGTAATGTAAAAGTTACTGTAAGAGATGCTAATGGCAGACAGATAGAAGCTAATATAATAGTACAATAATAACTAACAAAATACACCTCAGATTTATCTATAGGACGCTTCTTTATGAAGCGTCCTATTATTGGTATAAATTAGAATGCAAGGCAGTTGATTTCGAGTTTTATGTGAACAACATAAAAACATAAAAAGCAAAAAAGTTTTCATAAGGAGGTATATGATATGAATAGACGATTTTTAACGAAGGCTTTTCTAATTATTTTCAGTTTATTACTGTTTATACCAGTCCAATCAAATGCAGGTTATATAGGTCCAGAAATTCCCATAGCGATTAATCAATATGACCAACAGAATCCGCATGTTGTATATCTCTCAGATAAAAATCTCTGGTTTGTAGTTTGGGAAGACTGGAGAAATAGAACTACCACTGGGGCTGATATTTACGGCAAATTTATCAATGAATTTGGACAGACTTGCGGCAATGAGATAATAATTTCAAATGGGTCTGGTCACCAAACAGTGCCTCGCTCTGCTTACAGAAATGGATCTTTGGCAGGCGACGAGGATAGCAGATTGATGATAGTATGGCAGGATACAAGGTTCAGCAAGACCACTAATCCCACTGGCACTCCTCCGGGCACGCCTCCGGGAGGTTTTGTTTACTATAGGACAATAGATGTATCCGAAATAAATACATCTGACTGTTCTGGAATTTTAATGCCAGCACAGATGTCAATTAATTTTCAGAATGATAACTTATCTGGCACTCAATATCTTGTATCTTCAAGGTCTTTTCCAAAAATTACTTATGATTTAATAGAAGACAGATTTGTTATAGTCTGGATTGAGTCTAAAACTACGAGAAAGACTATTAATTACAAACCTTTTGCAGACTTCAATTATCAAACTAACCTTATTTATGGAGACACTCTATTTCCAGCCTTAGCAGCTATTAATGGCAACTTAAGTGGCTATCATACAGCTCCTACAATCATTATACAGTGGATAGACCCTACAGGCACTTTAAACTTTACCAGAGCTAACTTAACTGTTGCATTAGCCTCTCCCCTTAAAAATGAAAGGACATATGAATTTTTTGATAGTGTAGCAAATATAGATGTCTCTTGCGATAACACATCCACAGAGTGCTTATTAGCATGGGAAGCTAGAAGAGCTACAACTAACATAATAATAACTTGTAATGACGAAGATAAGGATGGCATATGCGATGCTGGTGATACCTTAGCGATAGAAAATACAACTACTTATGACAATCCATTTGCAATGATTTATGCCAAGCACGAAAAAGATATACCTCTCGGCATTAATTCTCTTTTAATTTCAACTGGAATCGCTCAGGCTCATAAACCTTCGATTGGATTCGATCAGGTATCCAAGAGATTTCTTGTTGTTTGGGAAGACATGCGCGGCGGTTCAAACACAAAAATCTTCGGACAACTTGTACAATCAGGAAGTGGCATCTACAATAACAATTTCATTATTAGTTATCAGGATACTGATGGAGATGGCAAGCAAGACAATAATCTTTTAAATTCCAGACAAACTAATCCTTTTGTATCCTATGACCCTGTTGATCAGAGGTTTTTTGTGGTATGGCAAGACGGCAGAAACAGTACACTTTCTTTAGAAAATCTTGATATATATGGTCAGAAGGTCGATAATGAGGGCTCATTAAGAGGATATAATTATCCTGTCTATAATTTGCCTCACAACCAATTATCCCCTACCATCGCTTATAATGATGCTGATGATATATTTCTTGTCGTATGGAAAGATGCAAGAGATGCTGACAAATATACGACTAATCCACAGCTCTGTAACAATTCAGCACGTTTTGGCTCTATTCCTTGTGGTTCACATGTGTATGGACAGCTATTTACGCTAGGGCAGCCATCTCTTACCCTGCTAAATCCAGACAATACAGCTCTTGCACCACCTTTATTAAATAAATTTCAAAATCCTTCAGGCAGCGGGAGTGTAGAGGTAGGTCTTTTCGCTACCCAATCTTTTAAAATAAAAAACACAGGAGATGTTGTTCTAAAGATTGATTATATTGATTTGACCTGCGGAGGAGTTAATCCAGACGGCATTTCACCATTCAGGTTTGATGGAATGCCTTCACAGTTAAGTGAAAGGGGAGGTGCAACACTCGATCTCGTTCCATCTGCAGAAGTTACCCTAACAGTTAGATTCACACCGACGATTGATGGGAGCTTCAATCGCTGCTTTATAATAGAGTCCGATGGTGGAATGCCTCAGATCAATCTGTCTGCTTTAGCTATAGCATCAGATATTGAAATTACCCCTGCAACATCCCTTGCTTCCCCTTATGATTTTGGGAATGTTTATATCGGCAGCCATAAGGAGGTTGTCTTTATTGTTAAAAATAATGGGCTTGCATCACTAAAAATAAATTCTGTTACAAATCCGAATGCTCCATTTACTATCCATAGCAATGCTTGCACAGGCAAAAGTATATCTTCAGGCGATACATGCAACATCGTTGTTAGATTTATACCAACATCTGCAGGTATTTTTAATTCGCAATTTACAATAAACTCAAATGATCCTGATACTCCATCAGCGGCTATCTATCTGAGAGGTACAGGGCTTGGCGCTCAGGATATAACTGTCACTCCGCTTTCTATAGATTTTGGGAATGTTCAGGTTGGGCAAAATGCTCAGCAAACAATCACTATCAGAAACGATGGCACTGCTCCATTAACTATCAATTCCATTAATGGAATCACTCCTCCATTTGTAATTATTAGCAATAACTGCCCTCTTTCTCCATCCACTCTAAATATTGGTATTTCCTGTCAGGTTACAGTGAGGTTTTCTCCTACTTCAACCAGCAGTGTTTCTTCAGCCATAACTATTATATCTAATGATCCTGATGAAGGCACTGTTATTGTAACTCTTACAGGAACAGGGGTCATCATACCTGATATAACAGCTTCACCATCCACTTTGAATTTTAATACACGACCTGTTGATAGCATTACAGATTTAGTCCTTACTATCTCAAACAGCGGTGCTGGTAACCTTATCATTAGTTCTATTTCAAACCCTTCGACGCCATTTAGTATTTCGGCTAATAATTGTTCTGGAGCGGTTTTAACAAGCGGCAATTCATGCCAAATAACTGTAAGATTTTCACCAACAACTGCCGGGTCATTCAATTCATCCGTTGCTATAACTTCCAATGACCCTGATACACCGACTTTAGTTGTAAATATATTTGGCACAGCAAACATAGTTCCACCAGATATATCAGTAGCTCCAGTTTTTATAGACTTTGGCAATTTAAGAATTGGCACAACCTCAGCACCTCGCACAATAACTGTATCTAATACAGGCGGTTCACCTTTGAGGATATCATCAGTTAGATATCCGGGTTCACCATTTAGAATTACTCAGGATACATGTAATGGCAATAATATACCCTCAGGCGGTTCATGTATTATTAATGTTGTATTTAATCCAACAAGAGTTGCCACATTTAATCCATATTATTTAATTATATATTCCAATGACCCCGATACATCTCAAGTAACCGTTACTCTTAGTGGAAGAGGAATACGATAATAGTTTTATCGTCTTACAACTTAGCATATAAACACAAACCCTCTGGGGTCTATAATAGACCCCAGAGCCTCCTCACACTGCTATAATTGGAAGTTTTTCTCCGATGAATCTCGGTGTCATTACCACTTTTTATTAGGATATTATGTAATCAACTACACAATAGCTATGGAATTGATTACATAAATTTCTTACCAATTTATCAAAGAATTGTTGAAAATCAAAGGATTATAATAATTTATCTCTTGGCATATTAATTGCCATGAGTTCTTTAATTCCCCTTAAAAATATGAAAAAAAGAGAGTTATAACCCTCAACAAGGAGATTTATCAACTAGTAATTCCCCCTTAGAAAAGGGGATTAAGGGGGTTGTTTAAAGCCCTTTACTCTTTTTTACCGGTAGCCGCAAGCTTCAGCTTGCATTTTACATATTTTCAGACTCGCAGGCTAAAGCCTGCGGCTATCATAAAAAAAACTATATAAAATTAATTACACATACCCTTTGAAAGGAGCTTAGATGAAACTTAGAGGACAAAAAGGCTTTTCACTTGTAGAACTAATGATAGTAGTTTCATTAGTTGCAATCCTGTCTGCCATTGCGATCCCTGCCCTTTTGAAATATCAAAGGGATTACAAATACTTGGACTATGCCTCGCAGATGGAATATATGGTGAAAATAGCAAAGATTCACGCAATGGAAAGGACGACTAATGTAGGGGTGTGTGTTAGCGGGAACGCTCTGACCATTCGAGATATTGGGACAAGCAGAGGAGCAGGGATATGCACCGGAACTGAATTAAGAAGGATGTCGGTTACGGATAGCTATGTTACTTTAGCAGGTTCAGGGGGCTCTTTTGATCCGAGAGGGCTGGCAATTTTTTTGGGTAATGTCTGCGTTGCATATGACGGAAAACATCGAAAAGTGTGTATAAGCAGGACAGGGGTAAGAACTGATATTGAAAGGACAGGGGGGTGTGTGTCATGCACTCAATAATTAAAAATAACAAAGGCTTTTCTCTTATCGAGGCTTTGATTGCGATTGCTATTTTGTCAATTGCTGTTTTGGGGCTTGTGGCAATGCAAGGGATTTTTGCCACACAGACTGCTGACAGGACATTGCATAATTCATTGATAGATGCAGCCTCAAGCGCACTTACCCATTGCCAGAATGTTAATACTTCTCCTCCTTCTTCATACACTTATGAAAACAATCTCGTGGTAAATGTGTCTTTGACTGGAGGCTGCAGCCCTGTGACAGATTCGTGCAATAATGTAACTGCCACTGCATCAGCATTGGGAAAGAGCTTTGCATTAACAACAAGGGTATGCAATTTTAGATAGAGGTGATGCTATGACAAAACTATTTAATAATAAAGGCTTCTCACTTATAGAAATACTTATCGCTATTGTCATAACCAGCGTGATTCTGGGAGCTGTGCTTATATCATTTGAAAGCACTTTAAGAGTCTTCAGAGATGCCAAAAGCATATCAGACAATATTGAGACCAAAACGCCGTCTATCGAATTAATCTCCAGATATTTCGACAGATGGGGCGTGGGGGTAGTGTCAAGGGTAGATAAAACTGATTGCAACACTAATGTATGTCCTGTTCAGAGAAAGTCTTTGACAATCACAACAAGTGGGGGATGCTCAGATATAACCTTTTGGGGTAATATACATGGTAGCGGCTATGTCAAAGATTTAAGCATAGATCTAACCACCGCTAATTTATATAGTTGTAGGCTTGCAAGTAGTCCTTCTAATCGTAATTGTTACATTGTCTGGAGCAATAATCAGCCAATGAACCCCGTAGTAGAAGGTCATGTTGACCCTGTTTCTTTGCCAACCTTTACATCTGGTGTTTCAAATGCCGACTGTTCTAACCTGCCTACAGGCGGTAGTTTGTCTGTTAATGTTACAATGCCTTCTACTTTGAATACAAGCACAAATCTTGTTGCT
>DYHD01000009.1:0-3832 GCA_020724365.1 Thermodesulfovibrio yellowstonii | reverse complement strand
AGGCTTCAGAGTGGAGATGTAATTCATAGAACGCCTCATAGGATAAGATTATACTGTAATTCGAATCCAAACGACGGAGGCCGGAGATGGCTTTATGTGGATTTAACCGAGCTCTCTAATGGTTTTTGCAATGATGCTGAAACTGCTTCTCCTATAGCACCGGTAGAAATTCCCAATCCCAATCCTAATAATCTTATGCCGTTTCAAGTTACAGCATTGCCTAATGGTTGTAACGCAGCTAACGGAGATTGCAGAGCTTTGAACGTTTCTATAACCTTCAGGAGTCCATCTCCAAGACATGGTGGACAGTTTGATACATATACAGTAACTAAGGTTTTTGGGAGGTAAAAGATGAAAGCTATAAGACATATAAAAAATGAAAGAGGCATTGCATTAGTGGCTTCATTAATGATAATGCTTTTACTCCTTGTTTTGGGTGCTGCAGCTATGCAGATGTCACAGCTCGGCTTCTTTGCTGTATCAGCAGAAAAGAAATATCAAATTGCTAATTGGGCTGCTGAATATGCTGTTCAGGAAGGGATAAATGTTACTGTAGCCAATAATGCATGCATAGCATCGACTGGAACAGGCTCTGCAGGAGATGGTTCTTATACTTATTATAGAATGCCATCAAGCAATTTTTGTTATATTCATGGAACTGGAACATATGTTGGTGCGAAGGTGGTCAAAACAGTAGTAGTGCCAAGACTATCGACTGCTGAAATGGGCGCTATAACATTAAGAAATGGCGGTTCTATCAGTATGGGAGGCAGTTCATCTATAGTAAATTGTGATACTAATTGCAAAACGCCAGGAGTTGTCTATGGTACTGGTTTGACACTCGATGTAAATAGTATTAATGACGATACGACATGCCCTAATAACCCAAGGGGCTTATATGGCTCACCCCATGCTGTTCAAGATATAGAAGGTGATGCTTGTACTACACGGAGTGGCGCTTGTTCTTCTTCTATACAAATGCCTGATCGTATTCCTATTACATTTGAGGCTGATGACTGGAATCATCTTCTAACACGGATGTCTGCTGTTTATTCCCCTACAGGTCATAGCATTGATGTTGCTAATTTAACAATCTCTGGTATGTCCCCACTGGTAATTACTATTCCTGCAACACCAGTACCTTCATCATCATGCGAGTGTACAAATATAGGTAATTTTACTCTTACGACAGCAACTACTTCATGTTCTGGTATTGCTGATTTCAGTACGAGCGGTTGTACTGCCATTAAATTTACTGATACTACAGGTACATTAAATATTAGAGGGATACCTTCGACTATAGCTCAAATAGTATCCAATAAAAATATTGATGTTTCTACAGTTAGCTCAACTGATGGAGACTTTACTGAAAAAAATTTATATACTGCAAATTCAGCTACAATTACAATTAATGATAGTGATGTAAGGCTTACCAATGCAAAGATAATTTCTGATGGAAATCTTTCCATCAGTAGTATCGGTTTTATTGCCACTACTTCTAACGATGCTCTAAAGAGAACCCTTATTGTTTCCAGAAATGGCAATATTAGCTTAGGCACAACAGGACACATTTATACTAATATAACTGGCACCTGCATAAATGCCAGTGTTGGTGTTACCTGTGAAACGGCTTTAAATGCAAATGGTGATATCACAATGTCAACAAATGTTAGAGCGGTAAATGACCGACAAGCCTTCTCACCTGTAACAACTCAATATGTTCTTTTCAAATCTGGCGGCAATATGACATTATTAAGTAATAATATAACCACTACTCCAAAAGAAATTAACTATTTGAAGGCAGAGGCTCAAGGAAGCATAACTATTCAAGGCTCGACAACCAATCGTTCAATACTCGTTACATCAAGCAATAGCGGTAATATATTATTTAATGGTGGAATAATTAACAACTCAACCTTACTTACAAAGAATTTATTTAGATTAAATAATACTGCTAATACTACTGTTCTAACTAATAACAGAATTTTCGCAGGAAGAATCGAGATCGTTAAAGGTTCGGGCAATGTAGCTGACGGTTTATTTTACTCGCATGGAAACACCACTTTTCTTGACGGAACTGGAAATACACGACTTGGATGTGTTAACCTTGGCAATAATCCTACCTTAGCAGAAATCTGCGCGGCTGATTGCAATCCTGTCCTCTTTATAATAGGGGGTAATTTAAATTTAGAAGGAAGAGGCACTGTAGATATATTTGGCGTTGTTTTTGTAAATGGTGTTATTAACTATTCAGGAGGCGGTGGATTTGCTATAACTGGCCCTGTAACCAGCAATTCTACAACAGGCACTTCACAGATTTCAGGGAGCGGTAATGCTAACATAAGATTCAGCAGTTGTATTACTAATTATGTTAGAAATGACAACCCAATTTTAAGAAGACCAGCCTGTGGAGGCTCAGGAGGAGCAAGAAGCCCTTATATACAAAATACAAAATTGACTGTATATTGATCCACTCTTCCACCTTAATAAAGGGGGACTAAGGGGGGTTGTTTTACGCTTATGTCTATCGTTGCTACCTTATAAGTTAAAGTATCATAAGTGCGAGGATCATTTTTATGCCCGTTTTTTGCCCCTCTGTTTTACAGCCTGCACATGAAGTTCGGTATTATCTCTATGAGAAATCAATTCCTCATGGATATTATCAACCTTAGTCTCTAAGTTACTTAGTCTCGAATCTATTTTATCAACTCGTTGAGTTAAGACCTCCTGCCCTTCGATAACAAAATTAATTCTTTTATCAAGTTCCTCAAGTATAATCCCTGTATGCCGGCGAAATTCTTCTATAATTTCTGTTTTAAATTGAACAATATCGCCTTTTATTTCGACCTTGAGTTTCTCAAGAGAGTCATCTAAATCTTTTTTTGTAACATAATCATTCATATCAGCTCCCTATTAAAATAAATAAAAATATTGACATTTTATGCTCTCTTTTTGCCTCTCTGTTTTACAACCTGCACATGGAGTTCGGTATTATCTCTATGAGAAATTAATTCCTCATGGATATTATCAACTTTAGTCTCTAAATTACTTAGTCTTGAATCTATTTTATCAACCTTAGTCTCTAAATTAGATAGCCTTGAGTCAATTTTATCAACTCGTTGAGTTAAGACCTCCTGCCCTTCGATAACAAAATTAATTCTTTTATCAAATTCCTCAAGTATAAGCCCTGTGTGTCGACGAAATTCTTCTTTTATTTCAGCTTTGAATTTTCCAAGAGAGTCATCTAAATCTTTCTTTGTAACATAATCATTCATATTAATTTCCTTTTAATTTTAAAATTTTAGTTCTGCCTTTCTGTCATGCCAGCTTATCTGGCATCCTTCCAAGCTGTAGGCATTGATTTAAGTAAATATAGATTTATTTATATTGCTCCCAAAATATCATTATAATTGAGCAAATCCATTGTATCTCCCTTTATCGCAAGGGCATAGATTCCATTCTTCGTGAGATATTTAACTACATCTTCAGATAAATATAAAGATGCAAATATAGGTATAATCTTCTTTTGTGAATACTCAGGAAAGAAATCATAAAATTCCTTTAATATATCTTTAAAGTCGTCTATATAATTAATTCTTGGTGTTGATTTTGTCTCATTAACTAAAACTTTGTCATCACAAACAGCTATTACATCAAATTCTCTTGTTCTGCTTCTGTCTTTGAAATGTTTCTTTTTAGCCCTTGAGGCAAAAAACTCAAAATCTGAACACCCAAAATAATTCTTTGCTATTTCACCAATGTTGGGAATGACCATATCTTCAACAATAGTTCCCATCTTATTAGCAATATCACCCCATTGCTTATACATTTT
>DYHD01000008.1 GCA_020724365.1 Thermodesulfovibrio yellowstonii | reverse complement strand
AGTGGTTGATGCTGTTGCTGCCCCTGTTAAATTAACTGTTACACCAGCAAGAGGATTTCCTGATCTAGTTATCGTCCCTGTAATAGACATATTGCCTATTCCTGTTTGGTTAACAGTGAATGTCTTCCCAGCTATCGTTAAAGTCCCTGTCCTTGAATTGCCATCATTAGATGCAACTGAATAAGTCACGGTGCCATTACCTGTGCCTTGATTGCCACCTGTTATGGATATCCATGAATTGTTGCTTACAGCAGTCCAATCACATCCATTGCCTGTAGTAACAGTTACGCTACCATTGCCACCAGCGGTTCCAAATGCCTGACTTGTTGGGCTTATATTATAAGTGCAAGCCCCCCCGCCTGATGATGCAGCAAGAAGGTCAATACGGGGCTTAGTAATATTGTTTTTACTATCTGTTACAGGTATTCCAGAGCTTGTCATTCTACTTACTACTTGATTTGGAGTTTCAGACGGAAAGGCATTCTGTCCTTTCAATACAGCAATTGAACCAGCAATATGAGGCGCTGCCTGAGATGTACCAAACATAGTCCATCCAGCTGCTGTGATACGAGCTCCTGGTGCCAGCATTGTAAGAAAACTGGCGCTATTTGTGAAGCAGGTTACTTTATCTGGAGCTGTAGTTGTATCAGTGCATGCAGGATAAGAAACACCTCCTATATTTCCATCATACACAGCTCCCACTGACACAGCATCAGGCACACAGGCAGGAGAAGATATTTTATTGGTGAAACCATCATTCCCAGATGCAATTGCTGAAAGAATGCCGGCACTTTTTGCATTTGAAATTGGTACTGCAAATACATTGCTTGAACAAGGTGTTGTAGAACCTCCTCCGCCCAAACTCATATTCATAGCGACTATATTATATTCCGCTTTATTAGCTATAGACCAGTTTATAGCTGCAATAATATCCGATGAATAAGCAAGTCCGTCTGTCCTGAATACATCTAGAGCAGCAATACGAGTATCAGGGGCTACACCTACTACTATTCCAGATACATTCGTCCCATGTCCATTATCATCGAGAGAGTTATCATTAGGAGCAAAATCCCTTACGCAGGAAACTTTGCATCCTGATGGGGCAGTAGGTGGGTTTGTATCAGAACAGTAGCCAGGCGCAGGAGATGTACAAGTTCCAAAATGTGAATGATTGTAATTCAATCCTGTATCAAGGACAACAACCGTAGTCCCAGCGCCTCTCATGCCAGCGGCAGCCACCTGTGGTTGCCCTATGAAAGGGAGGCTTGAGCTGAGAAAATGTCTATGTTTTTCCTCAGGATAAACTTGCACAATCTCTGCTTGAGAGAGTAGTTGAATTAATCCGCTTAAGGTCTTTATTCTTATAAAAGACATCGGAAGGTGGCTATATTCCCTTTTCAACTCAAATTCTTCTCTCAGCAGCGTGTCGAATACCCTTTGTTTAAGATGTTCATACCTTATTCTCTTTATTTCGAGTATCTCAGGAGTATCTCCTATTGCGCTAATATTAAAACGATAAAATGCAATCTCATCCTGAATTAGCCTGTCATCAAAAAGCACGATCAAGTCATAAGGTTTTCCTGAAGCTACATCGGTTATGACAGATGGGGGTGCTTTTTTATCCCATGGCGTCTGTGCTAATACCTTATCAGGTAATAACTGTAACCATGCTACAAAAAATATGATAGCAAGAGTAATTGTTATATATCGATTCTTTTGAAGCATTTCAATATTCATTAATAATAACCTCCTAAAGTATTAAAAATTTTATCATAATAGATAACATCTATCTTTTATTTTCCTTATGATAATCGAAAGCTTTAGCCGATGTATCTAAATACCCAAAACAAAACTAACCTGCATCGTAATCACCCATTCTATATTGATAATTATCAAAAAGAAAATCAGGTTTAATTTCTTTATTTATAATCTTAAATAATAAAGGCACGCCACTATTTTCATTATATCCATTTTTTACTATTTTTGGGTAAATATCTTCTTTTGTATTCAGCCATAGCTTTAATGACCTTAGCTTATAGTCAAGCACTATATTTTCGAGCAGATTAAATAATGTAATTGTAAACTCCTTCGGGCACAAAAAATCAAGAACTGATAGTTCATCTTCACTAATGCTAAACACACAGAAAGCCCTCAGATTATTGCTAAAACGACCTCTGATAATTAAAGGCTCATAATGCTTGATGGGATGATCTCTAAATCTCCAGAAAATATATGAACTTTTTTTCTCGATCGAGAGCATGTTTTCATTTTTGATGCTATTCCACAAAATATCAATCTCTGTGGCATCTATAAGATTCCATGAAGTTGAAATTTTCAGAAAGGGTTTCAATATATATTTATGCCTGTTTATATCTTTTTTCAGAACTGAAACATATTTATGTTCTGTATAGCCTAGTTGTCTCGTTCCTAAAATTGCATGTCTCTCGGATGGAAAACCAAAGGCAAAGTCCATTGAATTATTTGAGAAAAAATACTCACCTGCCTTCACCATTGCTCCCTTCTTAGAAAAGAATCTCGCCCTATATTTTGGGTGGGTCATTACATCACAAGGTTGAAATACATCAAACATCCTACCATTAAAACAAAACCTTGACTTAATGCCCCCATAATGAGCCACTATCTTTTCACCATCTAATGCAAGTATCTCTGTGCTTCCCCACGGAGAATGTTTATATTTCCATGCCCACTCACTATAAGATAATTCTTTCCAAAAAGACTCAAAAAAAAGCTCTCTTATTCCATCTGTATCAGAATCTATAGCCTTTCTAATTTCTATATTCATAATTATCTAAAAATTGATTAAATCTTAAGCCAGCTCCAAGAGCCGCAATTTATTAATGAATCTGCATAAAAACATTTAATAAAATATCTGCCATCTCCAAGATTGCTCCATAAATCCTTTGGAAATACAAAAGAATTGCTTTCTACACAAGCTCCCGCAGAAGGAATTAGAGACTCAACTGGTGAAAGAAGCAGGATCTTTCTTTTTGAATCATAAAACTCAAAAGATGGAGGGTTATTGATTGCCCCTATATCCTTATATGATTGAAGAAGCAACTCTCTTTTTTCCCTCAATGTTTTTTGCAGTATATTGAATAAAAAAATTTGCTTATTGAAATGTTTTTTAAGATACTTAACCATCGAACTATTAAATTTTTGTTGAGCGGCTATCTTATCCTTCTTTGCGCTTTGATTATAATAATGAATAACCTCTGCTTGCGGTATCATGTAAAGATAATATCCTGATTTTCTAACCCTTAATGACCAATCTGTATCTTCAAAATAAAGTGGAAATATTTCATCAAAAGCACCCACTTTTTCAATAACTTTTCTCGTAGTCATTATACAAGCCCCCGAAAGCATCTCTTGTTTTGATGGTTCTATAGAAAGCCAGAATTTGAGGTTAGACCTTATCCATCTTTTCAGTAATCCATTATATATTCTTTTTGAGGATTTCATAAGTTTCTGTAAAAAAACACTATAAGGAGTAATAAGTTCACTTTTAGGAAGCAGAAAATCCATCTTTTTATTCCACCATGTCTTTGGTCCCACTGCACCGCACTTTGGCAATGTTGTGATAGCATCAGACATCTCCTCAATGCTTCCAGCAGTATATATAACATCAGGATTACTTATTAAGATATGACTGCCATTTGAAGATTTAATCCCAAGATTTACAGCCTTCGCATATCCAATATTTTCCTTGTTCAATATTATCTTAGCATCCCCTTTTTCAAAATCCATCAATTTATCAATCTCATCTTTTTCAGAGCCACTATCAATGATTAAAACTTCATATGGTTGAGTTTTCAAGGCAGAGGGTATGGAAAAATAACATTCCTTGAGTATATCTGAACTGTTATAATTCACAATTATAATAGAAAGCATTATTTGTGCCACTTGAAAGGTAAACGGCAGATACCCCACTCCTTCTTATCTGTGAGAACCTTAAAAACCTGTGATTCTTTCCTATCAAAGACACAAATCCCTGTCTCATCGAGCAGAAAAATAACTATTTTATAAGTGCCGTTAAGAAGAGAAAGATTGTTCAATGTAAATGCAAATTGTTCTATTACGGGACCTCTGAAAGGTTCTACGCCAGCATTATACATTGCAGTAGCATAACAGCAAAGATTATCTGACCTATCAACTGCAAAGCCGATATTAACCAGAGCATTATCAAAAATCTCGAAATCTACAATAATATCAAGATTCGATAAAGGCTCTATTGATGACTCTATCGTCTTTCCATCCACGAAAAGTCTAATATTTTTTATACTTGCAACCTTTTTTTCTATATTAGCAGATGAAAAAAGCTCTCCATTTTTTTCTATATCTTCCTTCTCTCTTAGATAATCCTCATATCTTGAGATAACATCTTTTGTTTCTCCAATTGCTTCAATTCTTCCATTTTTAAGCCACATGGCTCTATCACAAAAATTTGCTATAGCATATAAAGAATGTGAGCAAAAAATGATGGTTACCCCTCTTCTTTTCAAATCCCAAATCCTGTCAATACATTTTTTCTCAAAGGCACCATCGCCCACTGAGAGGGCTTCATCTATCACGATGATATCCGCATCCACATGCACTGCAAGCGAGAAGGCAAGCCTCACATACATGCCTGATGAATAGGTCTTTACAGGCATATGAAAAAACTCGCCGATATCAGCAAATCTCTCAATTTTATTTATTCGTTTCTCTATGTCTGAAGGGTTAAATCCATGCAGAGCCCCGTTCAAAAAAATATTCTCCTTTCCACTGAGTTCTGGATTAAAGCCTACACCTAATTCCAGAATTGAAGAGACCTTACCTTTAACGCTGATACTACCTGATGAGGGTTCAATTACCCCAGCGACAAGCTTGAGAAATGTGCTCTTTCCGGCACCATTTTCTCCTATAATACCAAGCGTTTCACCCTTCCTTATTTCAATATCAACAGGACCAAGTGCTGTAAAAACTCTGTGTTTCCTTGCCTTGAAAAATAATTCCTTTAGCCTTTCAAGAGGGCTATCATATATATGATATTCCTTCAGTAGGTTTTCAGCCCGTATAGCAAGGTCTCTCATTATAAAATATCCATAAAGGCTCTCTTTGTTTTAAAGAAAACATAGTAGCCAAGAAAAAATATAACTACTGAAAAAATAGTAGGGTAAATAAATAAATTAATATCAGGCAACACACCTCTTACCATAAGGTTCCTGTATATCTCGATTATAAAGTAAAAGGGGTTAATGTGAAATAACCATTTCACATTTTCAGGGATTATGTTTGCAGGATATACTATGGGAGTTAGGAAAAAAAATAGGTTTAGAATCATGCCTACCATCTGGGTGATATCTCTGAAAAAAACAGCTATACTGCCAAGCCCTAAAGAAAGCCCGAATATTAACAGCAGTTGTATTGTAAAAGGCAGTATAAACAAAACAAAGGTTTGAGGGTTAAAAATATTCATATAAATCAGGATAGCAGAATACAAAATAATGTATATAGAGAATGTTATAGTGGCAGATAAAATGGCTGATATCACACAGATTTCTGCTGGAAACTTAACCTTTTTTATTAAATTGCCATTTTCTAAGAAAGCCGAAACCCCTCTTATTGTAGCCTCTGAGAAAAACAACCATGGAATTAGCCCTGCAAGCAAATATACGACAAAAGATGAAGTCCCTCCATCATCAAAACGAACCCTTAATATTGTTGAGAATATGAAGGTATAAAGAAATATTTGATAAAGGGGAGTGGTTATAACCCACAAAGGTCCTAATATAGAACCAGCATATTTTGCTTTTATATCCTTGATTAGCAAACTTTTAAGGATATGCCTGCCTTTATATAAATTTGATAATAAATTTGTCATATATTATCTGAAAGCTTATGAACATTTGGGGTGAAGAAAAGCAAAACAAACTATTGTGATATAATATTATAAAATTCTTGCAATGTTTAAACAACTAAGGATAACCTATCTTCTTGAAAGCACAGAACTGTGGGGCGGAGTTAAGGTTGTGCTTGAACAGTCAGAGCTCCTTTCCAAGGCAGGGCATCATGTAAATCTTCTCTCAAAAGATTCTGGTCCAACATGGTATTCATGTAAAGTGCCCATCATTCAAGTGTCTGACTTTAATGAAGCTACAATTCCAGCTTCCGATATTATTGTTGGGACATATTGGACTACTGTTAGAGATGCATTCTCTTGTAATAGAGGAATACTTGTCCATCTTTGCCAAGGCTATGAAGGGGATTATCTTGAATTATCTCATCTTAAAAAGGATATAGAAGAAGTATATTCATACACAATACCAAAAATTACTATTTCTAAACATTTAGATAATTTTCTTCAACAACGATTCAATTCTGAGACTTATTATGTTGGTCAAATGTTAAATAAAAATATCTTTTTCCCTAATAATAAAACTAATTTTTTACATGCTATTAATTTTTTTGGTTATAGACCACTAAAGATAATTGTTGTAGGTCCTTTTCAGGTTGATTTTAAGAATATTTCTACTGCAATTCGTGGGATCGTTTTTTTCGAAAAGAAATTCAAAAGACATATTAAAGTCATCAGAGTTTCACAATTTCCTCTTACTCAAGAAGAAAAAGAAATAAGAAATCCAGACAAATATCTTTTTCATATCCCTCATTATGAGATGGGCAATATTTATAGAGAATCAGACATCTTCATATCCATGTCTAAAGAGGCTGAGGGATTTGGACTTCCAGCACTTGAAGCAATGGCATGTGGTATTCCAACTATTTTGAGCAAAATATCTTCTTACACATCATTTGATAAAATACAGGATTATTCATTGTTTGTTGACCCATTCGACCATGAAGTAGCAGCAAGGGCAATATATGAAATTTACTCAGATAAAAGCCTAAGGGAAAGGCTTATAGCCAGAGGATTAGATGTAGTTTCTCACTTTTCTTCTGAAGCATTGCTAAAGAGATTAGAAGACGCATTTGAAAAAATAATATATAAATATAAAACCAAATCCCTTTTTAACAATCAATCTGAGCTAAATGCTTTCGTAAAACATATTTTATAGTGAAATATTTTAGATGAATTTAGACAAAGTAAAAAAATTATTTCGGTCATTTAAGAAGCATCTAAGTGGTAATGATACTCTTATTTATGCTATAGAATCCCCAAAATATGATGAACTTAAACTTGATGAAATAAACTTTTTTTCAGGCTGCGTCTTTAATATTACAGATAGAGATATTGAGTTTATTACTGTTTCATATGATGGTAATTATATAGGCTCTTTCCCTGTGAACATTCAACGTGATGATATCGCGATGCATGTCCCCCATATTAAAAGTGCACAGAAGTGTGGCTTCTCATTTCAACTATACATTGATTCCAAGATTAAATATTATGATTTTTTTGTCATTTATTCAGATGGATACAAAGAACCTTTTTTTCGTTATGAAATATCATTTATTGTAAGAGAATACAAAAGACTTAAAGATATGGATTTATTATTAAAAAAACTACCAATGCCAGATGCCAATTTGGTTTATTCTACTCAAGGTAGTTATGATGTAGTAGCATATAGAAATTCCATAATATCAGGCATATACACAATGATGTCATATCTTGAGCTTGCTGAGGTAAATCTAAATTTGATTAAGAATGTCCTCGATTTTGGATGTGGCACAGGCAGGATGCTACTTGGCTGGCACCTATTTTTACCACAAGTAACAATGTCTGGTTGTGATATCAATAATGAACTCATTGAGTGGGCTAAAAAAAATATACCCGGAATTGAATTAATCCAAAATGCTATTAAGCCGCCTTTATCTTTTTCAGATAGACAATTTGACCTTATATATCTTATATCCGTTTTTACCCATCTTTCTCTTGAGACACAGAAATTATGGATAAAAGAATTTCAAAGGTTGCTAAAACTAAAAGGATATATTTTGCTAACTGTGCAAGGAGAAACTTATCTTTCTCTTGCTGATAAGCCTGAAGATATTAAATGTTTTGGCCATTATGGTTATCTCGAAAAACGATCTGAAAAAGAAGAAGGATTGAATGATTTCGGGACTTACCATACCTATAGTTTTATAGAACGATTATTTGGAGATAATTTTAGAATTTGTGGATTCTTTCCAAATGGCAGAATTAATAATCTGAGAATACTTTCCCCTATTGCTGCATTTCAGGATGTCTATGTGCTTCAATATATGAGAGATGCTGAGCCTGTCTAAAAACTCGCATGTTGTCATTGTCCGGCTTGACCGGACAATCCAGAACCTATTGAAAAGACTGGATTCCCCGATCAAGTCGGGGAATGACAGTCGAGTGAAATCGTAGTTTTTAGACAAGCTCTGCTACCTAAAAAAAATTGAAAATTCTCTATTTTTTTGAGAGTTCATCGGTCTTCTTCCTCGTAATCACTGCATAAAATCCGAAGCCAAGCACAAATGTCAAAGCCCCTATACAGTTTGTCAATATGTCCGCCAGTTCAAAGCTTCGATGGGATGTAAAAGACTGTATAAATTCTACAATTGAACCATATATAGAAGACAGCAAAAAGGCACTAAGCATGGACTTCTTTATATCTAGTTTCAATATCAAGACTTTTAAAAATATCAGTGCAGTTATGCCATAGAGTACAAAATGCGCAAGCTTGTCAATATGAGATACCCTTCCTATTTCGCCAATAGGCACATATATAATCGAAATAATAAAAAGAATAATTAGCCACAGTACAAGAATATATGTATTGCTCTTCAATGCCATAATAACATAAGGATAAAAATCACTTATTTATTTCTGTTAAGGCTTTAAATCTTTTTGAGGCATGTTTATTGGTTGGATCTATCATCAATGCCTCTTTGTACTCGTTAATTGCCATATCTATCATCCCAAGCTTCTCATAAGAAGTGCCTGCAGAATTTCTAAAACCTGCGTTGGTGGGGAAAAGAATTTTTGCTTGCTGCATAACTTGAATCGCATCCTCAAATCTTCCTCTCTCGAAATAAAATTTATAGACTTTGTGAAAGTATGGTGGCTTTGCCTCTTTGGGGGAGTTTGAAAACTGAAGAGCCTTCAGATATAAATCTTCAGCTTTCTTTTCATTTCCATTATTCAGAAGGTAATCTGCAAAAATTATATAAGGAGTTGCATTATCAGGAAGGGAGCTTTGGATGTCTTCATCATTAAACCCCCAAGTGTTCATTAAATCAATATATTCTGTAGTTGCATCAGGAGAAATGGAAAGAGCTGTCTTGATATTCATGATAGCTTCATCTTTTCTATTTTCAGAATGTAACCATTCAGCATATGTCTTATACATTGTATTGTTTGTTGGCTCAGATGCAATACCTGCTTTAAGCAGCCTTTCTGCAATGTGTGGATCTGCTGATGCGTAAGCTCGACCAAGTCTTTGAGCAAATTCACCATTTAAGGGGTTAAGATTCAATGCATTCATGTAATACTTTTTTGCCGTCTCGGTATTATTTAAAAGCATCTCAGCATTAGCTGCGTAGAAATAGTATTCTGACTCGAGAGGATCGAATGATGATGCTCTCAAAGCCATTTCCCTGATATAGATTAAATCTTCTGCTGCGACTTTGTCGAGTTTCAAGTCCCTGAAATAAGAAAAATAATATTGGCTGATTAATATTCCAAAATTAGTAATGGTGACTAAAAGAAATATAGCAGAGACTAAAAAAGAAACAATATTATGTGAAGGGATTTTAATAGGCTTAAGGAAAGTATTATCGAGTCCATTATGGAGGCGGGTATTTGCAAGAGAAACAATCAACCCAATGAGAAAAAAGAAATAGAGACCATTGGAACCTGTCTGAAGATTGAAATCAGTGAAGCTATGAAGAAGAATAGATATTATGCCAGTTAAGCTGCCAATATAAAGATAGACTGAATACGAATCCTTTCTTATCAGAAAATTCTTGAAAGAACTTAATATGACTGAAATTACGAACCAACCTGTCAGAAATAATGCAATAACGCCGCCATTTGCGAGCAATTCGATATAATCATTATGAGCATGCTCTAAGACTATTTCTTCCTTTATAGAGGTGTATTTAGGATATATATCAATAAAGGTGCCAAAACCCGTTCCAGTAACTGGAAAATTCTTTATAATCTGCAAAGAATCCATCCAGAATAGCACTCTGAGATCAGTGACATAGCCCTCGATATTCGCTATCTTTTCAAAACGAGACAGTATAGGATCCCACCCGAACCAGCTTACTGAAGTAACTATCAGGCATATTATAAGAATCATTATCCATATTCTTTTCCGTCTTGTTTTCTTAAGCAAAAGAAACGCACTGAAAAAAAACATTGAAAGGGTAAGGCTGATGATACCGCCCCTTGATAAGCTTAAAAATATGGAGAAGGCTATTATAACGGCGCCAAGTCCAATTAGTATGTGCATATTAGTCCGTTTCTGCTTCAAAAATTCAGAAAGCTTCTCCCTTAAGCCTGAATATGCAATTTTTGGCTTAAGGGCAAGAAACAAAGCAAGGGCTACAGGAAACAACATTCCCATAAACCCTGCATAGTGATTGCGGTTAACAAACGGACCAAATGGGGAGGCGCCGAAGGTCTCTCTGAACCAGTATATTTTAGTGGTGCCGGAGAGATATTGAAGAAGCGAATAAATAGCTAACAGGGAAGCAAAGAATATGATAATATTTATGGCCTTTTTTAACAATTCTTTATTAGTGAGAAGCTGCACGGTAAGTATATAAAAGGCTATATACCCCGTCAACCTGAGCAATTCGAGCATGGTCGCTTTTTTATTTACCGACAAAGACATCCAAGAAACTGTTTGAGCTATCCCGATTGTCTCTGAATATAGCTGGTATGTTACTGGTGAAATAAGCTCAATCAGAGAAGCAGGCAGGGGAATAATTTGCAAAACAAAATATGCCCAAAGACACATAAGGGGAATTATTCCAGGGACTTCATATAATGCGCCGCCCTTTGTCCTCGAATTACCAATTAAAAAGAGTATTAGAGCACAGAGAGAAAGGATTTCAAGGACAGTCAATGACCACTGTTCAACTGAGCCAATGGCAAGCGGTGAAAATACAAGGATAAATATGAATAGTCTGAAGCTATTAAGATACATTAAGCGGGCTTCCGTTTATCACAAAATGGGGGTTAGTCATAACCATGCGATAGACTGCATCTGTGCCCACAATTTTTTCTGCAACCTTAACCCCATCTGAAAGCACAGGTTTTCTCCATGTACTAGAGTGAGCATCAGATGCGATAAAGTGCACTACACCTAATCTTAGAAGATGAATTGCACAGTGCTTTGCATAAGGACCAAAATCTCCGATTAGTGACCCTGCTGTAATCTGGATGAATGTATTGGAGTCAGCTAAATCAACGATTAAATTGGGGTTCTTTATTACGGAAGGGTTTCTCTCTGGATGTGTTATTATTGGATGGAGACCTCTTATTATAGCCTTGAATATTAAATCTCGTGCATTTGCGGGCATATGAGTATGAGGGAACTCGAAAAGGATGTATTTCGTTCCGTTAATAGTGTAATCATTCAAAAAAGCAGGGGGGATACCAACATTTACATCCGCCCCTTTCAGTATCCTGACAGGCACATTCTCTTGATAAAGACGGCTTTGAAGTTTGTCAATCCTATCTTGTATGATTTCTGGAGGGATGAGGGTATCTTTGATATGGGGGGTTGCTACTATCGAGGTTATTCCGTCGAGATGGGCTATTTTTGCCATCTCAATGGATTCTTCTATATTATATGGTCCATCATCAATATCATGAAGGATATGACAGTGTATATCTATCATAATACGGTTGTCAGTAGAATGGTCAATTTTTGCCCTTATCTTCCCCGGCAGAACCGTAATGATAACTGTAATAATAGCTACTATAACCACCCTTTTTTATATCTAAAGCGTTTATCCCAATACCGAGTAAGGAGGCATTTACACTTGCAAGAGACTTAATGCATTTCTTAGCATTTTCATAAGTGGTCATATCAGCCCTCGTAATTAATATAATTCCATCAAGAAGCTTGCTCAATATAAGACTGTCTGCCACTGTGAGGACTGGAGGTGAATCACAGATGATAAAATCATACCTTTCCCCATAGTAATCTAGTATTTCAGACATTCTCTTAGAACTGAGCAATTCTGAAGGGTTAGGAGGGATAGGACCAGAGGTTATAATACCTAATCCCGACATAGGGCTTTCCTTTAGGATATTTGCATCGGAAGCCCCTGCAAGATAAGTGCTCAACCCTTTTGAGTTGTCAAACTCGAAGACTTTATGAATTCGAGGCTTCCTCATATCGCAATCTATCAATATAACTTTGTATCCCGACTGGGCTATTGCGGTAGCAAGATTGATAGAAGTTACAGTCTTTCCTTCTCCAGGAGCTGAACTGGTGATAAGTATCCTTCTAGGGGGTCTCTCTGCTGAGGATAGTATAATAGCAGTCCTGATAGCCTTATAACTTTCAGCAAAGGCTGAGGAATGCTCATCCAGCAGTAAAGTCTCTATAGGTTTGTCTGCAGAGGCAATTAAAGGTATTACGCCCATTACAGGAACGTCAAGCTTTGATTCTGCATCTTCGGGGGACTTAATTGTGTTGTCAAGATATTCAACAAAAAAAGCAAGTCCGATACCTCCGAAAATGCCTACGATTATGCCCAACAGAAGATTCATAGCCTTTTTTGGCTTAAAAGGCGATTTAGGCATTTCTGCCTTTTCAACTATCATTATATTAACAGGTTTGCTCTGCTCAATAACTCCCTGCTCATTGATTTTTTTCAAAAGCGCATCGTAAATCTGCTTGTTTGTCTCGACTTCCCTATTGATAATATTGTATTCCATCATCTTTTCATTCAAACCTATTGCTTCGCGCTTCATCTCTGCAAGCCTTTTTCTTAGGGTGGTTTCATTTTCTTTTGAAAGCTCATACTCATGCCTTATAGATTCGACAATTCTCTTTATCTCTTGATCCCTTTTTGCCTTCAGAAGATTGAGCTCCTCAACGGCTTTCAGCATCAGGGGATGTTTATGTCCATATTTCTGTGAAAGTTCCTTTATATTCTGTTCAGATTTTATTATCTGTTGTCGTAAAGACTGAAGGGTTGGCTCAGTAGCAATAGCTGTAATCGTCTCTGCTTCGCCGCTTTTATCAGAAATATCTTTAACTTTGTTATAAAGATTCTCTATTTCCTTCTTTTTAAGTTCTGCGCGAGTAAGCATGCTGTTAAGTTCGGATATTTGCTGCGGGACTATTGCGAGCTTGTTTTCTATAGTAACAAAATTGTGCGACTTCACATATCGCTGGAGGACTTCTTCGGATTTCTCAATTTTTTGCTTTTCCTCCTGAGCCTTTTTTGTCATCCAGTCAATGCCGTACCGGACAGAACTCATATTAAGGTCAAGGACTGTCTCTATATATGCTTGAGCTACTGTATTAGCGATTAATCGGGAGAGTTCAGGATTGGTAGATATATAGCTTATTTCAACCATTTTGCTGTTTCTAACCGGCTTCACAACTATATCCTCATTTATTATCTTTGCTATCATATCTGCCTTTGAAGAGTCTGTTTCCTCCTCAGTTATTTTCTTTGTCCCAAGCAAAAAAGACAACAGACTTGAAAACGAACCAGTAATATCTGTAATTGATGGAAGCAATCTATGTTTATTATTGATATATGTATCATAGGTTGTCTCAAGATTGAGCATATCAACCACTTTTCGTGAGACTGCAACGCTTTTTATCAACTGATATTGTGTTTCCTGAAATTGAGGATCATGATGCGTATAACCATAGTTGCCTATAAAAACACCGGGGTCGGTCTTTTCGATGACAATCTTGTTTGTAGCTTTATAGAGTGGAGTGGTGGAGATGGTTCCTATCAAAACAACTACAAACACTACAACAAAAAAAGTTATTACAGTGTTCTTTCTCTTAAGGATTACCTTTATATAATCCCTGAGATGTATCTCTTTTTCATCCATTCCTTAACCCCCAATTTCTTTAAAAGAAGCTCTCCGGCACAACGATTACATCTTCTGGCAAGACAGGCTCATCCATCTTTACCCTGTTGATTATGATTTCCTTGCCTTCGACCTTTCTGATAATCCTGACTCTTCCGGTTGACGCCTTGTCAGTGAACCCTCCTGCTCTAGTCAGCGCCATTATTACAGTTATACCATTTTCATGTTTATAAGCATCGGGTTTCTTAACTTCGCCTGTAACATAGAACAAACCAGCTTTTGTGATATATATATTATCTCCATCTATAATAGGTATGTTTTGGGTGATATCCCCCATCTCTATGAGTTTTTGAATGTCAATAACAATTATCTTTTCATCATTATTAATGTTTGTCTTTCGTTTAACAATTGCCTTATCTCCTGCATCTTTGCTGAGGTCGCCCGCTCTTGAAAGGATTTCGAGGAATGTTGCATGCCCTTTAAGCTCATAAAGACCCGGCTTGTTCACCTGTCCTATTATGGTTGCCTTCTGGCTCCTGAACTCTTCTATAAAAATAGTTACCTGGGGAGATACTACATATCCATCTGCGAGCAATTCACCAACTTTAGAAGATACTCCAGATATCGTCAGCCCAGCCACTTTTACCTGACCAACGAGAGGAAAAAGTATAGCTCCATCTGCCTCAATCCTTGCTATAGTGGTCAGATCAGGATGGTTATAAACCGATATCTTTAGCACATCACCTTCGCCCACTATATAATCCTTTACATCAGCTGTTACAGAGGATGCGAAAAGAACAATACAAGCCAAAAAGATAAATATTAAGTATTTCACCTAAAAATCCCTCCTAACCTCCCTTTGCTAAAGGGAGGAATCCCCCTCTTTGGAAACCAGGGGTTAGGGGAGATTTTTATTCTCATTTGTGTTTTCTTTAAACATGAGTGTTTCATAATAAGTAGGATTTTATCAGAAAGCATGAGGTGAATTCCAGTGAACAATGCATAGTTCTATGTTTTTGTAAATTTTTCAAAATTATAAATACGCTCTTATAACAAAATCTTTAAATTGAAAATTCTATGCCTCAAGCCAAAGCCTGAAGCATAAGGAAAACATCCTAAATTAATGTAGTTGTTGAAAAAGATTTCTGAGATTAGTTCTGAATGACAAAAGCATCGCTATACTATATACAAGCAGATCAATAATTACATTGAAAATGCTATCTTCATAAATACGGTATTAGCTGTATAATCGAATATATCAAAGTTCGAATTCCTTCTCGAATAATCATATCCCAGTCGCATTTTCAATCGTTCTCTCATGACATAATCAAGCGAAATGCCAGCTTTATGGTATATATAATGCAGTTTTTTCGATATGCCATCAATAGTGATAGTCCCTTTATAGTTATCTTCCGTATAAGAAAGAGAGATGTTTGCTGTAATTTTTGAGGTCAGTTTTTGCATATATGATGCTCTTATATTATCTGATACAATATAATCAGCACGAGAGATATCGGTTTCATTGTTTCTTCTTGAAGCAGAGAGCCTTAGAGATGTCTTTGGAGTGAATAGGTAATCTAAGTGTGTTTCAAAGAGATAGCCCTTTTCGTTTTTCAATTCCTGAAGATCAAATTCCCTAACGCCATACCCTACTTTTATATGCCCAGTTGTTTTTTCAGATATATTCCATCTCGCGCCACAATAAAAATTATGTTCTCCACTATTGGAAAGAATATCCTCTTTATAAACAATGTCAATAAATTCATACTGCCCAAATAATGATAGTCGAGGACGAAACTTATAAAATAGATATCCTGATAGATAATTATCCGTTCTATCCCTAAAGCGGTTTTTGAATTCTTTATAATTCAGATTATAATTCGAATAGTCGAACCTGAGAAGGGTTTTGTCGCTCATTTCATAGCTCAATGCAAGGCTAAAAAGATTGGATAGATATTCATTTCTTGTAAAAAACTCTCCGGTCCCCCAGTCATCATAAGACTTAGTAAATTGATTAAAAAGGTCAACGGAAATGCCACCTCTGAAATTATATTGGAGCATGCCCTCAGCCCTATGGCTGATAAAGTTATCTGAAGAATGTTTTGAGTAAAACTCTATATTTGTAGCATAAAATAGATAAGATTGAAGACGACCGGGATATCTTTTGATAAATCTGCTGGAAGGAAAACCGCCTGGCGAAACATTTGATGTCTCAGTTAAGATTATTTCTTTCAAGCCTGGAACGGAAATCAGGATTCCTGGAGAAAGTATAGTTATAAAATCACTGTGCTTATCATCCTTTGTCTTGAAAAGATTGTCCGTATAATGCTCAGTCAGTGAGATGAATGGACGGAGAAAATATCTTCTTTTCCCCAATACATCTGAGGTAATTGTTCGGGTTTCAATTACAGGATCTGCATATTGAACCTCTCCTGTTTTTGCTTCCGCCGTTTGATTTTCTCCGTGTGATGATAGTGAATAAAAAACCTCTTTCCCCGATATTGCATCAAAAGCAGAATCTGCTTCAACTGTGAATGTAAAATAAAAGAAAAATATGATAAAGCAAGAAAAGATCGTAGTAAAAAGTCTTTTTTTATTCATTCAGGAGTCTGCTAAGTTAATAATTAATTATTCCTTTCTCTTTAAGATCATTTAATTCGTAAAACATCATCTCCCAATAAAGAACTACAGATTATCTTTATCAAAGAATAATGCAATTAAAGCCTTTTTTTCTATCTCATAGGGCTTGGACAAATATTTTTGCATTTTTTCTTGCATACATCTTTGCATTCTTGCTTGCATTTGGGTTCGCATTTCCTTTCGCATTTTCTTACACATCTAGGTGGGTTTTGTGTATTATCACAAACGATATTACAATTCACTTTGCATTCTTGTCTGCATACCTCTCTACACTCTGGATTGCATTCTATGGTGCAATCTCTAAAGCATCGGTCTCTAGAAACTCCAAAAGCACTATCAATAACCAAAACCTGAACGATGATAAAGCATACTAAAACAATACTCGCAATAACCGTCTTCCTCATTTAATCCTCCTTAAATTAAAAATTACTATATAATTTCTTGCAACCAATATACTTTTATAATTATGTAAAAAATAATATTATAAAAAAACTTCTTTGTCAAGAGTTTTTTTAATCCTAAAAATTACCGATAGAAATGAGTCTTATGCTATATCATCTTTACGGAGCCTGCCCTAAGCGGAAAAGGCTTGTCCCGAAAGAATGTGAGGAATTCCTCACTCCGTTTGGAATGACGGTTAAAGAAAGGCTTTCTACAGGAAATCGCTCAATTTAGGTGAAATATAATTATTAAATAATTATTAAAAGTTTAAAAAATCTTTACTTTCTAAATATTTTTTGATATTCTTTTAAAAAACAGTATGAAGCAATCGCTTTTCTGGATGTTATACGGATTCTCGTAAAATAGAGTAATTTTTACATGGCATGAAACATTCATGCCGATTTATCGGCATAAATTAAGCCTGCCCTCGAGATCCTTATGTTGAGGGGTCGTAATCGAGAGAACTTCGGGGACAAGTTACATGGGAATGATAAACTCATTATTAATCAATATAGTTAGAGATATTTTAAGGTATGATTGAAGGTAATATAGATGTTTATTTAATCGCTGCTTTAACCTTTCTTCTGCCTTTTGGTTTTACAGTCTTAATTCTGCCCGTTCTTTCTTCTATAGCTTTTAAAATAGGACTTATTGATAAACCTACCCAACGAAGAAAAGTGCATAAGTCTCCCAAACCCCTTATAGGAGGTGTTGGAATTGTTCTTGCTCTGATTATCTGTTATCCATTTTTCTTTTATAGATTTACTTTAGAAGGATTTTTTGCAGGTATTGCTATTCTTGCTTTAACCGGTTTTATAGATGACCTAAAAGAACTGAGCCATCGCTGGAAATTTCTTGCTCAGATAGTCGCTACGCTCCTGATAATCCACATTAGTCAGACATTGCTTCATTCCTTTGGTAATCTTCTCTCTTTCGGGACCATTCATCTTGGCATACTCTCCGTCCCTATAACTATATTCTGTGTGGTTGGTGTCATCAATGCTCTTAATATGATAGATGGTCTCGATGGGCTTGCAGGTGGAATTGCCTTTATAGCCTCTGCGATATTTTCTGTGCTTTCATATATAAGTGGCAGGCATGATTTATTTTTCCTAACCCTTGCACTTGCTGGCGCTATATTAGGTTTTATGAAATACAACTGGAGGCCTGCAAGCCTTTTTATGGGAGATATGGGAAGCCTCGTTATTGGATTTTCACTTGCCTTCTTATCCATTGAGATAACACAGGAAAAGAGTTCAAAGATATCCCCTGTAATCCCTCTCTTAATGCTCACCGTTCCTATAACAGATACCCTCATAGTGATGATAAAAAGGGTGATGAGAGGCAAAAGCCCCTTTCATGCTGACAAAGGGCACTTACACCATATCCTGCTAAGGATGGGATTTTCACATCAAACTACTGTCCTGCTTATCCTTCTTCTGACTGCTATTTTTGCTCTAATTGCCGTTTGGGGAGCATATTTTAGTATTCCGGAGCACACTTTGTTTACCATTTTCATCCTCTATTTCTCTGCATGTTTTTTATGTTCTTTTTATATAAAACATTTCTTTAGGTTTAAATTAAAGATATACCAGTATAGAGCAAGAATTTCACAAATTTCGTGAGAATTTGTCTGCATTCAGTAAAAGTATTTTTATGGATACCCAAAACCCTCAGTCCTGAATCGCTTTTGCCTTTTTTGATTAATGCTATCCTAAAAAACTGCACGAGATTGGTTTAATCGAAGTTTTCAGTTATAATATTTTCAAAGATATATGAACAAAAGCTATATCATATTTATAACTTTATTGTTTTTAACTCTGATATCTACTCAATATCCTTGCGATGCAGCCTCTAAAGAATATTTCTATGCACCTGATCATCTTCAAAGACTTGAAGATGAAATAATCCTTGAGATGAACAAAGCAAGAGCAAACCCTCATAAATATGCTGAATCAACAATCAAGCCAATGCTAAAGAGATTCACAGGGAAAAAATATAACTTACAAAATAAAATTTATTCTACTAAGGAAGGGATTACAGCCGTAGAAGAGTGTTACAGTGTCCTGCTGAAAACCAAGCCTACAGGGCTTCTTCATGCAAAGGAAGAATTGAGAATGGCGGCTCAGGACCATGTCAGAGATCAAGGTAGGGCAGGCATGATAGGGCATATTGGTAATGATAACAGCAGTCCTATAAAAAGGGTTAAAAGATACTTGAGCAGTGACTATATATATATAGGCGAAAATATTTCATATGGTCTTTCTACAGCACAGGATATAGTATCTTTTCTTCTAATAAACGATGGAATGCCGTCAAGAGGTCATAGAGAGATACTTCTAAATCCTAAATTTAACTTGACAGGGGTAGCCTGCGGGTATCATAAGGCTTATAAGACTATGTGTGTAATAGTCTATGGTAGGTTACAGAAGGAATGATTCTTTAAAAAAATCGCCAACAACTCAAAAAGAAACTTTGCACTTTATCCGAAGCTGTCTTTAAATCTTTTATATTTAATGGCTCTGCCTTCCGCTCCTCAATTATATTGCTTATACCCCTGATTTCAACGACAGGTATTTTATGTAGTGTGCAGATATGGGCAATTGCAGCTCCTTCCATATTTTCGCATATTGCATTGAATCTCTGCTTTATCTCGATCGCTTTATCAAGAGAACCTGTGCAAGAAGATACCGTTATAAAAACTCCCTTATTCTCAAATTCCAGTAGGTAATCTGGGATATACATTGGAAACTCATTAAAATAGCTCGATCCATTAGTTTTTAGGAGTGGTAGTCCGAGTTCATCCATAGTGTGAAAACTATTCCTCAGTGATAATCCTTCGTCACCATATATCTCTTTTGTAGCGATAGCAATATCCCCTATCTGTAATTTTGATGCTGGATAAGCCCCACCCACTCCAATTACATAAATAATATCAGGCTTAAATCTCTCCATCATTAAGGTTATCCCATGAGAGGCGTTAACCTTGCCAATTCCACTCAGACATGCAACTATCGGAGCATAGTTATTAAAAAAACCCTTATAGAAGCTCTTATTGTGAATAGTTAGCATTTGTAGCAAAGTTATTTTGGATAGAATCATGTTCAATTCTAATTGAGTCGAGGCAATTATCCCAATAGTCATAATGTGATAATAAATGATTTTTAATTAAATTTCCAGTTCTTGGATACACACTTTATGCATTGAAGACTTTATGAACAGAATTGCTATATAATATACTAAAAAACATAGATAGCATGGAAAGCTAAATCTTATGGCTACCATAATTGCTATACTTCAAAAAAACTATAGAGTAAGGCAACTGTGTCTATCAGCGTAATAATCCCAACCCTTAATGCCGAAAAGCATATACCACATCTTATAAACAATCTATGGCATCAGCAACAGATACCATCAGAGATTTTGATAATTGATTCCTCATCAGAAGATAATACAAGAGCTATAGCAGAAGGTCTCAAAGCAAGGGTTATAAAGATAAACAGAGATGCTTTTGATCACGGCGGTACTCGTAATTTTGCTATTAAAAGAGCAAGCGGTGAAATTATAATATTTCTTACACAGGATGCTATCCCTTTAGACAGATTTTTTATTGGAAATCTTATTGCACCGCTGAGGGATGCCTCTGTTCCTCTTTCATATGGGAGGCAAATTCCGAGGGATAATGCAGACCCAATTGAAATTTTTACAAGAACTTTCAATTATCCTGAGCAATCAGCAATAAAGGATATAAGTCAAATATCTGTTTTTGGGATAAAAACATTTTTTTGCTCGAATGTTTGTTCAGCAATAAGACGAAAAGAGTTTGAGGAAATTGGTGGTTTTCCCGAAAATATAATAATGAATGAGGACATGGTTTTAGCAGCAAAATTGATACTCAAAGGATATAAAGTCGCTTATCAATCCTCAGCCAAAGTATTTCATTCGCATAATTATAGCTTGAAAGAGCAATTCCAGAGGTATTTCGATATTGGTGTATCAATAAATAGAAATAGATGGATATTGAACAATATAAGAGCAGAAGGAGAAGGTATAAAACTATTAAAAGCTCAGACAAGATATTTAGTAAAACAACAAAAATGGTTTCATGTTTTTTATAGCTTAGTGCAGGCTGCTGTAAAATTCTCAGGATATCGCCTTGGACTGGCTGAAATCTCTATTCCTAAGAGATTAAAAAAAAGTTTCAGTATGCATAAATATTTCTGGGAAAATGAAAAAACACGGATTAAGGAGGCTTTTTGAAAGGAATTATACTGGCAGGAGGAAGTGGAACAAGATTATATCCAGCTACATTGGGAGTATGCAAACAACTTCTTCCAATTTATGATAAACCCCTCATTTACTATCCCATTTCTACTCTTATGCTTGCAGGTATCAAGGATATTTTAATAATTTCCACACCAGAAGATATCCCTCGATTTCAAAAGATGTTTGGAGATGGTTCTAATCTTGGCATCAGTTTTTCATATACTGTTCAATCCGAACCGAGGGGCTTGGCTGACGCATTTATAATTGGTGAGGATTTCATTGATGAAAAGGGTGTCTGTCTTATCTTAGGAGACAATATCTTTTTTGGACATGGGTTGATAGAGATTTTGAAAAAATCTAAAAGAGAAGTAGAAAAAAATGGTGGAGCCACTATCTTTGGATATTCTGTCAAAGATCCTCAGAGATATGGGGTTATTGAATTAGATAAAAAAGGTAGGGTCATTTCTATTGAGGAAAAACCTTCTAAACCCCTATCAAATTATGCCCAAACAGGTCTATATTTTTATGATAATAATGTTGTTTCTCTGGCAAAAAAAATCAAGCCTTCACCAAGAGGAGAACTTGAAATAACAGATCTTAACATTGAGTATCTGAAAATGGGCAAATTAAAGGCTACAATGCTTGGCAGAGGTTTTGCATGGCTCGATACAGGCACGCATGAATCCATGCTTTCTGCAAGCGAGTTTATAGCAATCGTAGAAAAAAGACAGGGGCATAAAATAGGATGTATAGAAGAAATAGCTTATAGAATGGGATATATTGATAAAGCAAAGCTTTCCGGACTTGTTAAACCTCTTATGAAAAGCGGATATGGGGAGTATCTCATGGGAATACTGAAAGATGATGAAGGGGTAAACCATGCCGTTTGAAGTTAAAAAACTTGCAATACCTGAGGTGTTTTTAATAAAGTCTCTAGCATTTTCCGACCCAAGAGGTTTTTTTCTTGAAGCCTATAAATCATCTGATTTTATTCAGCTTGGGATTACAAGAGTGTTTGTCCAGGATAACCTTTCATGCTCTAAAAAAGGTGTATTGAGAGGCTTACATTACCAGCTAAATCCTTCTGCTCAGGGCAAGCTTGTAAAAGTTTTAAGGGGTAGCATATTAGATGTTGCTGTTGATATCAGGAAAGGCTCTCCTCATTTCGGGAAATGGGTCTCGGAGACACTAACTGCAGAAAATAATCTTATGCTCTGGGTTCCTGAGGGCTTCGCCCACGGTTTTTTATCTATGGAAAATGACACTTTAGTGCTGTATAAAAACACCAATGAATATAGCCCAGCCTTAGATAGAGGAATAATATGGAATGATCCTCAAATAGGAATTGATTGGGGCATTAGTAACCCTATACTTTCAGATAAAGACATTAAACATCCCTTTTTGATAGAGGCTGATAACAATTTTATTTACGGAGACAATACATGAGACTCCTCGTTACAGGCGGTGCTGGTTTCATAGGTAGTGCATTTGTCAGGCTCGCTCATAAGAATGAACTTCAACTTACAGTTATTGATAAACTCACCTATGCTGGCGATCTCAAAAGGATTAAGGAGGCTGATGGCATAGAATTTTACCCCATCGATATCTCAGAACTTAGCTCTCTCGAGACCGTCTTTTTGAAAGCGCCTTTTGATAACATAGTCCATTTTGCAGCAGAAACTCATGTTGATAAAAGCATTATCAATCCTGATATTTTTGTTCAGACTAATGTTATAGGCACAACTAATTTATTGGAGCTGTCTCTCAAATATGGAATTAAAAAATTCATACACATCTCAACTGATGAGGTATATGGAGAACTTACATCATCTGATTCTAAATCCCAGAAATTCAGAGAGGGTGACCCCTTATTGCCTAATTCGCCATACTCAGCGAGTAAGGCTTCAGCCGATTTGTTTGCAAGGGCATTCAGTAAGACTTTTGGACTGCCAGTTATTATCATTAGACCCTCCAATAATTACGGGAAATGGCAATATCCAGAAAAATTAATCCCCCTCTTTATTTCTAAAATACTGCTGGGAGAGAAATTACCAGTCTATGGCAAAGGAGAAAACATTCGATCTTGGCTTTTTGTGGAGGATTGTGTTCAGGCTATTCTTAATTTAATTGAGAAAGGCACAGAAGGTCAAATCTACAATATAGGCAGTAATGAAGAATGGAGAAATATTGATGTAGTCAAACTAATCCTCAAAATTATGGGAAAAAATGATGAAATGATAGATTTCATTGCAGACAGACCCGGACATGATTTTAGATATGCAGTGGATACTGCCAAGATTTATTCAGAAATAGGATGGACACCTTCAGTCTCTTTTGAAAATGGCTTGGAAAAGACCGTTGAATGGTATATCGAAAATAAAGAATGGTTATTAAAAAAGAAAAAAGAAGTGGATGAATTTGTCAGATTAATAAAAGAAAGGTATAAAAAAATAAATATAAAATAATCTGAAGATGAGGAAGATAAAGTGCTAAAAGTTCTGCTAATTGGTGCCGCAGGACAACTAGGTAGCGATATTGTGAGAACAAATCCTGGAATGGTTGAATTATTTCCTCTAAACAAAAAAGACCTTGATATTACCAAAAGGGATAGAACAATCACAACTATCAGGGAAATAAAGCCTGATTTGCTCATCAATACTGCTGCATATGTCAGAGTGGATGATGCAGAAGACAATGTTGAAGATACTTTTAAAATAAATGCTTACGGGGTTAAAAATCTCGTTGATGCTTGTAATATAATCTCTGCAGATATAGTACATATAAGCACTGATTATGTCTTTGACGGAAAAAAAAAGCAGATACCTTATGATGAATATGACATCCCCAATCCTCTTAATGTCTATGGCATTACAAAGTATGCAGGGGAATTATTCGTTAAAAATTATGCCCTGAAACCATATATTATCCGCACTGCAAGCCTTTATGGCAAATCTGGGGCAATCGGCAAAGGAGGAAATTTTGTTTTTACAGTATTGGATAGAATTAAAAAAGGGCTTTCAATGAGTATAGTGAATGATATCTATATGTCGCCTACATGCACATATGATCTATCTCTGCAAATCTGGAGCTTGATTATAGAAAAAAGTCCTTATGGTTTATATCATATTGCCAATTCAGGACATTGCTCATGGTATGAATTTGCTACAATGATTTCTTCAATTTCAGGCTTTAAGGGGAAAATTGAACCCATTTCTAATGAAAAATACCCTTCAAAAGCAAAAAGGCCTATATGGACTCCTCTTATAAGCACCCGAGGAATTAAGATGAGGGCATGGGAAGAAGCCCTTGAAGTTTTTATAAGAGAAACTTTATAGACTATCTTAATGGAGAATAGAAAAAAACATATCGAGACAATTGTCCTACTATTTATAGATCTCTTATCTATTTTCACTATTTTTGCTGTTGCCTTCTTGATAAGAAAATTTATTCTTCCTCTCTTTTTCTCCTATGAATTACCTGTGATATATACCATGAATTTCAACCATTTTTTATGGATCGCTCCTTTGTGGTTTGTTTCCCTTTATCATCGAGGTCTATACACAAAAAGCTTTTCTTATTGGGATGAAGTAATTGCAATCTCCAGAGCGGTCGTCCTTGCAAGCGCCTTTACTTTTACAATCCTGTTCATCGGCAAAATCAGCGAAGAGGTATCCAGAAGCCTTCTGCTCCTTGCTGGAATCTTAGCCATACCTATATTCCCTCTAATAAGATTAAATATGCAGAAGTTTCTGCGTAAGTATGGCATCTTCAAAAGAAGAGTATTGATAATCGGCAGTGGTGAGCTGGCACAACTTACATTGCAAGCTCTTAAGAGAGAGCCTCATTATGGATATGAAGTGGCAGGATTTTTAGATGATAATTTTAACAATGGAAAATTCATTGATGGTATAAAAGTTCACAATGGAATAAGCAATATTGAAAGATACTTAGTGAGAAGTAAAATCTCTGATATATTCATAGCCTTGCCAGAAACGGATAAACAGAAAATAGAAGAATTAATTAATAAAATACACTTGAAGGTTAATAGAATATTACTTATCCCAGATATCAAAAGTGTCCCGCTTATCGGCATGGAACTCCACCATTTTTTTCAGGAGCAAATACTCTTTTTAGAAATAACAAGTAACTTAATAAAACCACATAATATATTTTTGAAAAGGTTTTTAGATATTATTCTTAGCTTTATATTGCTAATTATCTTTTCGATTCCTATGTGTTTAATCTCAGCTGCAATAATGCTCACCCTGCGATACAATCCTATTTTCACTCAATGCCGTATCGGTAAAAATGGCAAGCCATTCAAAATGTATAAGTTTAGAACAATGCATAAAAATGCCGACATAATATTGGAGGATTTACTTCAAAAAGATGAGAAATTGAGGCAGGAGTGGGAATTATATTGGAAGCTTAAAAATGATCCTAGGGTAACAAAAATTGGTTACCTATTAAGAAAAACTTCTTTAGATGAGCTTCCTCAGATATTAAATATATTGAAAGGAGAAATGAGCCTTGTAGGACCGAGACCATATCTGCCTGAAGAGATTAATGGATTTGCTCAAGAGATGCCGACAGTCTGGACTGTTTTGCCGGGCATTACAGGGCTATGGCAAGTAAGTGGAAGAAGCAATACTGATAATAAATATAGGGTTGCTCTTGATGTATGGTATGTGAGAAATTGGAGCATCTGGCTTGATATAGTAATTCTCTTAAAAACCATCAAGGTTGTTATAAAAAGTGAAGGTGCTTATTAAACCCCAAATTGAGCGATTCTTTAGTATCATTCCGAACCCCTCACTCTGTCATTCCAAGCGAAGCGAGAAATCTTTGTCATTTTACGACTAAAGATTCCTCACACCTGCTGGGTGTTCAGGATGACAGTTAAAGAAAGGCTTTCTACAGAAAATCGCTCAATTTAGATTATAATTAAATTAATTATTGTGCTATACATTAAAATTGTTACCTTGCTAAGGAGGAACTTGTGATACCCTTATTTATAGTTTCAAACAGAGGCTATTCTGGCAAAAATTTTATAGCTATAGGTATTGTCTCAAAACTAATGGAACTCGGCTATAATGTTGGCTATATGAAACCTATCAGCAAAACTGCTGTAAAGGAAGGGAAAGATATATTTGACGCCGATGCAATTTTTATTAAAAAAGCCCTTTCTCTTAGAGAGCCTATGAATATAATCTCCCCATTTGCCATGAGCTATGAAACCCAGATTGTTCAATTAAGAGATAAGGTGAAGAATGCAAATAAAAAGATTATAGATGCTTTCTACTTTATGAAAGACAAAGATTATATTGTTATAAGTGGACCCGCTGACTTACTCGAAGGCTCAATGCTCGGTATTGACGCACTTACTTTAATTAATGAGATGCAGGCTTATGTCATTTTTGTCGAGGCATGGAAAGGCGTTACATCAATGGATTCAGTTTATGGCATACAAAAATTAGTGGGTGATAGATACCTTGGCGGCGTCTTTAACAAGGTGCCAATGAATATACTACCTTATGTTAAAGAATCTGTGAAGCCTTTTATGGAAAAAAGAGGGATTAAGATATTTGGTGTCTTCCATAAAGACAAGTTTCTTGAGTCTGTCACTATCAGACACATTATAGAAGCATTAAATGGAGGCATTCTCTGCGGAGAAGATAAACTTGACGAATTAATTAGTAATTTCATGATTGGTGCAATGGATGTAGATAACGCTCTGAGATATTTTAGCAGGGTTTCAGACAAGGTTGTCATTACGGGGGCAAACAGAACAGATATACAGCTTGCTGCAATTGAGACATCTACGAAGTGCATTATATTGACTGGTGGACTTTACACAAATGAATTCGTATTAGAAAGGGCTATGGCTAAGGGAGTTGCTATAATAGCTGTATCAGACGATACCTTCACAGCAGTTGATAAAATTGATACCATTCTATCAAAGACAAGAATAAGGGAGCAAGGCAAACTATGTAGGGTCAAAGAACTTTTCAATCAAGAATTCGACCTTAAAAGACTTATTAAAATCCTCAAACAATAACTCAAACTCAAATTGAGAGATTCTTTAGTAGCATAAGACAGCTGGGACGTCTGTCCTGCTGAATTAGGGATGTTTAAAAATTCTATATTGGGATTTGGGATTACAAATTATGAGTTATACAGAAGAAATAAGAAACCTTCAAGAAACAGATAAAAAATTTATTTGGCATCCTTTCACCCAGATGAAGGATTGGGTTGCTGAAAAGCCTTTAATTATCATAGAAGGAAGGGATTGTTTTTTAAAAGATATTCATGGCAAATGGTATATTGATGGGGTATCTTCACTATGGGTTAATGTGCATGGACATAGAAGAAAAGAAGTAGATGATGCCATAAGACAGCAGCTCGATAAAATCGCTCATTCCACTCTTTTAGGTCTTAGCAATGCACCTTCCATCAAGCTTGCTGAAAAATTGATAGAGCTATCACCGAAATCATCTGACATAGATACCCAATATCCATCTCTAACTAAAGTATTCTATTCTGATAATGGCTCAACATCAGTTGAAGTAGCCCTTAAAATGGCTTTCCAATATTGGAAACATAAGGGCATTAAAGAAAAAAAGTCTTTTCTTTCCCTTAAGAATGCATATCACGGTGATACCATCGGTGCCGTGAGTGTAGGCGGGATAGATATCTTTCATGAAATATTTGAACCCCTTTTATTCAAGACATTTAAATCGCCATCCCCATATTGTTATAGATGTGAATTTGGAGAAACATATCCCGAATGCTCATTGCATTGCCTTGCTGTAATGCAAGATATTTTAAATCAAGACGCAGATAAGATAGCTGCTGTCATAGTTGAACCGATGGTCCAAGGAGCAGGTGGAATGATTGTATATCCCGACTTCTATTTGAAAGGGGTAAGAGAGCTATGCGATAAATATAATATCTTGCTTATTGCTGATGAAGTTGCAACTGGATTTGGTAGAACAGGCAAGATGTTTGCTTGTGAGCATGAACAAATATCGCCAGACCTGCTCTGCCTATCAAAAGGCATTACGAATGGATACCTACCGCTTGCAGCTACCATCACTACAGAAGAAATTTTCAATGTTTTTCTTGGTGAATACAGCGAATTAAAAACATTCTTTCACGGCCATTCTTACACCGGAAATCCCCTTGCATGTTCTGCAGCTGTTGCCTGTCTGGATATATTCGAAAAAGATGAGACATTAAAAAATCTTCAGCCAAAAATCTCGCTTCTTCAAAAAAGATTGAATGACTTTTCTAAGCTTAAGCATGTTGGTGAGGCACGGAATAAGGGTTTTATGACTGGCATAGAATTAGTGAAAGATAAGGATACAAAAGAACCTTATCCTCTTGAAGCTAAAATTGGATGGAAAGTGATTCATAAAGCAAGGGAGATGGGAGTAATTATCAGACCTCTCGGAAATGTGATAGTCATTATGCCTCCATTATGTATAAGCGAAGAAAATCTCATCCAACTTCTTGATGTTATTGAAAAATCTATAATATTTGCTACTGAAGAGGGTAAATAAAGAACAAATCATTTTTTAATCCTTTATATCGCCCTCCTTTTATAAAAATCCATACTTTGCTCGTAAGCATATGCAACCCTGAAGATTGTTTCCTCGTCAAAATTCCTGCCTATTATTTGTAATCCTATAGGAAGATTATCCTGCGTAAAACCGCAGGGTATCGAAATTGCTGGCACACCGGCAAGATTTACTGAAATCGTAAAGATATCACTTAGATACATCTGGAGAGGATCTGTCGTTTTTTCACCAATCTCAAATGCAGGTGTAGGTGAAGTGGGGGTGATAATTGCATCAACTTTCTCGAAAGCCATCTTGAAATCTTGCATTATCAGGGTTCTTATCTGTTGAGCCTTTTTATAATATGCATCGTAGTAACCAGAAGAAAGTGCGTAAGTCCCAAGCATAATCCTCCTTTTTACTTCATCGCCAAATCCCTGTGCCCTACTATTCATATACATCTCAAGCAAATCCTTTCCGCTTGCCCTAAAACCGTATTTAACCCCATCATAACGAGAAAGATTTGATGAAGCCTCTGAAGTGGCTACTATGTAATATGTCGCTACTGCATAAGCGGTATGTGGAAGTGAGATATCAACAGGGATTGCACCAATAGATTCAAGTTTATTGATAGCTTCTTTGACGGTATTAGAGACCTCAATGTCTAATCCTTCAATAAAAAACTCTTGAGGAATGCCTATTTTTAAACCTTTTATATCCCTTCCAATCGCTGAAACATAATCTGGAACATCTATAGGCACAGATGTTGAGTCAAGAGGATCATATCCTGCTATAACATTAAGCATCATAGCTGAATCGGTGACATCCTTTGTAATAGGACCTATCTGATCAAGGGATGAGGCAAACGCTATTAATCCAAATCTTGATACAAGTCCATATGTAGGTTTTAATCCAACTACCCCACAGAAAGATGCTGGCTGCCTTATAGAACCACCTGTATCAGAACCCAGAGCTGCGATACATTCATCAGCAGCAACGGCTGCAGCAGAACCTCCGCTACTACCTCCTGGCACACGCTGCATATTCCATGGATTTTTAGTTGTATGGAAAAAAGAATTTTCGGTGGAAGAACCCATAGCAAACTCATCGAGATTTGTCTTGCCGACAAGTATATATTTCTGTCTGAGTAGCTTTTCTGTTACAGTGCTCTCATAGGGCGGGAGAAAGTTATATAAGATTCTTGATGCACAAGTTGTCAATATCCCTTTGGTGCAAATATTATCCTTTATTGCTAAAGGAATCCCTGTTAAGGGGGACATTAGACCATTCTTGATATGATCTTCGGCATCTTCTGCCATTTTATAAGAGAAATCTTTTGTGATTGTAATATAAGACTTAATTTTATCCTCATATCTATCAATCTGACTATATATATCATTAAGGATTTCTGTTGGAGTGATTTCTCTTTTATCAAGAAGCCTTCTTAATTCCTTTATAGTTAATTTATTAAGTCTCAAAAAAAGCCTCCTTATTAGAAAATATAAAACTATAGAATGCCATAAGAAAGGTTTTAAAGGCAAAAAAAATAATCGAAACCTAAATTGAGCGACTCCTGCTTGATAAGACGCCCAAGCTATGGTAGGACAGCTATCACGGCCGTCATGGTTACATAAGCTTGTCCTGAGTCTATCGAAGGGCTCACCATGACAGTCACCCTGAGCATTCGACTGAGCTCACGCCGAAGACTTGTCGAGGGGTCATCTTTCAGGATAGGCAGGATAGGCAGGACAGGCGAGACCTGTCTGTATGCGGACAGAGGGGCAGTCCGGCCCGAAAGGTCGTTGCGATGGCGAAGCCCGTGGCAATCTCAAACGAGATTCTTCGATTTGCTCCGCTCGCAATGACTCATTTCTATCGGCAATTTTGAGGTATATAAAGAATATTTGCACTTGGAGTATATTTTACATTAAAATCTTATATACTTTTATTTTTTTGGAGGGAATTATGAATATTAAAATAACCTTTCCAGGTGGTAAGAAAGTATATGCTGAGATAGATGGTATGATAATAAAAACTGATCAACCCATACAATATGGAGGCGAAGGAACTGCTCCGAGCCCTTTTATTCATTTTCTTGCATCAATAGGAACTTGTGCAGGCATATATATTTTAAGTTTTTGTCAGGAGAGGAATATACCTACTGACGGCATTTCAATTAATCAAGAAATGGTATATATTCCTATAGATGAAGGCAAAATGAAGCTTGATAAGATAGTCCTTAACATTACCATCCCGCCCGATTTTCCAGAGAAATATCAAAAAGCAATTATCAAGGTTGCCGACCAGTGTGCTGTTAAAAAAGCAATCATCAACCCACCTAAATTTGAAGTTAGAACAAGCATTAAAAATGAGCGGTAAGATAATATCTATAACCCATATCGGGATTTGGGCTATAAGCTTAGTTTTTTTTATATTCGGCTATGCTTTATATGCTGAAGCAAAAAGCGATAGACGACATACGAAAAGCGAAAACAAGCAGACTATCTCAATATATCTATTCGATAAAAAAGCAAATAAACTCTTATCAGAAAAGGGGTTGATTGACAATAAAGGAGTGGTCTCAAGCAAGTGCAGGGTAATAATGAAATGGTTTGATGAGGTTGAAAATACACTAATTGTTAAGACTATTGACGGCAAATTTTTCCAACTTGGCAAAATACTCTCATGCAATATTAAAAAAGATAAAACCTCATTTTTATTAGAGCCTCTTGACCTCAATAAATACTTTCTTATTGAACCTAAGCTATCTACCGATCAAAAAATTAAAAAACCACCTGAAATTCTTAAGGCTGATAATTTTCAGGATTTATTTCAGGAGGGACTAAAAAATCAACAATTAAAAAATTACAGTTCTGCAATTGAATATTATAAGAAAGCATTAAAACTAAAAGCAGATTCTCCGGAAGCATTAATTAATATGGGGACGGTTTATTTTATCGTTGGCAATTATAATGAAGCAATAGAGATATATACTCAAGCTTTAAAATATCTTCAAGATAAAACTCCAGATGTATTAAATAAAATTGGAACATCCTATCTTATGCTTGGGGAATATAACAGAGCTATAGAGACTTATAAAAAGATACTTCACTTAGATCCCCTAAACCCAGATGTTCATTATTCTTTGGGGTTAGCATTTTTTATGAATGGTAGTAAAGAAGATGCCTTCGATAAATATATCAGTCTGAAAAAAATTAACACCCAACTTGCTGAGGAACTTTTTGATTTATTATACAGGTAGTTTTGCTTGGGTATAAATATTTAGATTAAGGTTTGATCTCTATAGGAGTTCCGTCATCAACAAGACGCCATATTTCTTCAATCTCATCATTGGTAACTGCAATACATCCGCTTGTCCAGTCCATTTGCCTGTGCAGCTTGTTTAAAGAAGACAGATCCTTAGGAAGTCCGTGGATAGCAATACTGTTGCCGGGTGAAACTCCAAGCTTTTTCGCATTAAGGGTGTCAGACTCATTTGGGTATGAGATAAAGATAGTGAGATGATATTTTTCGCTCTGTTTTCTTGATGTCAAGGTATAAGTTCCTTCAGGTGTTTTATTATCTCCAAGCCTCGTCTTATGTCCAACAGGGGATTTACCAAGAGCAATTTTGTATGCTTTTATTATCTCTCCATCTCTTAATAAAAATAGCAGCCTTTTTTCTTTTAAAACTACAATCTTATCAGCCTTATCAGTCTTTGCATAAAGATTTTGAGGATTCAATGCAAAGATAAAAATTATTATAAGCAAAAAAGAGAATACTATTTTCATTAGAAACTCCTTATGTAAAATTTAGCTTTTTTTTAAAACTAAAGTCTGATCGCCTCTTTGGTAATCCTCTCAGCAGCTTCAAAAACAGCTTTTTTCCCTTCAAGAGTCCTTGCTTCGATATAAAATCTAACCTTAGGCTCTGTCCCTGATGGTCTTATCATTAACCATGAACCATCATCGAATACCAGTTTTATTCCATCAACATCTATAACTTCTTTTATAGTCCGCATCTCACTTCCAATTGTAAGAGTGTTGCCAACATTATACTTATCTTTAATTCTATCGAGTTTCTTGATTAGAGGCTCGCCGACAAGGTCGAGAGATACAGAGATACCAGAGCGATCAGGATAATAGAAACCATACTCATTCATCAATTGATTTAGATAGTCGCCTAAATTTTTACCTGTCTCGGCTATCATCTCAAGTGCAAGCAGGAGTCCGAATATAGCATCTTTTTCAAGGGTGTGATTATAAGCTGATATGCCATCAGATTCCTCAAACGCTACTATTGCTCTTTGTTTTGACATTCTGGACATATACTGCCTGAAATTCTTGAACCCAACCTTCGTCTCAATTATTGGTATGCCTAATTTATCTGCTATTGCATTAACAAAATTGCTCGTACCTACTGATTTAGCGACTACGCCCTCAAGACCTTTATATACATGAAGAAAATGCAGAGCCATAGCACCAAAATAGTTCATAGGTATCTGCATATTCCCATCTGCATATCTTATACGATCCCCATCAGGGTCTAATATAAAGCCAGCTTTGAAATATGTATTGGAAGACCTTAAAAATTCCTCTACCATTTCCATATTTTTCTCAGAAGGCTCAGGTGCAACACCCCCAAAAAGGTAATCATCCTCAGTTCTTAGATATTTGATATTGGGGGTTTCTCCAAGAATCCTTTGTATCCTGCCTCGTGATGCACCATGAACATTGTCAACACAGATAAGACAGTCTTCATTAATGAAATTTCTTATTTTTTCAAGGTTGATAGTTTTCCTTTCATCAATATACTTTATGTAAAGCTCAGTCAGGTCTATTTTATCAATCTTATTAGGCGTATTAGGCAAAACAGGCTTAATTATAGGCGATTCCTTCATCATCTCATTTGCGAAAGACTCTATTTTGGATGTTATCTCAGTCCCTGCAGGACCTCCATCTGATGGATTAAATTTCAGTCCTGCATAATTTGCAGGGTTATGAGAAGGGGTAAGATTTATTGAACATGCGGCATTAAGCATCTCGATACCAGCAGAAAACTCTGGGGTTATAGCCTCGCCAGCATACCATGTTTTGATTCCTTCCTTTTGTAAAATACCGATTATCTCCATTGCAAAATCATGCCCCAAGAATCTATTATCATGCCCCACGATTATTCCTCTCTGTTTTATATCTGAATAATCTTCTACCCCGATTGCCTGCATTACAGACTGTTCATTGCTTTTAAATAATTTTACGATAGAGCTTATCACAACCCTTAAATTATTAAATGTAAAATCCGTCCCAATTTCTCCTCTCCATCCAGAAGTGCCGAATACTATCTTTGCAGGCGATATATTTTCACGGGCAAACTTCTCAATATATATCAACTTTTCTTTTCCCTTTGCGGTATCTGCCATGATTGCTTTCCAACATGCAGCGGCATTTTCAAAAAGCTCTACCATTCATGCCTCCAAAATATTTTTTACTAAATTGAGCTATTTTATTAAGGAAACCAGTGCCTTTCGTTAAGAATCGCTCAATTTGGGTTTTTACTATTTTATCACATATTAATTAACCCAAAAAATGCTATTTCAACTTTGATAAAAAATATGATTCTTTCACTTTATGAGCTGGTTCAACTGGAAGATTGGCAATAAAACTGCAAGGACGATGAAGCAGACAACCATTCCCATGCTGAGAATCATGGCAGGTTCTAAAACGGCAACTGCCCCATTCATTCTTCTGCTAAACTCCATATCATAGGAATCAGCGGCTTTTTTCATACTTTCTGCGAGGCTCCCGCTTTTTTCTCCAACTGATATGAGCTGTATAAAAACAGGAGGAAAACCTTCTAAGGATGTAGAAAGCTTAGAACCTTCCGAGACCTTTGTCTCAGCATTCAATATCATTGATTCAAGCGCCTTGTTGCCTGTGGAGTGAGATGAAATCTTTAGAGCCTTAAGCATGGGAATGCCACCTTCCAGCAGAAATGACAGAGTCCTTGCAAATCTTGAATAATAAAGACTTTGCAAGAGATTGCCGGGCAGTTTAAGCAAATGCCTGTCAATGAATAATCTGTGTTTTTTAATCAATTTTTTCGATATAAAAAAGAAAGCTATTGCTATGCCCAGAATAGCCCACCAATAGTTGACGAAGATATTGCTTATGAAAATAAGCACATGGGTTATAATGGGAAGGGCGCTCTTGGTGTCAGCAAATACCTTGACTATCTTAGGGATTACAAAGGTAAAAAGAAAAGATAAGACTATAATGCACACACCCATCATTAAAATTGGATATGCCATTGCAGAGCGAACCTTTGAGCGTATGGCATTCTGGCTCTCCAGATAATCTGCAAGCTTAACAGACACCTTTGAGAGATTTCCGCTTTGCTCACCTGCCTGAATCATATTTGTATAGAACTCAGGAAAGATATCGCTGAAATCCTGCAAAGCCCTCTGAAGGCTTGCTCCAGCGGATATACGGTCTTTAACAGCTATGAGAATATCTCTATAGTAGCCGACATTCTCATTTGAAATAGATTGGATTGCTTCAGCAAGCGGCACACCCGCCGTAAGAAGAATAGAAAGCTGACGGGTGAAGTTCTGCAAAAAAACCGAACTTGAACGGTGAAAGAAGCCTTTTTTAATTTTGCTGCTGGCATCAGAGACATCAGCAGGGAAGATTCCTTCAGACTTGACCTTGAAAATTGCATCGCTCATGCTCGAAGCCTCTATAGAGCCAAGGATCTCTCTGCCCTGAGGATTGTAACCTTTATATTTATATATCGGCATAATCCTTCTGTATAACCCTCAAAACCTCTTCTAATGTCGTTATCCCTTTAGCTGCCTTTTCAATGCCGTCGGCATATAAAGTCCTCACGCCCTGCCCTACTGCATAATCCTTGATAGTCTGTGAATCTTTGTGTGAAGTAGTAAATTGCCTTATCTTATTATCTATTATAAGCAGTTCAAAAATGCCTGTCCTGCCAAGATAGCCGCTGTGTCTGCATTTAATGCATCCATTTGCTTTAAACAATTTTTCAGGTGCGGTTTCAAAATACTTTATCTCAGATTCATAAGGGATATAAGATTCCTTGCAAAATGGACATAAAGTCCTGACAAGCCTCTGAGCCAGAACTGCCATAAGGGAAGATGCTACCAGAAATGGTTCTACTCCCATATCCAGAAGCCTTGTTATCGCAGAAGGTGCGTCGTTTGTATGAAGGGTGCTTAAAACGAGATGTCCAGTAAGAGAGGCTTGAATGGCTATTTCCGCTGTCTCGAAATCCCTTATCTCACCTACCATTATTACATCTGGATCCTGCCTAAGTATTGAACGCAGTCCTGCTGCAAATGATAAGCCTATCTTTGGGTTCACATGAATCTGTCCAATCCCTTTAATCTGATATTCCACAGGGTCTTCAACCGTTATAATGTTCTTTTCTTCAGAATAAATCTTATTAAGAGCTGCATAAAGCGTGGTAGTCTTCCCGCTGCCTGTAGGTCCTGTTACGAGCAGTATGCCGCTTGTTCTTAATAAAAGCTCTTCAAATAGGTTATTTTCTCTACTACTTAATCCAAGTTCTTCAAGATTCATTATTCCGTAACTTCTATCAAGCAGCCTCAAAACTGCCCTCTCTCCATAAGTAGTAGGCACTATCGAAACCCTAATGTCTATATCCTTGCCTCCGATTATAAGCCTTATCCTGCCATCCTGTGGAAGCCTTTTTTCTGCTATATCAAGGTTTGCCATAATCTTGACTCTGCTTACAAGGGCATCCTGAATTATCTTTGGGGGGCTTAATACCTTTTGCAGAATACCGTCAATCCTTAACCTTACATCAAGCTCTTTTTCGTAAGGCTCAATGTGTATATCACTTGCTTTCTCTTTAACTGCCTGAAGGAAAAGGGCATTCAGAAGCCTGATTATCGGCGCTTCCTCAGTAAGCCCCAGAATATCTCTTGGTTTCTCAAACTCAGTTGCAACGGCTGAAAAATCCTCTCCTGTTATATTGTCCATGACCTCTTCGGCAGAACCGAGCTGACCATAAAACCTATTGATAGCTTCTTGAACAATAAATGGTTTAGTATGAAAAGGCACTGGTGCTAAACCGTAAGCCTTTGAGAGTTCAAGTAAAGCGAAAAGTCCCCTGTCATCTGCAACAACAGCAAATAGACTTATACCATCCCTTTTTAAAGGCATAATAAGATTACCTCTTGCATAAGAGATAGGAATCTCTTTAACAAAAGAAATGTCAACATCATCTTCTTTTATATATTCAATTGTCAGCATGTTTTTAATTTAACATTTTTACGATGAATCCGTATTATCGAAAACTTCTCTTATCTTTTTTAATAAATTCTCTGGAGAAATAGGTTTAGAGACAAAATCAATTTTACAGTCAATGAGTCCTTCCCTGCCTATCAAGTTCAAACTATAACCACTCATAAGAATAATTTTCATATCAGGCTTTATTTTTTGTATTTCCTTTATTAGTTCTTTGCCATTTTTCTTTGGCATTACAACATCAGATAAAACGAGTTCAATCTCATCTTTATATTCATTAAACATCTTTAAAGCCTCTTCTCCATCGGCCGCCTCATAAATCTTATAACCATAATTGCTTAACAACTCTCGGTGCAATTCTCTCACAAGAGACTCATCTTCTGCGATAAGAATGGTCTCTCTGCCCTTGAGTTCTGATGTAATGTCTTTGTATATCTCGGTCTTCTTTTCCTTATTTGCTTCAATTTTTATTAAAGGAAGATAAATAGTAAAAGTTGTTCCTTTGTCTAATTCACTATAAACATTTATAAAACCATTATGTTGCTTGATTATCCCATACACCATAGAGAGACCAAGACCAGTGCCTTTGCCAACTTCTTTTGTCGTAAAGAATGGGTCAAATATATCCTTCAGTATTTTAGGGTCAATGCCAGAACCTGAATCGGACACTAATATCTTTGCATAATAACCGACTTTGCCATAACCATGTATTTTTATAAAATCCTCATCTATCTTGGAAAGGTCTGTCTCAATCAATAAACTACCGCCCGTTGGCATAGCGTCTCTTGCATTGGTTGCAAGATTCATAAGCACCTGTTCTAATTGAAGTGGGTCTGCCATAACCATTAGCTTTTCACTAATTAAATTTATTTTCAGTTCAATATTTTCCTCAAGCAGTCTTCTTAAGAGTTTAGATATTTTAATAATTATCTCATTCAATTCCACTGGTATTGGTTCGACTATTTGTTTTCTGCTAAATGCAAGAAGGCTGCTGACAAGATTTACCGCCCTGTCAGAAGATTTCAATATCTGTTTAACATAAAGGTTTAAGACAGGGTTATCCCCAAGTTTCATCTGTAGAAGATTTCCATAACCTATTATTGCCGTAAGTATATTATTGAAATCATGAGCGATACCGCCTGCTAAAATCCCTATAGATTCTATCTTTTGAGACTGTCTAAGCTGTTCCTCAAGATGTCTTCGTTCTGTTATATCTCTCGCTACAAATATTAAATGTGTAATATTGCCCAATTTATCCTTAAATGGAGATGCTGAAACATCTAAAGTTACAGCAACTCCATCTTTATCATATGTCTTTGTTTCATAATTGAATGGTTTTCCCTCTTTTAATTTCTCAGTCGGTGGACAGTCGGGGCACTTATGGGATAGATTGTGGAGGGTATCGTAACATGTCCTGCCAATGATTTCCTCATCTTCTTTCTTGAATTTGTTTATAAAGGCATTATTCGCTGAAATAATCTTGAGTGAATCAGCCTCGCGAATAGAGATTGGGTCACTTATACTATTTAGGATTGCCTCGTTGAATTCTTTTGCTTCACTGATTTCCTTCTCTTTATTTTCGAGTTCTTTAATCCTCCGATCCAGTGAATTCATCATAAGACGAATATTATTGCTGAGAAACTCGATCTCTTTTGTGCCTTTGTAATCAGGCAGGGTATTATTATTTAGAGATTGAATAATGGAGATTATGGGATTTCTGATAGACTTATTGAGGCTTATGACGATAAAAAGAAGAGAGATTATAAATATTATGCTCGAGATAATATAAGACAGATGAACTTTGTTCTCAATATATAAGTATTTATAAGGATTGGTAGCTATTAATATTTGCCATCTCCAAGGTTTAAATTCAAATAAATAAACATAATATCTCTCATTATTAATGTATATTGATAATACTTGCTCCTCTTTCAGGTATGAGATTTCATGTGCGGCTTTATCAAATATGCCTGTTTTTAATACTTCATTGCCATTAGAGTAAATCAATATTTCGATATCTTTATGTCTTGCGAATGTCTCTATGGAATCTAAGGTAGTTCCTTTTGCGATAACTATAGATTTTTCATCATCGGCTTTACCTTCATAAAGCAAATCTGTAAGAGTTTGATCGCATACGCTATAAAGCTCATGCGCATAATTTAATATATCTTTTTTAATTAATTCTTCAGCAAAATCGGATATCGCCTTAAGGTTGAAATAATAAAGGGTTCCGCCTATAAGAATAAATACTGCAAGGATAGGAAATACAATTTTATTAATAATAGGCTTATTTTTGAAATTTAAAAACTGCATATAGCGATTTCTTATTTAAAAATAGGCTTGGCTGTGGCAAGTCTTTCGTGCCAAAGGAGTTCCTTTTTGCCTTTCTGCCATTGTGTTATGAAAACATGCTGCCTTACCTGCCTTCCAGTCCTGTCAATCCCATATCTTCCAATTATTGTAATAATATCCATCTTAAAAAGTATCTCCCTAATCTTTTTTCTATCGAAACTATTAGAACGTTTTACTGCCTCCTCAAGCACTTGCCCACTTGCATATGCAATGGCAGAGTGATATTGTGGGGTTTTATTAAAGGCATTTAAATAATCGGTATAGAATTTTTTAGCTCCAGGGAAGTTCGCTTTTATTTCCCATAAAGAAGACGAAAAGGTATAATTTGCATCTTTACCAAGTTTTTCATGATAATCATCAAGGGCTGCTCCAATATAAGCATAGTAGGCTCTGGGATAATAATTAATTGCCTTTAAAGCTTTTCTCATATCCACCGCCTCATTAAAATGTCCACTTAGTATTAATGTTTCGGCACCTGAATCCTTAGTCTTTTTTGCCAAATAAGTTAAATCACTTGTATCTTTTTTAAAGGATTCCTTCATAAGGATTTCCATATTAAACTTTTTTGCCCATGAAACAAAACCATTAGCAAGATCTGTTGAAAATAGATCATCTGCATAAACAACAGCTATTTTTTTGATATTATTTTTTATTAATAGTTCTAAAAAACCTTGAGGAATTCTGTCCGTTGTCGTATAAACACCGATGGCATTTTTATAATTCTTTTCCCAAAGACTATTTCCAGAGGCTCCTGATATAAGAAGAGGATGACCATATTCCTCTGTTACAGGCAAAACAGCCTCAGTTATAGGAGACGAATATGGTCCAAAAAGAAAATCTATCTTTTCTTTTACAATCATCTTCTCATAAATCTTTTTTGCGGTTTCTGAATCGCTATTATCATCATAGATTATTAGTTCTATTTTTCTGCCTAAAAGCCCCCCTTTTTCATTAATATGTTTCTCCCATATCTTGAAACCGTTCATCTGGGCATTTCCCATAGGGGCGAATTTGCCTGTTAAGGCAAGAGTTAAACCGATTCTGATGGGTTCTTGACTTGAAGATGCATGAGATATAGAAAATATGATGATAAAAAATAAAGCTATTGCTATATAAAAAAAGATTCCTCTCATTTTACTAACCTCATTTCTTGAATTATAACATCATATTACCATCTGCACAAGCAAAAAATAAGCCTAACCCTCTCTTAAATATTGAATTTTAATCTTGAATCCGACTGTAAAATTTTATCAAATATCACTTGTGGCTCGAATATCCCTGTAATATCAATCCAGAAAATATCATCCTCTTTCTTGAACCATGTAAATTGCCTCTTTGCATAATTTCTTGTCCTTTTTTTTATCAGCGATACAGCATTATCAAGGTTAAGAGAACCGTTAAGATATGAAGCTAATTCTTTATACCCTATCGCCTGCATCGCCGGCAAGTGATTTGTGCTTTCGGCGTGTTTATTTGTCAATGATATAACCTTTTCCACCTCTTGTAGAAGCCCATCTTTCATCATCCCATCAACTCTTTCTTCTATAAGCCTGTAAAGCTCCTTCCTATCTCTTGTAAGCCCGACCTTTATAAAATAGCATGAAAAAGGCTTTGTTAATGTTTTTTGAAATTCAGAAATCGGCTTTCGTTCTTTATAATAAACCTCTAAAGCCCTGATAATCCTTCTCAGATCATTAGGCGTTATCCTGCCGGCTGAAGCTGGGTCTATACTTTTTAAGCTATTGTATAAATAGCCCGGAGTCTGGATTTCCTTATTCATTAAATTCTCTCTTAATTGCCAATCCGCAGAAGGTCCCTCAAATATTCCCCTCGTCATTGCCTTGAGATATAATCCAGTGCCACCAACTATTAGAGGTGTTTTATTTAATCTGTACAGGTTTTTTATGATCGGCTTCACCTGCTTTATATATTCTCCAGTGCTGAAAAGTTCCCATGGGTCACAAATATCGACCATATGATGTCTGACCATTTGCCTTTGTTCCATAAATGGCTTAGCTGTTCCGATATTCATATGTTTGTATATCTGCATAGAGTCCGAGCTGATGATTTCGGTGTTTAATGCCTTTGCGAGTAAGATTGAAGCCCCTGTCTTGCCCACTCCAGTTGGTCCGAGAATCGCTATAACTTTTTACATGGAAATTATTTACCTGTCCTTAATATAATAATAAGTTTATATTAATTTAATATTAAATGACTAACAAGTGCCAAATCAGGAGGCTTTCAAATGATATTAAATGGCAAAACATGGAAGTTTGGGAATGATGTTGATACCGACGCAATAATACCTGCTAGATATCTTAATACATCCGATCCCAATGAGCTCGCCAAACATGTGATGGAAGATGCTGATGCTGAATTCCCCCAGAAAGTAAAAAAGGGAGATATCATAGTTGCGGGGAAAAACTTTGGGTGTGGTTCTTCAAGGGAACATGCACCTATAGCGATAAAGGCGGCAGGGATACAGGGGGTAATTGCTAAGAGTTTTGCGAGGATATTTTACCGCAATGCCTTTAATATAGGTCTCCCTATCTTTGAATCTGCTGAGGCATCTGAGAAGATTCATGAAGGTGATATCATAGAGATTGATGCAGACAATGGCATCATAAAAAATATTACAAAAAATGAGCAATATTCTGTTAAACCGATTCCTCCTTTTATGCAGGAGCTAATTGCTGCCGGGGGGCTAATCGAGTGGACAAAAAGGAGATTGAAAGAGAGGGCATCATGAATAGGGTTTATAACATAGCAGTCATTGGAGGAGATGGCACAGGACCAGAGGTTATAAGAGAAGGTATAAAAGTTCTAAATGCGGCGTCTTCATTGTTCGGTTTTCAGCTAAAATTCGATTATCTTGATTATGGCGGCGAAAGATATCTTCAGACAAGCGAAGTGCTTCCAGAAGATGCTATTGAGAGGCTTAAAACATACCATTCGATATATCTTGGGGCTATAGGTCACCCCCAAGTTAAACCCGGCATTTTAGAGAAAGGAATTTTGCTAAGACTGAGATTTGAATTAGACCAGTATATTAATTTAAGACCTGTTAAATTATATCCAGGTGTTGATTGTCCATTGAAGAACAAGTCTCCTGAGGATATTGATTTTGTTGTCATTAGAGAAAATACTGAGGGTTTATATGCAGGGGCAGGCGGTTTTTTAAAAAAAGGAACCCCGGATGAAATAGCAGTTCAGGAATCTATTAATACAAGAAGAGGTGTAGAGCGATGTATCAGATATGCCTTTGAATATTGTAGGAAGAGAAATAAGAATAATAAGCTCACTTTAGTAGGCAAGACGAATGTCCTGACTTATGCTTTTGATCTCTGGGAAAGGACTTTTTATGAGGTTGCAAAGGAATATCCTACAATCAAGGTTGACTATGCTCATGTTGATGCCATAACAATGTGGTTTGTAAAAAATCCCGAATGGTTTGATGTGATAGTCACTGACAATATGTTTGGTGATATAATTACTGATCTTGGCGCCATGATACAAGGCGGAATGGGTATTGCCGCAGGTGGGAATATCAACCCTTACGGGGTCTCGATGTTTGAGCCAATCGGGGGCTCTTCACCAAAATATGCCGGTAAAAATGTCATAAATCCTCTTGCGTCTATATGTGCAGGTGCGATGATGTTGAATTATCTTGGTGAAGATATAGCAGGTGATGCTATTGAGAGAGCTGTCATGCAAGTTACAGGAAATAATCTCAAGAGTCTTTCTGCAGGAGAGATGGGTTATTCGACCTCAGAGGTGGGAGATCTGGTTGTAAAATATTTGATCACATAAGTACTTTATTACCCAAATTGAGTGATTCTTGCTTAATAAGATGCCCAGACCATAGTAGGACAGGCGAGACGCCTGTCCTACTATGAATTTTAAATTTTGAATCCACAGGTAGATATCTACGGCTACCTTCAGCATTTTTAGGTATCTGGTATTTTGAATCTTGAATTTTCAATTTTCAATTAGGCGAGGCACCACCTCGCCCCTGCTGGATTTGTTATAAAAATCGCTCAATTTAGATACTAATATATAAGGAGAATCAAAATGTTAAAGAAAAAAGAGAAATATGTAGTTGCAGTTGTGGGTGCTACAGGTGCTGTTGGCAATGAGATGATTGCCACGCTTGAGGGGCGTAAATTCCCGATTGAAAAGATAAGGCTGTTTGCATCTGAGAAATCAGAAGGTAAAACACTCCAGTTTATGGGAGAAGATATCGCTGTTGAGACCTTAAATGAAAACTCATTCAAAGGCATAGATATCGCTTTGTTCTCAGCAGGTGCAGAAAGATCAAAGATTTGGGCGCCTATTGCTGCAAATTCAAACTGTGTAGTTATTGATAACTCAAGCCAGTGGAGGATGGATCCTGAGATACCGCTCGTAGTGCCTGAAGTAAATGCTCATGATTTAAAGTGGCACAAGGGTATCATTGCAAATCCCAACTGCTCAACCATCCAGATGGTTGTCGTTTTAAAGCCTATCCACGATGCAGCTAAGATAAGAAGGGTAGTTGTAACAACATTTCAGGCAGTATCAGGGACGGGTATGAAGGCTATGGATGAGCTTCTACAGCAAACTACAGCCCTGCTGAACTTTAAGGAAGTGAAATGCAATGTATATCCTCACCAGATAGCATTCAATGTATTGCCACATATTGATAAGTTTCTCGAAAATGGCTACACAAAAGAAGAGATGAAGATGGTTAATGAGACCAAAAAGATTATGGGAGACGATTCCATAAGAGTTACTGCTACCACCGTTAGGGTGCCAGTTTTTAGAGGGCATTCAGAGTCTTTAAATATCGAGACCGATAAGAAGATAACCCCTCAAGAAGTCCGTGAAATACTTGAAAAATCACCCGGCATAACGGTTTTTGATGTTGTGGAGAAAAATCTCTATCCTCTTCCCCTTGATGTAGCGGGTAAGGACGATGTATATGTCGGCAGAATAAGAAATGATGAGTCTATTGAGAATGGAATCAATATGTGGATAGTCTCTGACAACCTTAGAAAAGGGGCGGCGCTTAATGCAGTCCAGATAGCAGAGGAGTTGGTTAAGATGGCTAATTAAGGGGTTAAGGCAGGAAGCAGGATTTATCATATTTAAAATCCCTTAAACCCTCGAATCTTAAAATAATATTTTTTGGAGGTGGTATAAATGTCCGATAAGGATTTCTTTTTTACATCAGAATCTGTGACAGAAGGGCATCCTGATAAGATCGCTGATCAGATCTCAGATGCAATCCTTGATGCAATTATTACAAAAGACCCTTTTTCAAGGGTTGCTTGTGAGACTCTTGTGACAACTGGGCTTGCCTTTGTAGCCGGGGAAATTACAACATCTTGCTATGTTGAGATACCAAGCATAGTTAGGGATACGATAAGGGATATTGGCTATACAAGGGCAAAATATGGTTTTGATTATGAAACTTGTGCGGTTATTACATCCATACATGAGCAGTCTTCTGATATTGCTATGGGTGTTGATGTCGGCGGAGCAGGCGATCAGGGATTAATGTTCGGCTTTGCCTGCAATGAAACACAGGAATTGATGCCAATGCCTATAATGCTTGCCCACAAACTTGCCTTGAGACTTACAGAAGCAAGAAAAAAGGACATCATCGGGTACCTCAGGCCAGACGGCAAAACACAGGTTACAGTGGAATATAAAAATAGCAAACCTATAAGAGTATCTACAATAGTAGTATCATCTCAACATAGCCCTGATATAACCTTAAGGGAGATGAGGGAGGATATTATAGAGAAGGTTATCAAACCAGTTATCCCGACTGAACTTCTTGATGAAGAAAACATCATTTACCATATAAACCCAACAGGCAGGTTTGTTGTGGGCGGTCCGATGGGCGACACAGGGCTTACAGGCAGAAAAATAATCGTTGATACATATGGTGGGGTGGGCAGTCATGGCGGTGGTTGTTTTTCAGGTAAAGACCCCACTAAGGTTGATAGGTCTGGGTCTTATATGGCTCGCTATATAGCCAAAAATCTCGTTGCCGCTGGTATCGCTGATAAGATTGAGGTTCAAATAGCATACGCTATTGGAGTATCTCAACCTGTTTCTATATTTGTAGATTCTTATGGAACATCGAAGATACCTGATTCTAAGGTGGTAGGGATAATAAAGAAGAATTATGACCTTACGCCAGGTTCTATAATCAAAAATCTCGATCTAAGAAGGCCTATATTCAAAAAGACTGCATCTTATGGTCATTTTGGAAGGGATGATAAGGATTTTACATGGGAAAGAATAGACATGGCTGATTTTCTAAAGAAAGAGGCTGGAATATAATTTCGTTGGGGAGAGGCTAAATGACTAAATATGATGTGAAGGATTTAAATCTTGTCGAAAAGGGCAAATTACGCACTGAATGGGCTGAAATGCAAATGCCTGTTTTAAGAATGATATGCCATGAATTTGAAAAAGCTAAACCTCTTAAGGGTATTAGGATATCTGCCTGTTTGCATGTTACAACAGAGACTGCAAATCTTATGAAAGCCTTAAAGGCAGGGGGGGCTGACATTCATCTTTGCGCCTCTAACCCTTTAAGCACTCAGGATGATGTTGCTGCTTCAATTGTCATTGATCTGGGCATCCCAACCTTTGCTATCAAAGGAGAAGATAAAGATACTTATTACTCGCATATTGCAAGCGCTCTCTCAATTAAACCTCATATAACGCTTGACGATGGAGCAGACCTCGTCTCGACCCTTCACAAAGACATGAGGGATTTGCTATCTAATGTCATGGGTGGCACTGAAGAGACTACTACTGGCGTCATAAGATTGAGGGCAATGGCAGAAAGCGGTGAGCTTAAATATCCAATTATTGCAGTTAATGATGCATATACCAAGTATTTATTCGACAATAGGTACGGAACAGGTCAAAGCACGATAGATGGTATTATAAGGGCTACCAATCGCCTAATAGCAGGCTCTGTATTCGTCGTATGCGGATATGGCTGGTGCGGCAGGGGGGTTGCTGCAAGGGCTAAGGGATTAGGTGCTAGAGTAATTATAACTGAAATATCTCCATTGAAAGCACTTGAAGCTACAATGGATGGCTATGAAGTCATGCAGATATTAGAAGCATCAAAGATAGGTGATATATTCGTAACCGTTACAGGCAATATCAATGTTTTATCTGAGAAGTGTTTTTTGTTAATGAAGGATGGAGCGATTATTTGCAATACAGGGCATTTCAATGTCGAGATTGATATTGAAATGCTTGAAAAGCTCTCAATCTCAAAAAGAACTATAAGAGATTATGTGCAAGAATACACATTAAGTAATGGAAAAAGGATTTGTCTGCTTGCAGAGGGAAGGCTTGTTAATCTTGCCGCAGCAGAAGGACATCCTTCAGCAGTTATGGATATGAGCTTTGCCAACCAGGCTCTTTCCGTTGAATATATTGTGAAGAATGCCAAGATGCTTGAAAACAAGGTTTACAAAGTTCCAGACAATATTGATAACGAAATAGCAAGGCTTAAGCTTAATGCAATGGGTGTAATGATTGATTCCCTTACTAAGGAGCAGGCTAAATATCTAAGTAGCTGGGAAATGGGGACATAGAATTTTTAAATCCTAAAACAGAGATAGGATTGTAAACTCTTTGATTTATCTGTCATTCCTCACGGAGCCTATCCCGAACGAAAGATATATTCTTCGCTCCGTTCGGAATGACAGAGTGAGTGATTCGGAATGATAGCTTTCTATCTCTGTTTTTCAGTTAATAGAAGCATAATACAAAGCTTAAATGGGTAAAGATAAAATTAAATCCAACCAGAGCGCATGTGATTGGAAACCCTCTACTGCTAAGAAAAGTCCTGAAAATAAAAGCAGGATTATAAGATTCAAAAAGGATTTCAGTTGGGGTTCGGTTAAGAGAGAAATCTATAAAAAAGAAAAAGAAAGCTGGTCATCTGTTACACGAAATGTATTGATAGGCAGCAGTGGGGAGTCTGCAAAATTCCACCTGAGATATTTTGAGATATCCCCGAATGGCTACAGCAGTCTTGAGTGGCACAGACATGAGCATGTGGTTATTTGTATAAGGGGGCAGGGCAAGATATTGATAGGAAATAAAAAATATAAAATTGGTTATCTGGATACCATTTATATCTCTCCTGATATAGTCCACCAACTTACAAACCCTTATGAGGAACCTTTTGGTTTTTTCTGCATAGTAAATTCAAAGAGAGACAAACCAAAAGTCTTATCTAAGAAAATGGCTAAAGATTAAAAACTTCTCTTGGATTAATAACCAAGTTTAAGCATTCTTAAGATATTCCCACCCATAATGGCTGCTTTTTCTTCTTCGGGCAGATGAAGTGCTTGTATCTTTTGAAGTTCTCTGCCGGGCTCTCCAAAGGGAAAATCACTACCAAAAAATAGTTTAGCAGAACCATATTTATTTATAAAATCTCTTATATGTTGAAGAGGGGCAAGAGCTGTATCTGCATAAACATTATCTTTTCTCCATATCCCTGATGCGTCAATAGAATAAAACCCACCATTCAACATGCCAAGATGAGGTATGATGATATTGGCATCAGTAGCAAGTTCATTTACAAAAAAGAGTGTATTTTCAAGGCTCTCTTCAAACACAATAGGCAGCTTAAGTTTGCTAATCCTGTCTATAATTTCTGAACATCTTTTGTCTTTATAATTGTAAACTGGTTCATCTACATGACGATGCCATTTAATACCTTTATATTCGAAAGAAAGTTCATCATAATCAAAGTCATTCCAGACAAAGAGATAAGGGAAGATGTTTGCCTCCGTTTGGCTTAATTTTAACAGATAACGATTAGCTTCCTTTCTATGTATTTTCCACTCAGGTGTATCAGTGAAATAAGGGTCATAGCGGTCATAAATATCCTCAACAGGAGCAAATACACATGCACCATCAATGCCTGCCTTTTTAAGCAGAGGAGAAATTATTCTAAATGGTAAGTCTTTACCGCAATGGATATGACTATCAATTATCATTTATGCATTATACCTCTTTTTTATATTTTTTTAATATCTTTAACAGGACCAAATCATCTTGTTTAAGCCAAATTGAGCGATTCTTGTTTGATAAGACGCCTAACCTATGGTAAGACAACCGGGACGGCTGTCATGATAGATTAAAGATGCTTAAAAAAAGTCAATATCGGGATTTCGGAAAAATAATCAATCCTTTTTTCCCGACAAAATCTCAATTTCATTAGAATGAACCTGAACGGGCATCTGTTCAAATGGCCTCTCGCAAAAATCCACCCTTATCTTATATCTGCCTACTTTCATGCCATCTGGAAGTGCGAAATGGATGAATCGTGAGGATTTCCTATCATTTATCATTATACAGTCTTTATCACCATGATTTTTAATGATAGCACTATCTGAATGGAGAGAGTTCGTGATAGAAACTTCTCTTTTAATTCCAAAACCGAATTCACTCACAGATGAAAAAGAGAGCCTTACACTCTCACCAGCATTATAACGATCATAATCAGTTGATAAATAAATCTTGCGGTTATAATCGCTTTCGCCTGTATGAACCTTTGAAGTAGCAGCCTCCCAAAATCTTGGTCTTGCAGCATCAAGATGAATAGTATCGCCGCCATAATGCCCGACACCACAGCACTCATGTTCTTTGATAATCTCCCAGAGCTTCTTTCCATTCACCCCTTCTATGTGAAAATCGAGTGCAAGACCATCAATGTGTGTACTTGTTTTTGCGGCATTTGCCCCTCTATTTCTAATCTTTATGTTGTAATCAGGACTGCGGTATCCTGACTCAAGTATAATTAATCTTCCTGGAGCTACAAGGTCAGAAAAATAATCGAGCATAAAAATTAGGCGGGGTGATATATGTTCACTTTTATCTTTGGTCGGAAAATTAAAGACTTCATCAATCCTCTCAAATGCAGATGAATTCAACTGACCCTGATTATTAAATAGTATGACATTAGCCTCTTTGCCTGTCTTGGCATTTCTGATATGAATCTTGCCGTCACCCATGAGGAAAAATCTGGAATCTTTCACTTCAGCATGTATCTGTATAGGTAGAAACATAAGTATCAGCAAGAATGAGATATTTCGCAAATAATAACTGGCTAAGAGGGATGTTTTTATATATATATTCATTTTAATGCTGCCTATTTAGAGCTTTCTGGGGTTTTAAAGATGAGACCCCGTAAGTAATTAATGCAGAAAGAAATAAGGCAGGTATTGCCAACTCTGATAGTTCTTCAAAAAAGGTTTTTGTAAATTCCATTTTTATCGTATCCTCAAAGCCTATTATGTCAAGAATCGTTAGCGATCTATCTATAATCATAGCAAGTATGATATATATTAGTCCGTTAAAAGCAAAAATAGACCATGTTTTATTATTTCTTACCCCTTTAATCAATATTGATAAATTTCTCCATGCAAAGATAATTAATACTGAGAGAATGCTCAAAACCACTAAACCACCTAATATTTTTGCAGTAATAGATACATCAGGGGAAAAATAGAATTTCGTTCTTGTTATGCTTATTTCTGTGAATTTAACCTGAAAATCAAGCTCCCTTAATGCGAGCATTGTCAAAAGAAAGCTCGCACTAAGCCCATCATCCCATATCTTCAATGCCCTATACACAATACAAATAATAGCCCCTAAAATATATAAAACAAACTGGAGGGTTTCAACTATTCCATCTTCATCTATCAATTCAGCAGCTAAATCTTTCGGTAAAAAAATAAATATAACTCCCCCGAAAATAATTAAGACTAAAGTAATAAAAAAGATTTTATATGTATTTTTTAAAACATCACAAAACACAATAATTAAATATTCCCCCAAAAAAATTATTTTGCAACATATGGCTAAATAATGGCAAATCACAGATCCCGATTTGGATATATCAAATACTGGCAGGACGAGCGCCTGCCTGTGCGTGTCCGCATGCAGACAGGTCTCGCCTATCCTGAAAGATGACCCTTCGATAAGCCTTCGGCGTGAGCTCAGTCGAACGCTCAG
>DYHD01000081.1 GCA_020724365.1 Thermodesulfovibrio yellowstonii | reverse complement strand
CGGCTTTCTTGTAGGAAAAGAAAGGGTGAGAGAGGAAGTAAGAAAAGAGGGGAGGTTGTTTTGATAAAACTATGCGCGCCATCCAAGAAAAAATAATGTCTCATATAATGGAAAGAAGAAAACTGCCAGAAGGTAGTTGGTATAGAGAAGGTTTTGTTCCTCCTAAAGATGAAGAGAGTTATGGATATGCGCCAAATTTTCAAAAAACAAGTGTTGCTAAAATTAGACAGAATCCTGGTTATTCAGTAAAAACATATCGTGAGCTTGTTAGTTTTGTGGCACAATTAGGACATGATAATCATAGATACAATTTAATGTTTAGAGGACAAACAGAGGATTTTCATGATAGCAAAGGAAAATCTGTTGCATATCCAACTATCTTTAGACCAAAGAATGGACAACGTTCAATTAGAAAAACAACAATTGAAAGCAGATTTAAACATTTGCGGAAAGCGATAGAAAAGTTGAGAAAACATTTCAGACCATCAGGCTCTCCCGATCCCTTATTTAGATACAGAGAGTATCAAATGGCATTGATTCAACATTATGGCATTTGCCCAACACCGTTGTTGGATGTTACTCAGTCACTTCGTGTAGCCGCAACTTTTGCATTACAAAATAATGTTACTACCGGATATGTATTCTTATTCGGGATGCCTTACCCTAATGGAAGTATATCTCATTATGTTGATGAGAATATGGTTATGGTCAAATTGCAAAGCGTTTGCCCACGCGATGCGTTACGTCCTCATTACCAAGAGGGTTGGTTGGTGGGGAGATTAGCTCTTACTCCTACCAAAGAAGCTGGTGATAATGCTGCAAGGCGTCTTATCGGTAAATATAAACTTGACAATAAAGATGCAAAATTTTGGGATGAAAATTTTCAGCCAATCCCTATGGATACTTTGATGCCAGAGAAGGATAGTTTCCGCGATATATATTACGGGAGATTGTAATAAGCTAACAACAAAACTATTAAATTATCTTCGTAAGCTGAAACAGATTATATCAAGACAGTGCACGAGAAGCAGGTTAATATATTATATTAGTGTTGTTTGTATTTTCAAGGGAATATAGCCCTGAGTGATATTCATTGCTACACAGGCTGTTGAAATGGAAGGGGTAGCGATTTGACAGCAAGGAAAATAAACTCTTCGACGGCTTCCTTGCGGGAAGGGAAGAATAAGGGAAGCGGCAAAGACTGAGAAGATGTTTTGAGGAGCATATTGAGTTTAACTGGCAATTAAAATTAGCTTAAGATTATGGAACAAAGTAAAAGAGAAAACCTGGAAATAAAAAAGGAAAAAATAGAGAAGTTATTTGAAAATTATCGCATATCTGGTTTAGGTTTGATGACAACAGTTATAGGATTATCATCTGGCGCTTTTATAGGTTTATTTCAGTATGAAAAGACAAAAGAATTATCATTTTTTTATTTTATTCCAATAGCAATTGCATTGATACAACAACTTACTCATTACATTGGAAGCCATAAGAAAGCTACCTATAAATATTATCAACTTATAGCTTCACATACAAATAATCCAGACCGTGGAATGGATTCGCAAGTAAATGCTATGGAAAACTTAGAAACAGCTAAACTTTATTTCAAACTATCTGATGTTTTCTGTTGGTTAGCTTGTCTATCGCTTGGAATAGCTACAATTTATCCTCTAATATTATTAAGTTCAATAGGTATTTCTATAATTATTCTTATTATTGTCTTATCATGTTTGGTGTATTGGTTTACTAAATGGATTAAATTAAAAAGGAGACTGGAAAGAACCGATTACTTTGAACAATTATGATGCGAGAAAATCCTAAGCATGAGTTACGTAACCGGCAGAAAGTAGAGTCTTTTAAAAGGCATTATTCAGGCTTCCCCAAAGGAGTTATAAGAACTGGTATGCCTAAGAAAGAACCAGACATAGTTGTGAACACGCAGGTTGGCGATGTTGGTATCGAGATAACAGAATTTTATCGTGAAAAAGGTCAAACCACCACGGCATTACAAGCCCAAGAAAGTTTAAAAGAAGGGATTGTTGAGAGGTCTCAAAAAATCTATGAAAAAGATGGAAATTCACCAATTATTGTAAGTATTTTCTGGTCGGCACATATTAAGTTAAACAAAAAAGATGTTTGCAGTATTTCTGATAAATTAAAATCTCTGATAGCTGATAACATACCTGAGATTGAAGGATATGTAAAGCTTGATGATGCTTTTTCTTTGCCAGATGGTATTGCTGCAATCAATATTTATCGCATAAAAGAATTGAACGAAAGTGATTGGCTTAATTGGTATTATGATTTTATCCCAGATTATACCCCTGAACGAATCCAGCAAATAATTAATGAGAAAAATACTAAGGTCTCTAATTACAGAGATGGCTTTCGATCTCTTTGGCTTCTTATAGTTGCTGTAGGCACAAGACCTTCATCGCTTTCTAAGTTATCGCGGGATGTTTTAGAAGCCACATATAATTCATATTTTAATAAAGTATTTTTCTTTGAGATGTTTACTGGTGAGGTAGAGGAGTTAAATATACAACTACATCAGATTAAACCCAAAAGCCAGAGATAGACTTAATTTTGATATAATAATCGCAAAAGAACAAGAAGAAGACTTAAATGAATACACAATCTTATAAAGATAGAATAACTGTAAATCCTGATATAATGCTCGGCAAGTCGATTATTAAAGGCACACGGATAACTGTTGAACTGATATTGAAAAAACTTTCAGAAGGTATGACATTTGAGAAACTTCTTGCGGCATATCCTCACCTGACAAGAGATGATGTACTTGCAGCTATTTCATACTCTTCCGATGTAATATCACAGGAGGAGATGATCGCAACTTAAACTGCTTGCAGACGGACATAATAATGCAAAAGTGTAAGGAGCTAATAGATGAAAAAACTTGAAAAGGAAATTCTTAAAAGATTTAAGGTTCTGCTATTAAAAAGACTACCCATATATAAGATTGTTCTTTTTGGTTCAAGGGCAAGAGGCGATGCCACTCCTTACTCAGATATGGATGTTGTGGTAATTACAGAAAAACCACTTGACGAACGGGAAATTGATTATATCAGTGATTGCGCATGGGAAGCAGGTTTTGAAAAGGGCATTGTAGTAGTGCCTGTTGTGTTTTCAAAAGACGAATGGGAAAACAGCCCTGAACGATATTCTTTACTTGCACAGGCTGTTGAAATGGAAGGGATAGCGATTTGAAAAAAGAAGAAATAGCCAGCTTAATAAGATACCGTTTAGAACAGGCACGGACTGCTCTAAGTGACGCAAAATTTCTTTTAGAAGGAGACCGAAGTCCACAAAGTATAGTGAACAGGGCTTACTATGCGATGTTTTATTCTGTGCTTGCTCTTTTACAAAATATTGGAAGGGTTCCATCAAAACATACAGGAGTGATTAGTTTATTTGACACCGAATTTGTTTTAAAAGGTGTCTTTCCAAGAGAACTTTCAAAAAACTTTCACAAGGCATTTGAACTAAGGCAGGTTTCAGACTATAAAACATTTAACCCTGTTTCAAAAGAAAAGGCAGAGGAAACTCTGAAGAACGCACACCATTTCGTAGAAGTGGTTACAAAATATCTTGCTGAGCAGGTAAAACTATGAAAGCATTTCACACCATCGCCATTCCGCATAAGGACATCCTTGAAGGCAGGCTTACGATGGATGTCTTTGCAGCAGACCTTTATGAAGTGAGCCAACAAAGAGGTCCTGATGAATATAAGGATGCTGAGACTTTCTTCAGAAAGACATATCTAACGCAGGGGCTTAAGAATCTGCTTGGTATAGTTGAGAAAAGGTTGAACGGAAAAGGCGGAGACCCTGTTATCCAAATCCAGACCCCCTTCGGCGGCGGCAAAACCCATGCCTTAATAGCTATGTATCATAAAGCTGAAGAATGGCGAGCAAAGCCGGTTGTATTGTCAGGCACTGCACTAAGCACAAAAGAGACATTATGGGGCGTAATCGAAAAACAGCTAACTGGAAAAAACGAAAAGCTTACCAATAATATTGCACCCGGTAAAGAGGCAATAAGAAGCATTCTTTCAGAGAAACAGCCAGTTCTTATACTGATGGATGAAGTCCTTGAATATGCGACAAAGGCATCAGGCGTGAATGTTGGAGAGAGCACTCTGGCAGCCCAGACCATTGCATTCATGCAGGAATTGACTGAAACAGCCGGGAATCTTGAGAAGGTATGCCTTGTTGTAACCCTTCCATCAAGCATTATTGAGCATTATGATGAATCAGCAGATAGGCTTTATCTCCAATTGCAGAAAGTTGCAGGCAGGGTTGAGAAGATTTATACGCCGGTCGAAGAAAATGAGATTGCTAAAGTTGTCAGAAGAAGACTTTTCAGCGACATCAAAGAATCAGAGGCAAAGAAGGTTATTATAAGGTTTATAGAATATGCCGAGAAAGAGGGAATTATTCCAGCAGGCATACAGCCAAGCGAATATAGGGACAGGTTTATTAACTCATATCCATTTATGCCAGAGGTATTGGATGTTTTATATCACAGGTGGGGAAGCTTCCCAAACTTCCAACGGACAAGGGGAGTGCTTAGAATCCTCTCGTTAGTAATTGATTCTGTAAAAAACAAAACAAGACCTTTTATCAGCCTTGCAGACTTTGACCTTTCAAATCAGGAAATCAGGCAGGAGCTTTTAAAGCATATCGGCACCGAATTTAATAGCGTATTAGCACAGGATATTACAGATGCAGATGCAGGGGCTAAAAAATTGGATGCATCATTAGGAAGCGCTTATCAAGGATTAAAGTTTGGAAGCAGAACAGCAACAACTGTATTTCTTTATTCATTTTCTGGTGGACATGAAAAAGGAGCAACTCTTGGAGAAATTAAAAGGTGTGCTACAACAACAGAAAATCCTGCCAGCGTTGTAGCAGAGGCGATTGAACAATTGAAGGGAAAACTATTTTACCTTCAAAGTATTGGCGATAAATACTTCTTTTCTAATCAGCCTAACATCAACAGGATACTCCTGACCAAAATGGAGAATATAAAGAGCAAGGAAATTAATGAACTTGAATTTGATCTGTTGAAAAGAAGCATCAAAGGCGAGAAATTCAAGGTAGTTATATGGGAAGAAAATACAGGCAATATATCTGATGCTGATGACCTTAAGCTCGTGATTTTGAAAAAAGAAGACAGTGAATTGATGGACAATATCATAAAGAACAAGGGGATGACTCCTCGTGTTAACAGAAACACCCTGTTTTTCCTTTATCCTATGGAATCCGAGAGAACAGGATTTATAAGCAGCATCAAAAAGAAGATTTCCTATGACTATATTGAGCAGGATAAAAGCCTGCCTCTTTCAGATGAGCAGAGGAAAGAAATAAAGAAGGAATTGAAAAGGATAGAAGACGGTCTTAAAGAATCCGTCCGAAGACTGTATAGGACAATCGCCATACCTGATAAGACAGGAGTTAAAGTAATTGATTTAGGAATACCTACCTTTGGAGAGGAAAAGGCAATTGACCATGAGGTTTATGATAAGCTGCGTTCGGAAAGCGAGATATTAGAGAAGATTGTGCCCTTAGTCATCAAGGAAAAATATCTTATTGGAAAGGACTATCTTCTTACAGAACAGCTTTATCAAGCATCTTTGAGAACACCGGGAGAGGCAAGACCTGCCAACAAATCAGTCCTCGAACAGGGAATAGCTGAGGGTGTTAATAAAGGAATATTCGGAATCGGAGAGGTTGAAGGAGATAAAGTAACCTGTCATTATTTTAAAGAGCGTGCACCCGTCTCACTCTCCAATAATGAAGCTTTGATTAGCGATTATATCTGCCGTGAACAAAGGAAGGCAGGAGATAGTGAATGGGGATTAGGCGATAGGGGAAAGATGATAGAACGAGTTTCAGATGTTACTACTCCAGATCCTATATCCAATATCTCATCTCCTATTTTTGAAGGATATAGGGAAAACTTACTGTTCAGATTTATAGTCCCGCAAGGCAAGGTGTCAGACATTATGCGTGTAATGAACTACCTGCAGAGCAAATTCAGAACACTGGAAATCGAACTCATAGCAACTGATGGAAGGATTTCAAATCAGGAGATTGATGAGAAAGTAAGAGAAGCATTTAGACAGTTGGGGTTAGAGATTGAGTTAGAAGATTAAAGTCGGATGGATGAGAAGACGAAAATTACTGCGATAGGCGTATATTCAGTTTAATCAGGAATCCATTCACCGCTTCAACGAAACTTTTCCTCAGGGATATATGAGGGACACTTCCCATATTTATTGACCATATAACACAGTGCGGGAATAACAAAGAGAAAACCTTTTTCAGCGATGAAGACAAGCGGTATTATCTTGATACCCTTTTTTCTTTTCAAGCTGTTACCGCTCCAAAGTCTTCTTTTATTACTTCAAGCCCTTTGAGTTCTTCCTCGAAAAGCTGCCTGTTAGCATCTAAAACAAGTTGAACTGCTTCAATTAGATTTTTTCTTGTTTCTTCAAGTGTTTTGCCCTGCGTATTCGCTCCAGGAAGTTCTTCAACAAACCCAATATATCCGTATGGGGACTTTTTAAAAATTGCCGTTAATTTTTCCTTCATCTTTATCGTCCTCCTTTTTATTTATATTATGCCATAACATTTACTTTTATACTTCTTCTGTATTTAGATAAATTTTATATTGAAATTTATTGTTACGTCCCAGCAAACCGATACCGATTTTAGGGATGCAATCCCCATATAAATGAAAAAATAACAAAGGCATATGAAGAAGATTTGCCATGCCACATTTCAGGAGTTGTTTGCATTTTTGATGCGGAGAAGGTATCCTAATATCATAATGAAAACAGTCACATCAATAGCTCTTCTGAGCTAAGAGATTAGGGAATGGGCAATAAAGAGTTTTCAAAAGAAATCAGTCCAGACGGAAATGATAGACTGAGAATAAAAATCAGCATAACAAAGGGGGCTATTACGGATATAGTCGTCCAATACGAATCCAGAATCATGGATAAATGGCATCCAATTGTCAGGTATGATTGTTCACATGGGTTTTTTCATCGAGACATTTTACATCCAAAAGGTGAAACGACCAAACAGGCAATTCCCATTCAAAACCTCAAAGACGCATTGACCTATGCCGAACAGGATATCAAAGACAGGTGGGAATGGTATAAAGAGCGATTCAAGAAAGGAATGAAAAAATGACAAAGAAAGAATACGTTGAAAGAAATATCGGTATCACTTTTGATTTCGTGCGGCATGTGATTGATCATCCCGAACTTATTGATACAATTCCTGATGGCGCAGAACTCGATTTTATTGATAAAAACATGCCAGTTAAGACGCAAGGACGAATCAAAAGGAAAAAGGTTACACGATACAAGGTTCAACATATCTTTGAACCCATAAAGGCTTAAACTGCTCTCGCAAATGAGGGAATATAAGGGACACTTCCCATATTTATTGACAAACATCAAACAGAGGAGTATTTTATTTAGCATAATTACCCATGCTGAGGATACCCAGAGTATGCGCAGAAGGATACCCCCACCATATAACACAGTGCGGGAATAACAAAGAGAAAACCTTTTTCAGCGATGAAGA
>DYHD01000080.1 GCA_020724365.1 Thermodesulfovibrio yellowstonii | reverse complement strand
TCAAAATTGAATATAATAATCTTGCCATGGGTCACTTAACATTCCTCGAAGCAAAAGATAAAAAATTATTTAATTTAAAGGAAGCCAGCGAATGGGCATCTAAATATCTGAATCGTAATGTCACCATTTCAAACATATCCTATCTGCTTCAATATGGAAGAATAAGCAACTATGGAAACAACGGCAATCCGCTGTTAAATGCCGAAGAACTGAAAGATTATTATGACTCGCTTAACAAAGAAAAGCGGTTGAAAAAAATATTAGGCGATGACTTAAATTGGCATTTATCCTTTGTGGAATATACAGAGGCCGAAAGAACGAAACATGTTCATAGATTGCATCCATACAAAGGCAAGTTTATTCCGCAACTGGTAGAGTATTTTCTTGATTCTCATGCGGATGATTTTAAAAGAGAAATCTATTTTCATAAGGGCGATATAATTTTAGATCCTTTTTGTGGGAGCGGGACAACCTTAGTACAAGCAAATGAACTGGGCATGCATGCTATCGGAATAGATATTTCTTCCTTCAATGCCTTAATTACTAATATCAAGGTAGAAAAACACAACATTCTGTCAATCGCTGAAGCGGTACGCGATTTAACCTTAAGACTCAAAAATTTCCAGAAGACCAGAAGCAATACTATTTTTGAAGAACATTTACTATCAGAACTTGCAAAATTCAATGCTAAATATTTCCCATCGCCTGAATATAAGAAAAAAGTTGCAAAAGATGAAATCAATGAGGATAAATACGCCAATGAAAAAGAAAAGGAATTTCTGGGCATCTACTATGCTTTAGTAGAAAAATATCAAATCAAAATTAAGCAGGATAAAAATGACACTTTTTTGGATAAATGGTTTTTGTTGCCTGTAAGAGAAGAAATTGATATTTTATTTGAAGAATTAAAAACTGCTATAGACGATAAAGATATAAAGAGAGTTTTAGCCATTATCTTGAGCAGAACAGTTCGGTCTTGTAGAGCGACTACACATGCTGATTTAGCTACCTTAAAAGAGCCTGTTACGACTACATATTATTGTAAAAAACACGGAAAAATCTGCAAACCTATTTTTTCTATTGCCAATTGGTGGCAGACCTATACTGTAGACACATTAAATCGTTTTAAAGAGTTCGATAAGTTAAGAACCAGCACACATCAATTTTGTCTAACCGGCGATAGCAGAACTATCAATATTCTTGGGGAAATTAAAAAGGTTAATTCAGAATTTGCAAAAATACTATTACGGCAAAAGATAAGAGGAATTTTTTCAAGTCCTCCTTATGTCGGTCTTATTGATTATCACGAACAACATGCTTACGCATATGAGATATTTGGATTTGAACGGAAAGACGACTTAGAGATAGGCCCCTTAATCAAGGGGCAGGGCAAAGAAGCAAGAGACGCCTACACTCAAGGCATCGCAGAAGTTTTAAAAAACTGCAAAAGGTTTCTTCAGGATAGTTATGATATTTTTTTAGTGGCTAATGATAAATTCAACCTTTATCCCAAGATTGCAGAACTATCCGAGATGAGAATTGTTAATCAATTTAAACGCCCTGTTCTTAACAGAGTAGAAAAAGATAGAGATTCTGCCTATGCAGAGTCAATATTTCACTTAAAGGAGAAATAAGATGGACAAAGATAAAGTAATTTATTCATTATCTGTTGAGGATATTCTGAATGTAATAGAAGAAAATAATCTGAAGATTATTTTAGATGAAAAGATGGTCAAATTTATAGAAGATAAAGTTGGAGACATTATTGATTGGAGGGGAGCAATTGAATTTGCCTTATATGAATGTAAAAATAAAAAGGAAATATAGTGATGAATAGTTCTCAGAGAGAATATATAATTGATGTTATCAAAACTTGTTTAAGAAACAAGTTCCAAAATTACAGGCCTGAATCCAATAATATGCCATTCCATTATCGCCTGCTCGGTCAGGATAGGATGGCATTATTTTCTTTCATCCATTCTTTGAATACCACTTTCGGCACTTCTATTTTTGAGCCTGTAGCTGAAACACTTGCAAGTTTAAACTTTCCTGTTGCACAAAAACAATTTGTGGTAGGTGATACGATAAGTGAACAAGCACAGACAGAAATTCAACGCATTATGAATGAACTTACAGTAGGAATCGGACCTAATAAGATAGAAGAAATTGCAAGAATAAGGAAGGTTTGCACTAAAGGCACAATGAACAAATTAAAAACTGTAAAAATAGACTTATTTGTTAAGAGTAATGATGGAAGTATCCATTTATTTGATTTAAAAACAGTCAAGCCCAATGTCAGTAATTTCAAGGATTTTAAGAGAACATTATTGGAATGGGTAGCAATCTATTTATCAAAATATCCAGATGCGAATGTCCATTCTTATATTGCTATTCCATACAATCCCTATGAACCAAAGCCATATGAAAGATGGACATTGAAAGGAATGTTGGATTTAGACAATGAATTAAAGGTTGCAGAAGAATTCTGGGACTTCCTCGGCGGGAGGGGAGCATATTCAGAATTATTGAATTGCTTTGAGAGAGCTGGCTTAGAGTTAAGACCAGAAATAGATAAATATTTTTTAAAATTCAAATAGAAACACATAACAAATCGATCAACGCCGATGCTCATTACGCTCCGCTTCATTCGCACGGCTTAGTTCAGGCGTTAGATGTTAGAATATAAAAGAGGCATGAAAAAGATAGGAGGTTTTGAACCATGAAAAAAATATCGGCAACTGATACTCTTGATTTATCAATCCCAGAGAGAATTCAACTGGTAGAAGATATATGGGATACGATAGCTGCTGAAGCCCAGTCTATTGAATTAACAGAAGATGAGAAAAGGTTAATTGATGAGCGATTGGAGGCTTATCATAAAAACCCCGATTTAGGCTCTCCATGGGAGGATATTTATAAAAGGATATTGAGCAGGCAATGAAATATAAGGTCATTGTTAGGCCAGAAGCCGAAGATGACTTAAAGGAAGCCTTTTCCTGGTATGAAGATAAACGGAAAGGATTAGGTTATGACTTCCTTTTACAGGTTGATGCAGGAATCAACCTCATTGATAGAAATCCTGAAATTCATCCAATAGAATACAAAGGAATAAGGAAACATCTTATCAAAAGGTTTCCATACAAAATCATTTATCTTATAGAGGAAGAAGAAATAATAATCCTTGCTGTAATTTATGGCAAGAGAAGGCCTGATTTAATAAAAAAGAGAATAGATAGCATCTAACAAATCACTCCAGCGGATGGCTGAAGCCACCGCTGATTTCTGTCGTTGGGCGCAGGATATAATCAGAAAATAGTAAACTATATCGTATGAAAACCTCGTTGAAAACTATCCATACAATAATACACGGCGATAGCAGGCAAATGAATCTATTGCCCGACAAATCAATTCATCTGGTCATTACATCGCCTCCTTACTGGCAGCTTAAAGACTATGGGGCAGAAAATCAAATCGGTTTTCATGAAAGCTATGAAAGCTATATCAATAATCTAAATCTTGTCTGGAAGGAATGCTATAGGGTGTTACATCCGGGCTGCCGACTCTGCATCAATATAGGAGACCAGTTTGCCCGTTCGGTTTATTACGGACGATACAAAGTAATTCCGATCAGAACAGAAATTATTAAATTTTGTGAAACTATTGGGTTCGACTATATGGGGGCAGTCATTTGGCAGAAAGTCACGACTTGCAATACCACCGGTGGCGCAACGATAATGGGCAGTTTCCCATATCCTCGAAACGGCATTTTAAAGCTTGATTATGAATTTATTTTGCTTTTCAAGAAACAAGGGGTTTCGCCAACGCCGACTAAGGAACAAAAAGAGCTTTCAATAATCACAAAAGATGAATGGAATACCTATTTTTCAGGGCACTGGTATTTTACAGGGGCAAAACAAGACGGACACATTGCTATGTTCCCGGAAGAACTGCCGATGCGTTTGATTAAAATGTTTTCTTTTTCGGGTGAGACAATCTTAGATCCATTTCTCGGCAGCGGAACAACTTCCCTCGCTGCGCATAATTTATGCCGTAATTCAGTCGGATATGAAATTAATATGGACTTTATTCCAACAATTAAAAGCAAACTAAATGTCAGTCAGTCTGACCTTGCGGCGACAGAATATGTGTTTCAAGAGGATAGAGTTGAAGCCGACTTAAATAAAGAAATTGAAAAACTGCCCTATATTTTCAAGGACCCTCATAAACTTGATAAGAAGATTGATCCAAAAAAACTTCAATTCGGCTCCAAAATTGATAAAGACAGCGGTAATAGAGAAATTTATTACTCTGTAAAGGAAGTCATTAGTCCAGAGCTGGTGAAATTAGATAACGATTTGATTGTGCGTCTTATCGGTGTAAAAGAAAAAGAGTCTGCCAATGGCCAAGCAATCAGGTTTCTGATAGAAAAAACAAAGGGCCAAAAAGTATTTATGAAATTCGACAATCAAAAATATGATGAAGGGAATAACCTTCTTTGCTACCTATACCTGAGAAACAAGACATTTCTAAATGCTCATATAATCAAAGAAGGATTGGCTAACGTTGATGGGTTAAGAGATTTTAAATACAAAAAGAAATTTATGGACCTGCAGAGGCTTTAAATGGCAAAGACTCAAAGATTCTCTATGGAATTCGGGAAGAAAGAAAAAGTCCTGAACTATGCCTGTCAAACTTATCAGTTATCAAGACCAAATAAAGTCGGTGCGGTAATGACCTTTATCAGGGAATGTCAACCAAAAACAATTCAAGAATGGGAACAGTGGTATTTTGAAAATGCATATACAACGGCAAAAGCAAACTTTGGCAATTATTCTCCTACTGAGCGGATGAAAGCCAGCTTCGCAGAATTTGAAGAACAGTTCGGGGGCAAGGTTTTCATCGTCTTCAGCTTGGACGGTGAAATCGGGAATAAAGACGTAATTGAACAGATTCGACAAGAAATAGAGCGACTGAAAAAAATATAAACCCGCCCAGCAAATCGCTCAGCACCGACGCTCATTACGCTCCGCTTCATTCGCACGGGTTAACTTAGTCATTGAGGATAGAATTAATCCGGTAAAAAACAAGCCAAAGGCACCAACAACAGCCAAATTTCTAGATCCATCACAAGCCAGAGTTTTGATCGGCGAAAATAATCAGTACAGAGTTGTATCATACGCCGATGCTCAGAATTCCTTTGGCGCTTTGCTCCTGAGTTTGTTCTGATACACCGATTATTTTTGCTACATCCTGCTGCAAAAGTTCTAAATCTATCTCTTTCTTTCTGATATGCTCTCCTATTGTCTCCAGTTTAAGAGGATATCCTTTTGGTGTTATAATAGGCAATAGAAGTGTCAGGGTATATTTGGGTTTATGTGCAAACGTGTCCAAACCCCTGCTCTTGCGGCAACTTCGGACATAATCGGCATCAGTGCTCATGCACACCCGGGATGATAAGCCGCTACCGTTCGAGGGTTTCGGGGCCTCTGATGGATAGGATAGACATATATATTGATGTGCCAGCAGTTCCCTATAAGGAATTGTCGAATGAATATTCAGGGGAAAAGTCTGAGACGATAAGAAAAAGGGTTATCAACGCAAGGGTTATTCAATTAAAAAGATTTAAAGAAGACAAGATATTTGCAAATGGGCATATGAAGACAAGGCATATGAAAAAATATTGCAAACTCTCTGAAGATGCTCACAAGCTGCTTGATACGGCTATGCACAGACTTGGTTTAAGCGCAAGGGCGTATTCAAGGATACTTAAAGTATCTCGCACCATAGCCGACCTTGATAATTCTGATAACATCAAAGGTCACCACATCGCCGAAGCCATCCAATATAGGACACTGGATAGAGGGCAGGTATAAGAAATACTCAATTCCATGAAACCTGTCCTCGAAGCTCGTCTCCGAAGATTATTTTGGACACTGGTGAAATCCTATGATTTTTGAGAAATCTGGGATAGAATATTATTAATGATATCATGAGGATTTTAATCCTCATAATTCAAATAATCAGGAGGATAATTATGAAGGCTCTGATTTTAAGTGCGGATGACTTCGAAGATTCCGAACTCCTTGTCCCTTATTACAGGCTCAAAGAAGAGGGGATTGAGACAGACATAGCCTCCGTCAAAAAAGGCAAAATCAAAGGCAAGCATGGATACGAGGTTAAAGTGGATAAAACTCTGAAGGCAGTGAAAGCGGATGATTACGATATCCTCATACTGCCCGGAGGGAAAGCCCCTGAAATAATAAGAAATGATGCTGAAGCCATGGAAATTGTAAGACACTTTTTCAAAATGAAAAAGCCCGTTTCGGCTATATGTCATGGCCCTCAGATCCTGATAACAGCAGGCTTAATGGAAGGAAGACGGGCTACTTGTTACAAATCCGTGGCGAAGGAAATGAAAAACGCAGGCGCAATATATGAAGATAAAGAGGTCGTAGTTGACGGCAATCTCATTACATCCAGACAGCCTTCTGATTTGCCAGCGTTCATGAGAGAAACAATGAAAAAGATTAAAAAATAAAGAAATGAATAAAGACAGGCTGTCATGCAAAAAATAGCTTTTAGGAGAAAGCGTATCGAAGGATTTATTTCGGGCAGATATTATCCAATGATGCTTCATAACCACGATTATCAACGTATACCATAAAATGTTTTTTCATAGCCAACTCCTTTATACCTTAAAATAGAGATGGGACCTACCAAAAGTTCCCTCTCCCTTGAGGAGAGAGGGATTTGTATGGGCTATCATTTTCTATCTCTATTTTTCGGTTTATAAATATCTTTTGATTTTTATTTCTTTCTTCCCGATGCCGTGTCCCTCATACCAATGCACTTCTGCCTCAAAAACAGTACTATCTTCCAATTCAACGTAGTAAATACCTTTTAATTTCCTCCAGTTTGCTTTTCCGTATATCTTGTTTAATCTGTTCAAATTTTTCATCCCACGGTGTCCGCGTGCATGCCCTGGTTATGTGATTCTTTCATCATGTTTCGGGAAAGAACCTATCAATGGTTTCTCTTACCTCCTGAAGCCACCTCCTCCTCTCGCTTTCCGTGCTAGTAACAACAATCCCAAACGTACGGCGATGGAAAACCGTTATACCACATAGACCAAAAACACAGTTGCGCCAGATGGTTTCGAGTGGGTCTCCAAAGGTCTGTTGTTCCCTTTCAACCCCGGTATTCGATGTGTTGAAGACTATTGCCACTTTCGCCGTGAGCAAGCCCCGCGGGATGCCTTCGCCGGAGTCTCCTTCCAAGAACTCATAAGCAACCCCAGGGCGAATCACTCGGTCAATCCAGCCTTTAAGTATCGCTGGAGGTTGCCCCCACCAGTTGGGATGAATGACGATAATGCCGTGCGCCTGTCGGATTTCTTCGCAGTGTTCTTTCACCACCTCCGGCAATATGGCATCTTTCGGGATTTCATCGCCGAAGAGCAAAGGATCGAAGTTCTCGGTATACAGGTCATGAAACGACACACTGTACCCATTCTCCTCGATTCGCTCTATAGCAGTTCGGGCAATTGCATGGTTGAGGCTGGCTTTATCGGGATGAGCAAGGATTACTGTTATTCTCATAGTTGTTTGTATTTCTCCTGTTTTCACATAACATTCATTCTTATCTTTATTCTGCATATAGGAAAATATTATCTTACGACATATGGCTTGTCAAGCAAAATTTGCAAAATTTCTCAAAAAACTAAACAATTTGCCTTGCTTAATCTACGGCAGTTCGGTAT
>DYHD01000079.1 GCA_020724365.1 Thermodesulfovibrio yellowstonii | reverse complement strand
GGTCAAGATATTTCAAGGCAGCCTTTTGGATGGACTCCTTTGTTACATTACTTATATACTTTGGATATTTATTGATGAAATCATCCCCAAGATTATAAAATTCAACTACAGAAAGAAAATCAGTTATCCTTCTGCTTGTTTCAAGCCTTCTTGGAAAGCTTCCTATCAGAAAAGCCTTTGCGTCTTCAAGTTCTTGATCTGAGACATGCTGAGTTCTGATAGTGTGTATCTGCTTTAATATCTCCTTTATAACAATATGGGCTGACTCATTCTTAGTCTGAACCTCGACGGAGAATTCAGCCGGCTCTTTATTTGCTGAGAATGAACTGTGAATTGAGTATGTGAGACCCATCTGATCCCTAACAACCTTCATAAGTCGGGATGCAAAACCACCTCCACCCAGAAGATAATTCATTACTACCACATCATAATAATCAGGATTATCCCTGCTCAAGCCTCTATGCCCCAATATAATATTTGCTTGGGTAATATCCCTTTCTATTATCTTGATCTTTGATGATTTAAGAACTTGCTGATGCGATAATAGATGAGAGGAGTGTTTTATTGAAGTATTTTTATGCTCCCTTTGAAACCATTCTTTAAGATATTTATTTATCAGGTTATTAAGTTCAGTTTCAGTTATATCTCCTACTACAGAAAGGATAGAATTGCTGGGTAGATAATAGTCATTGTAAAACCTTAAAATATCATCTTTGTTGATATTTTCAATGGTTTCTATAGAACCCTCAACTAGTCTTCCGTAAGGATGTTCAGCGAATACCTCACCTATAAAAATCCTATTGACAATAAAGGAAGGGGCTTCCTCATTTTGCCTTAATCCTCCTTTTATCAAGTCTTTTTTTCTCTGAATTTCAGCATCAGGGAATGTGGGATTAAGTAGTATATCGGAGAATATTTCAAAGCCTCTTTCTAAATCCTTCTTAAGAACTGTCAACGAAATAGTGGTGTAATCCCTACTTACTGAAGTATCAAGGGATGCTCCAATAAATTCAATATCTTCACCGATTTCTATAGATTTTCTCTTAACAGTCCCTTCTTTAAGCAACCTTGCAGTAAGATTAGCAGTTCCAGCCTTCTGTTTTTTTTCATTAAGGGGTGAAGCTTTTATCAAAAGGTTTATTGCAACTATTGGCAAAGTATGTCTTTCAGCATGCAAAAGAGTAAGCCCTGCAGCAGGAGATGATTTCTTAACATTAAGTGCTTGAGTTTGTTCTGGTAATAAGCATAAAAAAAAGCTTAAGGTTAAAAGGCAAAAAATGCTTCTTTTGAGATAATGTATGAGTAGATAGGCATTTTTAGTAAAATTTATGTATTTCATTTTTAATATAGTTTGAATTTCATTAAGAAGTTTTTTTACTCTTTATTGGTATCAAAATCCCAACGGTCTTTTTATCATCTATCAGGTATTTATTAGCAACCCTATTAATATCCTCAGGACTTACCTTTCTGATCCCGTCAAGATACTTATCAATAAGTCTCCAATCTCCAAGCAACTCAAAAATCCCAGTATAAAGCCCTTTAGAGAAATTAGAATCCTGTGCAAAGATGAAGGATGCCTCGATCTGATTCTTTGCTTTTTGCACTTCATATGCTGAGGGTGGTTCCTTTTTGATCTTTTCAATTTCATCATAAATTGACCTTTCGACATCCTCTATCTCCATCTTAGGAGAGGCTGTAGCGCCAAAAAGAAAAAGAAAAGGATGCTTATAAAGCCCTTGATACTCAGCAAAAATATTCAGAGCAAGCCTTTTTTCATAAACAATCTCCTTATATAATCTTGAACTCTTCCCACCTGAAAGAATTACGGATAGTACTTCAAGGGCATAGCTGTCTTCATGAGGAAAGGTGGGGACATGATATCCTTTAAGGATGTATGGCAACTCAGCTTCTTTCTTGAGATATACCCTCTTCTGCCCTTTCTGTTCAGGTTCAACTGGCAAACCGTTCATCTTAGCTCGATTTGTAGTGGCAACACTGTCAATCTTTGTTTCTTTATTGCAAGAAGGTATCTGCCCAAATGCATCTTTCAACTTTGGGATTATATCTTGTGCAGATATATCACCTGAAACAATAATAAATGAATTTTCAGGGCAGTAAAACCTTCTGTAATGGTGATAAAGGTCTTCCCTGTTGATAGACGCTATGTCTGACATCCAGCCAATGATAGGCCATCGGTAAGAGTGCACCTTGAATGATGTAGCAACAACCTCTTCAAATAATGAATTATGAGGGTCATCCTCATATCTCATTCTCCGTTCTTCCTTTACAACCATCTTTTCTGGTTCTACATCTTCCTTGTTCAGCAGTAAATTAACCATCCTATCTGATTCAAGTTTAAAAGAAATATCAATCTTAGCAGAGGGGAGAGTCTGAAAATACATTGTGTAATCTCGGGTAGTAAAGGCATTATCAACCCCGCCATTTTTTTGGATTATATTCGAGAATTTTTTAGAGTCATAGTTCTTAGTACCCTTAAACATCATATGCTCTAAGAAGTGGCTGATGCCTGTCTTGCCGTATGGTTCATCTTTTGAGCCTACCTTGTACCAGATTTGAAAAGTTGCTAAAGGAGACTTGCTGTCTTCTATAATCATTATCTTGAGTCCATTTTCAAGCTTGAAATCCTTAACAGCAAAGGATGCAGATGGTAGAAGAAAAAATATTATTAATGCTACTAATTTTACAAGCATATTTAAATTTAACAAATACCTATATAATAAAACAATACCCAAATCCCGCCCAGTTACTGACATTAAACAGATGTTGTGAATTTTATAAGCAAGGGATTATTGCATGTATAGTCACAGCAGGCAAGACCCACTGTCTGTTTTCAGTTTCTCTATGTCTTCTACTTCAGAGTTCCATTCTGGTCCAGCGGAGGCGATAAGCCATCCGCTGGAAACAATATATTATTTGACTGTTTTTGCCGCTATGTCTGGAGACCTCGAATATGTTTATGCTGTAATCAGGCGATATCGAAACGATCAAGGTTCATAACTTTATTCCACACTGCTACAAAATCATGTAAAAACTTCTCTTTTGAGTCATAACAAGCGTAAACTTCAGCAAGAGCTCGGAGTTGGGAGTTAGAACCAAAAACCAGATCGACGCGTGTGGCAGTCCACTTAATCGCTCCTGTCTTACGGTCACGGACTTCAAACACATCCGAGTCACTCGAGACTGGCTTCCACTCCGTGCTCATGTCGAGCAGGTTCATGAAAAAGTCATTGGTAAGTGTCTCCGGCCGTTTGGTGAAGACGCCGTGCTGAGACTTTTTGAAATTGGCATTCAACACTCGCAGACCACCTAGAAGTACCGTCATTTCGGGCGCAGTCAATGTCAGTAATTGTGCCCTATCGATCAATAACTCTTCGGCTCTTATGCTATATTTTGCCTTGAGGTAATTGCGAAAGCCGTCATATATAGGCTCAAGCACAGCAAATGATTTGACATCCGTTTGTTCCTGCAAAGCATCCATGCGTCCAGGCGTGAATGGAACTATCACATCATGACCGGCATTCCTTGCTGCTTGTTCAACGGCTGCGCAACCCCCAAGCACAATCAGGTCAGCAAGTGAAACTTTCTTTCCGCCCCCAACAGTGGTGTTAAACTCCTTTTGTATCTTCTCCAAAATAGCAAGTGCCCTTGTCAACTGCTCTGGCTCATTGACCTCCCAATCTTTCTGTGGAGATAGACGAATGCGTGAGCCGTTAGCGCCTCCGCGCTTGTCAGAACCACGGAATGTAACAGCTGACGACCAAGCAGTATAGACGAGTTCTCGGATTGACAGCCCAGAGGCAATTATTCTGGACTTGAGCTTAGCGATGTCCTCAGCGTCAATTAGTTCATGATCTACAGCAGGGATAGGATCTTGCCAGATTAACTCCTCTTGCGGAACTTCTGGCCCAAGATATCGGGAGAGGGGACCCATATCTCGATGGGTAAGCTTAAACCAAGCCCGTGCAAAAGCGTCGGATAATTCCTTCGGTTTTTCCATGAATCTCCGAGATATCTTTTCATAAACAGGGTCGAAACGCAGTGCAAGGTCTGTGGTCAACATGGTCGGTTTATGCTTTTTGTTCGGATCGTAAGCATCGGGAATGACTGATGGAGCATCTTTAGCTATCCATTGATAGGCACCTGCAGGGCTCTTTGTTAGTTCCCATTCATAATGAAACAGGTTGTATAAAAACTGATTGCCCCACTTGGAAGGCGTGCTGCTCCATGTGACTTCTATTCCGCTGGTTATCGTGTCAGCACCTTTGCCTGTGCCAAAGCTGCTTTTCCAGCCAAGTCCTTGTTCTTCGATGGGAGCGGCATCGGGTTCGGGACCCAGATGGGATGCGGGACCGGCGCCATGGCATTTGCCAAAGGCATGGCCGCCCGCGATAAGCGCCACAGTTTCTTCATCATTCATTGCCATTCGACCAAATATCAAGCGAATATCCTTCGCCGAAGCAATCGGGTCTGGATTGCCATTTGGACCTTCAGGGTTAACATAGATGAGCCCCATCTGCACCGCGGCAAGCGGATTTTCAATACCTTCAGTTGCAGAGCGGCGTCTATCCTCTAGCCATTCGCTTTCTGAACCCCAATAGATGCTTTCATCTGGTTCCCACCAGTCTTCTCTGCCACCAGCAAAGCCGAAGGTCTTGAACCCCATAGATTCCAGAGCTACATTACCAGCGAGTATCATAAGGTCTGCCCAAGATATCTTGCGGCCATATTTTTGCTTGATAGGCCAGAGGAGACGGCGAGCCTTGTCGAGGTTAACATTATCGGGCCAACTGTTTAATGGTGCAAATCGCTGCAGACCAGTGCCAGCGCCGCCACGACCGTCGCCAATGCGGTATGTGCCTGCACTATGCCATGCCATACGAATGAATAGTGGTCCATAGTGACCGAAGTCAGCAGGCCACCAATCTTGAGAGTCAGTCATCAACTCACGAAGATCCTTCTTTACAGCCTCTAAATCGAGGCTTTTAAACTCTTCAACATATTTAAAATCTTTGCCCATAGGATTGCACAAGGGCGAATTTTGATGTAGAACTTTAAGGTTTAACTGGTTTGGCCACCAGTCTTTAAGTGATTTTCCTTTGCCTATAAAGGGGGTATGAACTTTGTCATTTTTAGAGCCTTTACCTTCTTCTTTCATTGCATTCCTCCTTTTAATCGTTAGAATTTTTACAGCGATGCTGTACTTATTAGGAATAATTCCTATTTACAAGATAAATTTTTTTAACGCTCTTTTTGCTTGCACTCCTTACAATGACCGTAATATTCAAACCTCATTTCATAAGTCTTAAAGCCTGTTCTTTTCTCTATTTTATCAAAGGATATAAGCAACTCATCTTTAAAGTCCTCAATCCCGCTACATTTCGTGCATATCAGATTGATGTGATTGGATGTGTTTGCATCATATCTATTTGCTTTATCATAAAATTCAATTTCTTTTATAAGTCCTTCCTTTTTTAAAAGACTTAATGTGTAATAGACCGTTGACATGCTAATAATTGGAAATTTTTTTCTCACCTCAACTAAAATGTCGCTAGCGCCAGGATGTTTTCCAGTGCTTGTAAGTATATTAATAATCTCGAGTCTTTGTGGAGTAAGTTTAAACCCTTTCTCCTTAAGTCTATTTATAATTCGTGTCTTGTTCTCTTCGAGTTTTATGGCATATTCTCCATTAGGAATGATTCTTAATTAAAAACTATTATACTTTTGAACCAGTTATTATGTCAAGCATATAGTTCGTCCCGAAAATTGCCGATAGAAAATTTTCGACTACATCTACCCCGTATCAGTATCAAGTAATAATATAATACAATAATGGAAAAAATATGACACAGTCTGTTCGCTCAGAATGACTACGGATTATGGGTAACTTGACAAAAAACTCTAATGTTTGCTATACCATTTAAACTAAAAAAGGGGGTGATTATAAAATTTAATATTTAATATTCAAAAATCAATAATTTTTGGCTGGAAGTCAGGGAAGAGGAGTGAAACCGCAAAGCGGTAAGTCTCCCGCTGCCCCGCAGCCGTGAAGGGAACGAAAGCCCAGAAAGACAGTAGATAGTGGATAGTGAATGGTTCACAAAGACGCTATTAACTGCTTTAGCCACTGTCAATTAACCGTTTAAAGGGTTCAAACAGTTCAAACTGTTTTGATGATGGGAAGGTGGGTAAGTAGGCAATAACATAAGCCCTAAGCCGGAAGACCTATTCATGCTAAAGAAATTCAAGGTTAGAGTTCGTGATTTTTAATATGACACGAACAAAGACTTGGACGCATACCAAATCAATATTTCTCGAGGGAGAAAAAAATGAAAAAAATCTTATCTTTTCCTATTGTCTATTGCCTTAAGTCCGTAGCCTTTAGCCTATTTATAGCCTTTATCATCAATCCTATCAACAGTCTTTTGCCCTCAGCCTTTGGTCTGTTTTCTGTTCCTGCCTATGCGGAAGAAAAGACCGCTTCACTGGAAGAAATTGTTGTAACTGCGACAAAAGTAGAGGAGCCCAAAAAGTTATTAACCTCAAGGGATCGTACAAGCCAATTAAGAATCTCGAAATCACAGCATCTATAGAAAACCTATTTGACAGGGCTTATGAACATATCTTGAGTTATCCAATGCCGGGCAGGACATTTTCGGCAGGGGCTAAGTGGGTATTTTAATAAACCTCGTCATGAGAACCGATATTTAGGAGTAAAATTGTGTTGTCAGTAATTTCAAAAACTATTCGCAATTTATATGTCAATGAGGAGGCATACTTTCCTTTGAACTCTCCTGAAAGTGGGTGGGTCTGGAGAGATGGCTCAAATGGATTAACAACAAGTTTATTTAAAAACTCTATGTACGCCTGTCGGGGATTTGGGTCGCTTTTTAATATTTTTCGTGCTTTTCTTAGATATAATGCGGTGTATTCAACCTTCTTTTTCATCAAAAATTGCCTTTACCGCATCGTTAACAGATTCATATGTGATGGTAGGTTCTTTTTCAGCCTCCAAGGTCTCTTTTATAAATGCCTTCCGCTTCGCTTCCTTTTCAGCAAGAAAGGAAGCGAAGTCATACACTTCTTGAACCTTCTCTTCAGAAAGCCTGAAAAGTATCTCTTTAAGAGAGTCTATTTTGTTAGCTGTAGTTTCCATATAAACATTATAGCAAATAAGGAGCTTTTATGAAAAAAATTTATCTTTTGATTGGTCTGTTAATTATCTTACTTATACCATCCTTTGCTTTGGGAGGCGATATTAAGCTTTCTCAAGATCTCAATGCAAAGGCATTCGTTGTCAAATCAGAAAAGGATGGTCTCTGGGAAAAGAGCCTGATTGTCCGTTTTCCCGAAAGAAGAAGGGCTCTTTCAACGACTGATGGATTCATTGATGCAATGGCTGTCGTCAACCACTCTGCACATCCCGAATTGTGGCGGGAGGTATGCGAGAAAATGAAAACAAAGGACAAAGTAGGCGGAAAGGTTTACACAAGAAAGATTAGGGTTATCATCACTGCAACGGAGGCAAAGACGGCCGCATTTGAAGACCTAAAAGTTCTAAGCACATATAAAAGATGTTCAGGCTACAGGCACTGACAGCGTCATTATAGTTTCTGGCACATCAAGAAGTTTGGTCACTTATACAGGAGGTCATAGCAAAATGGGCGAACTGATAGGAAAAGCGGTGCATGAGGCGGTATTGGAAGCCCTTATAAAACAAAACGGTTTTAAAAAGACGAAGGAGGACTGATGAACTATAAATATTTTATTCATACCGATTGCGCCTTTTAT
>DYHD01000078.1 GCA_020724365.1 Thermodesulfovibrio yellowstonii | reverse complement strand
TATTTAAAAAATTCTAAATCGGGATTTAGGTATAACAGACCGCTTGACAAACAGATAAACATTGTGTATTCTAAATATAAATTCCTGCATAAGATAGATCTTTAAAGGCAATTTGAATTAACCTAAGAAGGCTTTTTTAGTTATAACCAGATATTATATATCACATCAGATGTCCTCTTTAAATAATTCGTGATTAATATTTTTAATGAAATTTCTTCAAATATTATATTGAATATTATTTTAAAGGTGGTTTTATATTAAATATGATTATTTCATGGCAATAGCCCGACCGAGTTTCACACCGAAGGCTTCCAGTTGTTTCAATTTTATAACATAAAACATAATTTGACTTTTTAAAAATAGAATCAAAGCTAATAGGATAATTTTTTCAATTTCTAAATATAAAACTTCAAATGGTCTATTCATTACATTTAGTGATATAAAGACAATATTTTCTTTTAGTTCAGTAATCCCTTAGTAAATTCCAAATTGGTATTTTGTAATAAATTATTTTAATCTCTATTAGGAGCATAAAGACATGGAAAACCATATCTCAATCGCAGAATTGAAACAAAAATCAATTGACGACCTTATTCACATAGGCAAGGAACTAAATATTGATAATGCAACCAACATGAGAAAACAAGACATAATTTTTTCTATTCTTCAGGCACAATCAGCAAAAGCCGGTAATGTTATTGGTTCAGGCGTTTTAGAAACCCTCTCAGATGGCTTTGGTTTTCTAAGATCGCCTGACTATAGTTATTTACCCTCACCTGATGATATTTATGTATCCCCCTCTCAAATAAGGAGATTCACATTAAGAACAGGGGACCTCGTAACAGGACAGATAAGACCTCCGAAGGAAAACGAGAGATATTTTGCCTTATTAAAAGTGGAAAAAATAAATAATGAAATGCCTGAAGACAACATAAACCGACCACTCTTTGATAATCTTACACCTTACTATCCTACCGAAAAAATTAATCTTGAATATAACACCAATGATTATGCTATGAGGGTTATGGATTTGATGATACCAATAGGCATGGGACAAAGAGGGTTAGTTGTTGCCGCCCCAAGAACAGGTAAGACCATGCTTCTTCAATCCATTGCAAAGGCTATTAAGAAAAATCACCCTGATACCCATTTGATTATACTCTTGATAGATGAAAGACCCGAGGAGGTCACAGACTGGAAAAGGCAAGTAACGAGCGCCGAAATAATAAGCTCCACTTTTGATGAACATCCTCAGAGGCATTGTCAGGTATCCGAAATGGTTATAGAACGCGCAAAACGAATGGTAGAGACAAGAAGGAATGTTGTAATTCTTCTTGACAGCATAACAAGACTTGCAAGAGCATATAATGCTATAACCCCAACAAGTGGCAAGGTGCTTTCCGGAGGTCTCGATGCTAACGCCCTGCAAAGGCCTAAGAGATTTTTTGGCACTGCAAGAAATATTGAGGAAGGAGGCAGCCTCACCATAATTGCAACTGCCCTTGTTGATACAGGAAGTAGGATGGATGATGTTATATTTGAAGAGTTCAAGGGAACTGGTAATATGGAGGTTCATCTTGACAGAAAATTGGTAGACAAAAGGATATTCCCAAGCATTGATATAAACTCTTCTGGCACGAGAAAAGAAGAGCTCCTCTTAGACCCCGACACTTTAAACAAAACATGGATATTACGAAAGGTTCTGAATCCTTTAACCACCGTCGAGAGTATGGAATTTTTGTTAAGCAAACTGAAATCAACAAAGACAAATAAAGAATTCCTTGAGATGATGAATAAATAATCATGAGCAATAAGTTAAAGCTTCAGGATGACAGCAAGTGTTTTGTATGCGGCAAAGAGAATCCTTTCGGATTAAGGCTTACCTTCAATAACAAAGACGGCAAGATTATTTCTGAATTCACCCCCTCAGAAACTCATCAGGGTTATAGAGATATTACACATGGAGGCATTATTTCCAGTGTATTAGATGATGCAATGGTATATGCTGCTGTAGAAGAAGGCATCTTTCCAATAACAGCAGAAATAACAGTCAGGTTTAAAAAACCTCTTACAACAGGCGACACAGCAATAATTGAGGCAGAGGCTATAAAGAGAACTTCAAGGTTGGTTATAACCCATGCGAAACTTATAAGAAAGAAAGATGGCTCTTTAATAGCTGAAGCATCTGGGAAGATTGCCAAAAGGGCAAAATAAATAATCATTAAATTTACACTATTACTCTATCCAGAATTAGACGCTGCAATCTTATCACCCCATTCTTGAGCCTTTATAAGAATATCTTCTTCTGAACAAGATGTATGTTTTCTGTTTTGGATGACTAACTTACCATCTACTATTACATCTTCGACATCTGACGCCCTTGCTGCATAAACTATATGGGAATATATATTGTATATTGGAGATAGATGTGGCTTTTTCAGGTTAATCGTGATGATATCGGCAAGCTTTCCTTCCTCTATACTGCCAATTTTATCGCCGAGACCAAGCACTTCTGCACCCCATCTCGTTGCCATCAATAAAACCGTTCTTGAATCTAATACAGTGGGGTTATTAGCTAAAGCTTTATGAACTTTAGCAGTTGTTGACATTTCACTGAATATGTTGAGGTCATTATTGCTTGCAGCGCCATCAGTCCCGAATGTGACCTTGACGCCAGCCATGAGCATTGTAACTATAGGTGCAAAACCTGATGCAAGTTTAAGGTTGCTCTCCATGCAATGAGAGACACCTACCTTGCGATTGGCGAGGATTTCGATTTCTTTATCCTCAATCCAAACACAATGTGCAGCTGTTACACTCTCATCAAAAAAACCTATTGATTCAAGATACTCAACAGGCAAATTATTATACAAGGTTCTTACATAGTTAATCTCCCACTCAGTTTCTGAAAGATGGATATGAACAGAAGTCCCATATTTCTCTGAGAGGGCTTTCGCCTTCTTGAGGGTTTCTGGACTGCAAGTATATATTGCATGTGGTGCAATAGAGGGTGTGATTAAATCATCCCCTTTCCAGTTATTTATAAATTTAATTGCATTGCTAAAATAATCATCCGATGTCTTTGCAGATGCAGATGGAAAGTCAAGTATGCCTGCGCCAAGCAGTGCCCTCATGCCCATTTCTTTGCTTTTTTTAGCGGCAGAGTCCCCAAAAAAATACATATCATGATATGTCGTGATGCCTGCTTTCAACATCTCAAGACATGCGAGCCCTACAGCATCATATACAAATTCAGGGCTAAGCCATCTATTTTCTGCAGGCCAAATATGCTTTTCAAGCCATTCCTTAAGCGGAAGATCATCAGAAAGTCCTCTAAAATAAACCATAGCAGCATGAGTGTGTGTGTTAATGAGACCGGGCATAATAGCCTTGCCCTTGCCTCCTATGATATCTTTAGCAGTGTATCTCTTAAAAATATCGGCTGAATCCCCTACCGATATTACAGCTTTACCTTTTATTGCAACTGCCCCATTTTTTATAAGTGCGAGTTCTTCATTCATCGTAAGAATATAATCGCCACAAATAATATAATCTACTGATTCCATTTGTATCTCACCCTTTTATATTAATGTAAGGGTCTTAATCAGAGCCTCAGCCTTTTTAAGTGTTTCATAGTATTCTCTTTCAGGGTCAGAATCGGCTACAATTCCAGCTCCAGCCTGAACATAAGCAATTCCATCCTTTATTGTGAATGTCCTTATTATTATATTCATATCCATATTGCCTGAAAATGTTATATATCCGAACGATCCTGTATAAAGCCCTCTCTGAACAGGCTCAAGCTCATCTATTATCTCCATGCACCTGACCTTTGGCACACCTGTAATCGTACCTCCTGGAAATGTTGCCCTTAAAACATCAAGACATGTCTTGCCGGTTTGGAGTATTCCCCTAATATTAGAAACTATATGAATCACATGCGAATAGTCCTCTGTTATCATTAGTTCATCAACTAAAACAGTCCCATATTTTGAGACCTTTCCAATATCATTTCTCTCAAGGTCAATTAGCATTATATGTTCAGCGCGTTCCTTTTCATTGAGCAGCAATTCCTTTCTCATCATTTCATCTTCATTTGTATTTACACCTCTCGGACGTGTCCCTGCAATTGGTCTTGTATCTATCATATTATTCATCACCCTGATTAGCCTTTCTGGTGATGAGCTTACAACATGATAGTCCCCTAAATTTGCATATACAGCAAATGGAGATGGGTTGATTTTTCTGAGAACTTTATATATATCCCATCTATTTATATTCCCTATAAATATTGAAATCCTTTGAGAGAGATTTGCCTGAAAAATATCCCCTGCAGCAATATATTCTTTTGCCCGTATAACAATATCCATATATTGTGCTTTAGTCATCTCATACTTTATGATAGGGTTGCCTGATTGATTGATGATAGCATCATTCAGTTTTTGAAGCCTGTCTAAATTTTGATTGATCACTGCGCAAATGTCATATATCGTCTTTTCTGCCTGTTCATAAATTAAACCCCAATCCAGAGTTGTAATAATTTTCTTATATTTGATGATATCTATTGCCCCAGGAGATGACACAACCCATGCCCTTTTTTCATGATGATCAAAAGAAATAATGGTATCTACAAATAAAAAGTGAGCATCGGGGATAAAAAGGTCATCTATAGCAGTACATGGTATCTTTTCAATATAACGAACAAAGTCATAACTAAAAGACCCTATTGCACCCCCTTGAAAAGGTGGGATTTCATCCAGGATCTTTTGAGGATAAGACATTATAATATCCTTGAGTATTTTAAGAGGCTTTGCTTTTGATATTGAAAATGAAATTTCTTCAGTCCCAGATATACTAATTTTTTTATCCTTAAGTTTGATAATAATAAAGGGATTAAAAGTAATAAATGAATAACGAGCTATCTTGATGTTTCCTTTAGAGCTTTCAAGAAGCACTGTGTTTTGGGCGTCTTCGAGATAATTCTGGCAGTATATTTCATAAACCATGTAAGGCTCGAAATATGGGATTTCTTTATAGAGCGGCGGGACTAAGCCGTTGTTGATTTCGTTAATAAATTCATTCTTTTTTAAATTCAACATTTATCTCCTGTTAATCAGAAAGAAATCATTCTAAAAAAGTTTTATGCCTTTCAATGCAGGCAAGATGTATTTGAAGCTAAATACTAACAGTTATTGTATATCCAATTTGAATCTTGAATTTTCAATTTTCAATTAGGCGAGGCACCGCCTCGCTCCTACTAGTTTTGTTATAAGAATTGCTCAATTTAAGTGTATAAATATCTTCCCGGATTTTGCTTATTTAGTGAATAAGCTATCTATGGCAAAAAAACAAAAGATTAATATACTATTTATTGCTATTTTTGAGCAACCATCCTTATTAAGCCCCAAATCCCGATTTGGATATATATCAAACATTGGTAGGACAGGCCCCTGCCTGTCCTGAAAAATGATGTGGCATAAGACAGCAATAAAAAAGCTTATCACCATTCATGCACTATGATTATTTCAAAATCTAAATATGAACTTATTAAAACTTCTAAAAACACCTTTCATGTGTGTTATACTACTCGAAAATTTTGATTATCATGAGGTGAAATACAGCATGAAGATTAAAGCCATTTCTATATTTATAGCTTTATTCATGATTTTCATTTTTTCGGTACCTGTAAAATCGCAGGAACCTCTTGTGAATATCATTGAAATAAAAGGACTTAAACGCATAGAGGAAGGTTCTCTTAAGGCAAGAATGTCTCAAAAGATAGGTGAACCTCTCTCGCAGGAAAAGATATCTGATGATATAAAAGCAATATTTAAAATGGGCTATTTTGATGATGTGAAGGTTGATATAGAACCTTTTGAAGGCGGATTTAAGGTCATATATATCGTAAAAGAGAAGCCTACCATTGTCAAGGTAGAGTTTCAGGGAAATAAGGAATTTGATGATTCCAAGCTAAAAGAAGTTGCTCCTATAAGTCCTGGCGCTTTGGCTGATATAACACTCATAAACGATACTGCAGTTAAACTAAGGGCTTTTTATGAAGGAGAAGGATATTATCACGCAAATATAGTTCCAGTCTTAAAAAAACTAAATGAAGAAGAGGTTGTTCTTACATATCAGATTGAAGAAGGTAATAAGGTAAAAATTAATGAAATAATAATAAAAGGAAACAAGGCTATATCCACAAAAAAAATAAAGCAAGTGATGAAGATTGAGGAAAGAAAGATATATTCATTTATAACCGGGGGCGGATACTTCAAAAAAGACGAGATGAGAGCAGATATCGAGAGGATCAGGGATCTTTATTATGATAATGGGTATTTAAAGATAGCTATTGCAGAGCCTGAAATACAATTAATCGGAAAAGAAGCTATGAATATAATTATCACTGTTTCTGAGGGTGAACAGTTTTTTGTATCCTCTTTTGATATTACGGGTAACAAAATAATTTCTGATGAAGAGATAAAAAGTTTAATAAAACTTAAACCAAATAAACCCTTCAGCAAAGAAACTCTTAAAAATGATGTGACAGCGATAACTGACCGTTATGCCAATAGCGGGTATGCGCTTGTTGTAGTAGCCCCAGATGTTATCCCCGATGAAAACAAAAAAGAGGTTAAGGTTATTTATAAAATCTCAGAAGGCGATAAATACACTATTGGTCGGATAGATATTTCAGGCAATACAAAGACAAGAGATAAGGTTATCAGAAGAGAAATAAGGTTGGATGAAGGGAATGTCTTCAATGCATCTGCTCTTAAGAGGAGTTATGAGAGGCTTAATAATTTACAGTTTTTTGAGACAGTGGATATCTCGCCTCAACCCAGAATAGAGCAAAAAATCGTTGACCTCGATGTGAAGGTTAAGGAAAAACCGACTGGATTTCTGAGTATCGGCGGCGGTTATAGTTCAGTTGATGGTTTAATCGGTATTATTGACCTTACACAGGGCAACTTATTTGGAAAGGGTCAATTTATAAAAATGAGAGGTCAATTAGGCGGTAAAAGTGCTTTCTATGAATTTTCATTTAGAGACCCATGGTTTATGGATAAACCTATCTCATTTGGAACAAGCATCTATAAAACAGAAAGGGAGTATGGTAACTTTGATAGAAAATCAACTGGATTTGAAGTCTCACTTGGTAAAAGCTTTTGGGAATACTGGTATAAATCCATCGCTTATAACTTTGAAAGAACAACTATTTTCAATGTAAAGGAGGATGCGTCAATCATCGTTAAATCTCAGGAAGGTAAAAGAACTACCAGCAGCATAAGCCCCGCCATAGTCAGAGATACAAGAGATAGTTTTCTTGATCCGATGAGAGGTTCAAGAAACTCTCTCTCTTTGACCTTTGCAGGATTAGGTGGCAACAATGCATTTATAAAGGGTCTGATTGACTCAGGCTGGTATTTTCCAGTATTTGATGTTACCACTATTCACCTTCGTGGAAGAATAGGTTATGCCTCAGGACTCTTTGGCAAAGAACTCCCACTTTATGAGAGATACTATGTAGGCGGCATTTATACCGTTAGAGGCTTAAACTATGGCGATGCAGGACCTAAGGATATTAATAATGAGCCTTTAGGCGGTGAAAAGGAGCTGGTGCTTAATGCTGAATATATCTTTCCAATCCTACCTGAATATAAATTCAAAGGTGTAGTATTCTTTGATGCTGGCAGAGCTTATGATAAAGGCGAAACATTTGGTAGCGACCTCAGATATACAACTGGCGCAGGCATAAGATGGATATCACCTATAGGACCTATAAGGATTGAGTGGGGCTTTAATCTTGACAGAAGGGCAGGCGAACCATCCAACAAGATTGAATTCACCTTTGGAACCTTCTTTTAGTTAAAAACCTTTCTGTTTTTAATGGATTTTTATTTTGATTAAAACATATAAAATATTGAATAATATATAATCTAAATTGAGCGATTCTTATAACAAACCCAGTAGGAGCGAGGCGGTGCCTCGCCTAATTGAAAATTGAAAATTCAAGATTCAAAATACCAG
>DYHD01000077.1 GCA_020724365.1 Thermodesulfovibrio yellowstonii | reverse complement strand
AAATACCCAAAATGGATAAATAGCGGTTATGTCAAAGTCTATGTCTATTTTTCGGACAAAGAGAGTATCATTGCTATTATAAATCAGAAAAGTTAAAATACTGAATCATGAAATCTGATAACTTCCGCTCAGGATATGTTTCAATAACTGGCAGACCAAATGTTGGCAAATCTACCTTGCTTAATACAATCTTGGGTGAAAAGGTGACAATCGTTACCCCAAAACCACAGACTACAAGAAATAGAATTATAGGGATAAAAACTACCTCTACTGCCCAGATAATATTTATTGATACGCCGGGCATCCACAAACCAAAACATATGCTTGGTGAACTTATGGTAAGAGAAGCTAAAGAAGCCGTAAAAGAGGTGGATATTATACTTTTTTTAGTAGATCCCGCTGATCCTCGTTTTGGAGATTTATCAATTATTGAAAATATAGCCCCTTTGAAAAAACCTGTTTTTCTCTTAATCAATAAGGTTGATACAATCAAAAAACCTCAATTACTTCCCATTATTGAGAAATACAGCGGTCTCTATCCCTTCAGCGAGATTATACCAATATCTGCGATTAAGGGTGACGGCATTGAGATGCTTCTTCAGAAAATAGTTACTTACCTTCCTGAAGGACCTAAATATTATCCTGATGATCTTGTAACAGATCAGCTAGAGAGATTTATGGTTTCAGAGATAGTAAGGGAAAAACTTATGCAGATGACCGAAGAGGAGGTTCCCCATTCTGCAGCTACAGAGATAGTCGAGTGGAAGGAAAGGGAAGATGGAGTAATATTTATAAAAGTAAATATTTATGTTGAAAGAGAAGGTCAAAAAGGTATTATAATAGGTAAAGGTGGCGATAAATTAAAAGCAGTTGGAAGTAAGGCAAGGCTTGAAATTGAGAGACTGCTTGGGACAAAAGTCTTTCTAGAACTATGGGTAAAGATAAAAAAAGACTGGCGCAGCAATGAAAGCATGCTAAAAGGACTGGGGTTTAAATAATGTTATTAAGCATGAAAATTGAAGGACTTTTATTTGACCCGCGGAGCGGCATGTATATCCTTTTACTGCATCAAATCGATGGAAATGCAACTCTCCCAATATGGATTGGGAAGCCAGAGGCTGATTCCATTGCCCTTGCTCTGGGCAAGGTAGTAACACCAAGACCTCTAACCCATGATCTTATCAAAAATATCTTTGATAAACTAAATGCAAAAGTTACAAGAATCGTTATAAACCAGATAATTGACAATACTTATTATGCAATAATATATGCAATTGACAATAATAAAGAAATTGCTATAGATTCCAGACCATCTGACGCTGTTGCTGTAGCCATAAGAGTTCAGGTGCCTATCTTTGTTGATGAAGAGGTATTAGAGGCAAGAAAAGCCGATGAGTTGGAGGAATGGCTCAAAAACCTTAAGCCTGAAGACTTTGGAAATGTAATGTAATGTCTTTGAATGATAAAAAGAACAGAAGCTATTGTTTTAAAGAATAAACCTTTTGCAGATGCAGACCTTATTGTCACATATCTAACCCGAAAATATGGATTAATAAATGTCCATGCAAAAAGCCCTAAAAAGATCAAATCAAGGTTTGGCAGCAGCCTTGAACCCCTTACATACTCAAACATCTCATTTTTCGGCAAAGAAGATGCTTCCTTGCCTCGATTAATACAATCGGATATCATTAATCCCTTTCAGCCCTTGAGAGAGGACTTCTCATCTCTGACGAAAATATACGAAATGCTCAAACTATGTCTAACCTTCTTGCCTGAGAGAGAGCCTGCTGAAGAAGTTTTTATTCTGCTTCTTAATACCCTTTTAAAGATAGGAGCTAATAGCGATTCAAAAATCTTCAGACTTTACTACAAGATCAGGTTTCTCGATATAGCAGGTCTATTACCCAGTTTGGATATCTGCGGAAGGTGTGGAACCCCACCTGACACTAATAGGAGGCATTACTTATTCTATATCGCAGATGGTTCAATAATATGCAATAATTGTGCAAAAAACGAAAGGAATCCTTTCATTCTTTCTAAGGGTTCTCTGAATTTTTTCGGGAGCATCTTAAGATGGAATCATTCCTCTGTAGATAGGATTAAGGCTCCTGAAAAACTTATATCAGAACTCCTTGAATTAATAAATTCTCATATTAACTATATCATCGGCTCAAAATTTGTTCCAAAATTATAGAAAATTATATAAAAATAAAGCACATAAAAGAATTATGAGGCAACCAGGTATAATCTTTTTGTAAATCCCCCACATATCTGCCTTGAAATATTCCCTTGTAAGAACGAGGCAAAGATGCACAGGAGAGAGCAATACCCCTATATAGCCTGCTACAAAAGCAAGGTTGATCACATTAAGATCAGCCCCTCCAGAGAAAATTATAAGAAGTGGAAAAGATGTGCTGACAAAACCAACTGTTATTCCTGTTAGAAGTCCTGCTATCATAGGAAGAACTACAGATATTGGCAAAACGGGCATGCCTACTTCAGAAAAAAACTTGCTTAATTGCCCAACTGCCCCTGAATTCTCCATGGTCATCTTAAAAAGCATTGTTCCAAATATCAGGATAATCACATCAAGCGCAAACCCATATTTGATAACCCTTATGAAGTCGGCTGCCTTATATTTATATAAAATAAATAAGGGCAAAATAGCTATAGCAAGAGAATAATGCAGATCTATGCCCAAACCTATCACCAAAAAAAGAATCAAAAACAGAGGGCTAAAGCTCCAGTAGGGGTGCCGGTAGATGTGATCGAAATAGTTATCAGATGAGATGTTTTTATTATCAAGGAGACCGTCTTGTCTTTTTTTGACTTCACCCTTGACCCCTCTCATGCTAAAGATAAAGCCTGTTATAAAGATCAAAGCTGCATAAAGTAAATTTGAGAGAATGAGCGATCTTAATTCGATATGACTAATCGCTGATACAAGTAGAATTCCTGGATACAGCGGTAAAATAAACTCCCAGGGATGTCTGAACCAGTAATTTATAAACCCTTTTTCTTCCTGAGACATTCTGATACCTTTTGTGGATTCATCAACCATAGGGGCTGAAAAATAAGCCCCTCCGAGAGAAGGCAAGAGACCTATTAGTGTAGGCATTGAGATAATAACTACCTTCTTTTTTTTAAGTAGAGTTCGCGCTGCATCTGTCATCCTTGATAGCACTTTATTTTCTCTTAAGATTATCTCGAAAACCCTTATCAAGGTTAGAGCAAAAAAAAGTTTAATTGTAACGGGGTCTATAACTGTAAACTTTATAGTAGATAGGACTTTCTCCAGAGGCATCATATACAATAATGCCAAAAGCCCGGAAGCGATCATTAGAACATATCCTATATTCCACTTGAACCGAACTAAAATGATGATAGCAATAAAAATAACCGATATCTTTAAAACATCAAGCATTTAAAGATTATAACATGATCTTATATAGCGGTAAACTTCTTAGGTTTCTTTTATTATTGCTTTAATTTCTGCTATCTTTTTATTCTTACTCTCCTTTAATTTTTGCCTTGTAAATCCCTTCCCTCGATAAAAAATAAAGGTAGCCGTCGGGGAAATATTTAACATCTGTTATGCCGTCTCTGTGCTTGTATAAAACTTTTTCATCAACTACTCTTCCTTCCTTTATTTTTAAGGCTATTATCTGTCCTGTATTCCACGCCCCAAAGATAAACCAAGTTTTATAAAATGTAGCATTCGTAGGTGCAATATTAGGGGTATAAGTTTTGATAGGATTTACAAACCTTATGTCTTTGCTGAATCCAAGAGCTATGGGCCAGCCATAGTTTTTACCCTTTTCGATAGCATTTATCTCATCATCTCTATGGGTACCATTTTCCGTAATATAAAGATTACCTTTTTCATCAAATGCCATCCCAAAAATATTTCTATGACCGATACTCCATATAGGACTGCCTTTATATGGATTATCTTCTGGGATGCTTCCATCAGGGTTTATTCTTAAAACCTTTCCGGCAAGACTTTTAATATCCTGTGATAAGTTTTCATCCCTTGCGTCACCAGTGGATATATAAAGCTTTCCATCGGCTCCAAACTCAAGAATGCCGCCATTATGTATTATTGCTCCAGGGATTTTATCGAGGATAATAACTTCAGGAAAAAGGCTTACCACGCGGTTATAAGTCTTAAAACCGCTTGTATAGGTATAATAAACATATATCTTTTTATTCCTACATGCTAAACCTAAAAGCCCCCTTTCAAATCTAGTAGCGACATCAAATCTTTTTAACGGCTCTTTCCGGAGTATTCCATTTTTTATAATCTTTAGAAGCCCCCCTTTTTCAGTAAAAACAATTGTATCTTTTTCAAAAAAACATAGAGATATCGGAAAATCAACATCTCCTGTTATCTTTTCTATTTCTGATAGATTTATCTCCTCTGCATAAGCTAAAGATAGAGCCAAAGTTATTAATAAACAATTAAGAAATATGTTCAATATATATTTTTTCACTTCTAAAATTCCTCCTTAGCCTAAAAAATGTATTCGACTTCAAAATAGCAAGCAAGGATATCTTTAATAAAAGTATATCATAATCGGGATTTGGGTTTTACATTTTTCATCAGGATATCTTCTGGTGATATTGACACCTTATTTTAATTATATCTATACTTAAGAATAATGAAAAAAATAGGAGTTATAGATGGGCAAGGCGGGGGGATAGGAAGTCTTATAATTAAACGACTGAGAGAGGAATTGGGGGAGTCAGTTGAAATAATAGCCCTCGGGACGAATTCTACTGCAACATCTTCTATGATGAAGGCTCGTGCAAATAAGGGGGCTACAGGAGAAAATGCTATAATCTTCAATGTCAACAAGGTTGATATAATAGTAGGACCTTTAAGCATTATCCTCTCAAATGGCTTCCTTGGAGAACTTACTCCTGCTATAGCAAAGGCTATATCGTCTTCAATGACTACTAAGAAATTTCTTCTTCCCTTAAATCAGGAGAATGTGGAGATTATGGCTGTAGCTAAAGAGCCTTTGCCCCACCTAATAGATTATTTGATAAAGCGAATTAAGGAGGAAAAAGATGTGTGAGGCTAATGTTTATATAAATAGAGACGGGCACGAGGAGCTTTTTTTAGAAAATGTAGATCTTCTTATTCCTGAAGGAAACAAGATATTCATGAAAAATCTTTTTGGAGAACAAAAGACCTTTGATGGTTTTCTTAAGGAGGTATCCCTGCTTAAACACAAGATTGTGCTTGAGGAGAAGAGGTAGTTTTACTTCTTAAATAATCTTCGACTGCTTGTGACCATATTTCATATCCCTTATTGCTTATATGGACACCATCATCAAGCAAGCATAATCTATTTGCCTTATCATCTTGTGTTATGAACAGGGTATAAATATCGAGATATTCCGCATTGTATTTCTCTGATATTTCTCTAAGCGTTATATTGATAGCCCTGATTAGCTTATTGTCTATCCAATATAAGGCTACAGGCAAAATATTCTGCACCACAACTACAGCATTTCTATAGTTTGAGGTCATTTCTTTTACAATATTTCGATAGGTGCTTATTACATCAAAATCCTCCATAGCTATGTTATTAATGCCTGTCATGATAAATACAAAATCAACTTCATTTATTTTAGCAAATACTCTGGGAAGTCTCTCAAATAGTTCCTCAATCCTCTCCCCTGAAATGCCAAGATTAAATACCTTATGTTGAGGAAATCTTCTTTCCCAATCATAAAACTCCGTAAGGGAATCCCCTATAAACATTAGTTTCTTTTCCATAATACTACATTCTCCCTTATATAAATAAAGCTCGTTGTGCCTTCAGCGAAGCCTCTATAAAAGCCCTAAAGAGGGGATGCGGATCTATCGGTCTCGATTTAAATTCAGGATGGAATTGACAGCCAAGAAACCAAGGATGATCGTCAAGTTCAATAATCTCAACAAGTTCATTATCAGGCGATACGCCGCTTATAACCATCCCCTTTTGAGTGAGTATCTCTCTGTATGAATTGTTAAATTCATACCTGTGTCTATGCCTTTCTGATATTTTATTTATACTATATGCCTCAAAGGCTTTTGTATTAGGAGTAAGGTTGCAAGGATAAGCCCCGAGTCTCATCGTTCCGCCTTTCTGAGACTCCGAACTCCTTTTTTCAATCTTATTCGTTCTATGATTATACCAGCTCTCCATAAGATAGATTACAGGATGCTTTGTGTCTGGATCGAACTCTACACTATTTGCAGACAAATTGCATACATTCCTGCTAAACTCTATTACAGCACACTGCATCCCAAGACATATCCCAAAGTAAGGCACTTTTTTTAATCTTGCATATTTAGCTGCCTCTATCTTACCCTCTATTCCTCTACTGCCAAATCCCCCTGGAACGAGGATGCCGTCAACATCGCTTAAGAGTCTATCAGCGCCTCTTGCCTCGACTTCCTCGGAATCCACCCATATCAATCTCACCCGTGCATTATTAGCTATACCGCCATGTGAGAGAGCCTCTGTAAGGCTTTTATATGCATCTTTAAGTCCTACATATTTGCCCACTATGGCTATCTTGGTCTCTTTTTTCGGATTCTTTATCTTATAAACAACATCTTGCCATGTAGATAGATCTGGTGGTCTGTTGTCTAAACAAAGCTTTTTCTCTATTATTTTATCAAGGTTTTCTAGTTTGTATTGTATCGGCACTTCATATACTGTCTCTACATCCAGAGCCGATATAACAGCATCAATATCAGTATTGCAATGTATCGCTATCTTTTTCTTCATTTCTACAGGCAAAGGCATTTCAGATCTGCATAAAAGTATATCGGGCTGTATTCCTATTTCCCGAAGGTCTTTGACGCTATGTTGAGTCGGCTTAGTCTTGAGTTCTCCTGCAGTTTTAATATATGGCACAAGAGTGAGATGAATATAAATGACATTTTCTCTGCCAACATCATATCTAAATTGCCTGATAGCTTCTAAAAATGGTAGGCTCTCTATGTCTCCAACCGTTCCTCCTATCTCTACAATTAAGATGTCAGTAGTAAAGGTTACTGCAGATTTTATTGCTTGCCTTATCTCATCAGTTATGTGAGGAACTACCTGAACAGTGTTTCCTAAATAATCACCTCTTCTCTCTTTTGTTATAACATTATGATATATCTTTCCGGTTGTATAATTGTTAAATATAGAAGTTTTTTGATTTATGAACCTCTCGTAATGTCCTAGATCAAGGTCAGTCTCGCAGCCATCATCTGTAACATATACCTCACCGTGTTCAAAAGGGCTAAGAGTTCCGGGGTCTATATTTATATATGGATCTAATTTCTGAATAGATATCCTTAGTCCCTTCGCTTCAAGCAGCGAACCAATTGCTGAAGCGGCGATTCCTTTTCCAAGGGCTGATACCACTCCTCCCGTTATGAAGATATACTTAGACATTTCCTCACCTTTTCTAAGTCTTCAGGCGTATCAACTCCGAGTGTCTCATAGGGGGTTATTTTTACCTTAATCTTATACCCATTTTCAAGTGCCCTAAGCTGTTCGAGCTTTTCTGTATCCTCGAGAAAAGATATTGGCAACTTTATAAAATTAAGCAAAAAATCCCTGCGATAAGCATAAATACCGATATGTTTATACATATTAATCATGTCAAGGTTATTATTCACCAATACATTATGACAGAAAATATCTCTATGATAAGGTATTGGAGCTCTTGAAAAATATAGAGCAAAACTTTCTCTGTCTAATACAACCTTTACAATATTAGGGTTTACGATATCTTCAACCCTATTTATCTTCTTTGCAAGCGTTCCTATATTCGCTTTGCTATCAAGCATTAGTTCTACTACATCATCTACCATCTGTGGTTTTATCATCGGCTCATCTCCCTGAACATTAACGATAACATCTGCCCTGCTGAGGATATCTTCATCTGTCTCAGCTATTTTTAGAAGGGCTTCAGCAATCCTATCAGTGCCTGATTGATGTTGCTCAGAGGTCATTACTGCCTGACCCCCAAAGCTATTAACTGTTTCAAAAATCTCTACGCTATCTGTCGCTATAAAAATTTTTTCAACACTTCTTGATCTCTTAACTCCTTCATACACATGCTGTATCAAGGGTTTGCCAAATAAAAACTTCAGTGGCTTTCCCGGAAACCGGGTTGAGGCATAACGGCAGGGTATAATAACAATAGCAGGCATAAGTGTATTTATGATACCATAGTAATATTCAACTTTGCACTTTTGAAGAAGTTATTAAAAAAATTCA
>DYHD01000076.1 GCA_020724365.1 Thermodesulfovibrio yellowstonii | reverse complement strand
CTTATTAATATTTAATATTTTCTCTGTGTTCTCTGTGGTTAATTTTGACAATACGGACTGAAAATATAAGGAGGAAAAATATGAAGATGATAAGAGCATTTATAAGACCTGAAAAAGAACAAGAAATAGTTCTTGCATTAGAGGGAGCAGGGTTTCCATCCCTTACAAAGATACCCGTATTTGGTAGAGGGAAGCAAAAAGGGCTTCAAATTGGTCCAATCCATTATGATGAACTCCCCAAGACACTTCTCATGATGGTCGTTGATGATGAGGATGTTAATAAGGTAGTTGGAATGATACAAAGTAAAGCAAGAACTGGATTTATAGGAGACGGCAAGATATTTGTAAGCCCAGTCGAATCAGCTTATACAGTAAGAACGGGCGAGGCGGGATTATGAATATAGTTAGACCTGTATGTTCTGCGAAGAAAGTTGATACTAAATCATTGAATGACAAATGATAATACCATGAAACCCACATGTCTCAAAGAGACACAAAAGAGAATAAAAATCTTCCCTAACCCCTCTTTTTCAAAGAGGGGGACTGATAGAAGTTCTTCTTTGCCAAAGAGGGGGACTTTAAATATTCCCCCCTTTAGCAAAGGGTTTTCCATCAATATTCCCCTTTAGCAAAGGGTTTTCCATCAATATTCCCCCTTTAGCAAAGGGTTTTCCATCAATATTCCCCCTTTAGCAAAGGGGGGCGAGGGGGGATTTTAAGGTGAAAATAAAAGGAGGTTTAACAGGATGAAAGAGATTACAGCTATTATTAGAAGGGACAAGCTCCCTGCGACAAAGCAATCGCTCGATAGTCTAGGCTACCCCTCTATGACTATTCAGAGCGTTGATGGAAGAGGTAAACAGAAGGGCGCTATGTGTGCTGAAATGGATTCTGAAATGCCAGATAGTTTTTGTGCTGCAGTAAAACTAAAACCTACTCCTTCAACCTATGCTATTGAACATATATTGCCTAAAGCGGCACTTTATGTGCCAAAGCGTCTTTTGACAATAGTAGTGGCTGATGAGGCAGTTGAACAAATCATCGATTCGATCATAAAGGTAAATCAGACAGGAAAACATGGAGATGGAAAGATATTCGTCTCACCAATAGACACCGCGGTAAGGGTAAGAACTGGCGAGCATGATGGAGATGCTATTTCATAAACTACACTAAACCATTCAAAAAGGAGTTAATATGTCTCAAATAATTGGTTATACAAAAGGCGGCAAAGAATGGACTCCTAAATTCATTGAAACAATAGATATTGAGAAGTGTATCGGCTGCGGCAGATGTTATAAGGTCTGCAGCAGGAATGTTTTCATGCTTATAGAAAAACCATTTGAGGGAGAGGATGAATTTGGAGATGATATGGGCAACAAGGTCATGTCTGTTGCACATCCTGAGGACTGTATAGGCTGCGAAGCATGTTCAAAGATATGCACAAAAAAATGCCATTTACACATAGAGGCTTGAGATGAAAAATAAAGAAGAAGGATTAAAAAAAGATATTATTAAAAATCACCCTTGTTTTTCGGTAAAAGCTCATAATAAATTTGGCAGGATTCATCTACCTGTCGCACCAATTTGTAGTATCAAGTGCAACTATTGTTTAAGAAAATATGATTGTGCGAATGAATCACGTCCGGGCATTACGAGCAAGGTTCTAACCCCTCAAGAAGCGATGGAAAGGGTAAAATTATTGATAGAAAGAAACGATCGCATTAGCGTAATCGGGATAGCAGGGCCAGGAGACCCTCTTGTGAATGACTCCACTTTTGAGGTGCTAACGGCTATAAAAAGAGAATTCCCCGATATTATACTATGCATGTCCACAAACGGGCTATACTTAACAGACAGGCTTGAAGACATCGTAATGGCAGGCGTTAGAAGCCTGACTATCACCATTAATGCTATAACTCTTGAGATTGCCGAAAAGATTTATTCGTGGGTTATCTATAGAGGAAGAAGATATACCGGAAGAGATGCAGCAGAATGTTTATTATTTAATCAGTGGAGAGGACTCGGAAACGCCATAGACGCTGGATTGATTGTGAAGGTTAACAGTGTCTTAATCCCTGGCGTTAACGATGAAGATATCCCTTTGATCGCATGGCTTGCAGGAGGTAAGGGTGTGGATCTAATGAACATAATTCCACTTATTCCACAGGCAGAGTTTGAGTATTTTCAGAGGCCATCCCGTGAAATGATTAATAGCATGAGGGACAAGTGCATTCAGTATGTTCCACAGATGACTCATTGCAGACAGTGCAGAGCCGATGCATATGGAATTCTTGGAGAAGACAAAGATATGGAACTTGAGGTCTTGAATGCGAGGATAGGAGAGGAATACTGTGAGATGGTTAACTGATATAGAACTTGAACGCTATCGCAGGCAGTTGATGGCTATAGAGGCAATCAAGCTGCTCACAGGTTATGGTAAACCAATGCTTTCAAAGATGCTCGTGTTTAATACCATTGATATGGAGTTCAGGAAGCTCAATATCCGAAGGGAGAGAAACTGCGAAGTGTGCGGCGATGATATGGAGAATAAAAAAGGATTGAAATCCGTTATTCCCTGTGATATATATACGATATAAAACAATCATATCTTAAAGAGACACAAAAGGAGATGAAAATATTGAACGGGTATGATAGTGCGACAGAGCGGGGTCCCCAGAAAGTCGAAGACTTTCTGGGGTAGAGAGCGGCAGTGCGACAGGAAATTAAGGAGTATTTTCAGGTGAAACCCTCACGAGCCTTCGGCTCACAAAGGGGCATGAAAATATCCTGCTCCTCCTTTGGAAAAGGGTGATGAAGGGGGATTTAAAGGTGAAACCCACATGCCGACAAGCCCGCCTGTCGGCAGACAGGTCGGCACAAAGGGGCATGAAAATGTCATTGCCCAGATTGACTGGGCAATCCAGAAGCAAAGGAACTGGATTCCCCGATCAAGTCGGGGAATGACGGATTAGATGTATTTTCGTACCAAAGGGAGGATATTATGTTTAAAAATGTCTGTGTGTCGGTTTTAGTCTTTTTATCTGTTCTACTAATAACAGGAATATCCCTTGCAGAACCACCAAAGGAAATAACTGTTTCTGCTGCAATGAGTTTGAAAGACGCCTTTGAGGAAATAGGCAGGCTTTATGAAGCCAAGAATAAGGCAACCAATAAGGGAGCTAATATTATATTTAACTTTGCCTCGTCCGGTGCCTTGAGAAGGCAGATTGAGGTAGGCGCACCTGTGAATGTCTTTGCATCAGCATCGCAAAAGGACATGGATATTATCGAACAGAAGGGTATGGTTATAAAAGATACGAGGGTAAACTTTGCGGCAAATAGTATTGTTCTTATTGTTCCTGCAGAATCAAAGGCAGAAATAAAGTCCTTTAAAGACCTGATATCAAAAAATATAAAAAGAATCGCTATTGGCAATCCTAACACTGTTCCTGCAGGGCGCTATGTGCAGGAAGTTTTAAATTATTACAAGGTTGCAGAAGCGATAAAAGACAGGCTTATTTTTGCGGAAAATGTAAGGCAGGTGCTTGACTATGTAGCACGGGAAGAGGTGGATGCCGGCATCATTTATTTAACTGACGCCATGGTCAGACCAAAAGAAGTAAAGATTGCGGCAACTGCAGGAGAGGCAAGCCACAGTCCGGCAGTATATCCCATAGCTGTTGTAAAAGGAACAAGGAATGAAATATTGGCAAAGGAATTTATCTCCCTTGTGACATCGCCGGAAGGGAAAAAGATTCTTGAAAAATATGGATTTAAGGCTGTGCGGTAAGTAAATATGGCCATTAGATATGGATAATTCAACATTATTTTCATTAAGGCTTTCGCTTCAGATTGCATCCGTTGCCACCGTATTTGTGGTAATCATCGGGGTTTTCATCGCCTACATACTTGCGCGGAAGGAATTCAAAGGCAAAGAACTTCTAGACATACTTTTTACGCTTCCGCTTGTATTGCCGCCTACGGTAACGGGTTATTATCTCATTATTCTTTTTGGCAGGAATGGTTATATCGGCAATGTGATTTATGAATGGACAGGATGGACAATTATGTTTACATGGTATGCAGCAGTCCTTGCATCCTTTGTGGTAGCTTTGCCCTTGACGATAAAGATCGCAAGGGCTGCTATAGAATCAGTGGACAAGACGCTTATTAACGCCTCATATACCCTCGGTCATTCGGAATTTGATACAGCATTAAAGGTTATTCTTCCGCTTGCAAAGAAAGGAATCATAGCAGGCGCTGTGCTGTCATTTGCCCGAGCTATAGGAGAGTTCGGCGCAACATTGATGTTAGCCGGAAATATTCCTGGAAGGACAGACACAATGCCTCTTGCTATATATTCCCATGCAGCAGGAGGAGAATGGGGAAAGGCAAATGTAATGGTAGTAATTTTGACAGTCATGTCCGGCATTTTTCTTTATATTGCAAATAAATATAGCAAGAGGGGTATCTGATGTCGCTTATGCTCAAAATCGACAAAAAAGTAAATGGTTTTTTACTTGATGTATCGTGGGAGATTGGCAATGAAATGGCGGTGCTTTTCGGCTACTCCGGAGCGGGCAAGTCACTCACTCTTCAGATGATAGCAGGCCTTATGGAGCCGAACAGAGGCATAATACGCCTTAACGGAGAAGTCTTTTATGACAGTTCAGGCAGCATTAACTTATCTCCGCAGGAACGTTCCATAGGATATGTATTTCAGGACTTAGCCCTATTTCCACATATGACTGTAAAAGGCAATATTCTTTACGGCGCAAAAGGTATGGATAAAAATATAAGAATGCAAAAATGTGCTGAATTGATAAATGCATTCGGTTTAAAAGGGCTTGAAGACATGCTGCCATCTGAAATATCAGGAGGCCAGAAGCAGAGAGTTGCCTTTGCCCGCGCCCTTATCCGCAGGCCTAAAATGCTCCTTCTTGATGAGCCATTCTCGGCTCTTGATGCGCCTTTGCGTATTGAGATGAGAAACTTCCTTAAAGATATTCGAGCAGAATTCAATATCCCTGTAGTGCTCGTAACGCATGACCTCATTGAAGCGCAAACACTTGCGGATAAGCTTATTATTTATTCCGGCGGCAAAATTGCACAGATTGGAACTTTTGATGAAATAACCGGCAATCCTACAACCGATGAAGTAAAGCGTCTTGTGCATACATAGAACTACGGCTTTATATTGAATGGATATTGATCAGAAAATCTCCTCTCACCCTCTTTTCCAAAGAGGGGAAATTAAAATTCTTCCATTTGCTAAAGGGATGTAAGAAAGAATTTTATAAAATAATAATGTAGCACTTCCTATGGAAAAAGGGGGTGGATATTAGTAAATGGAAATACTTGCTTGCTTAATATTTAGGCAATGCCTGCTTAATATTCAGGCATGTATTCCATCCCGGCTACTTAAATTCATTATTTATCAATGCCTTTTATTATGGTATGGGACTTGCTTTAATATCTGTAATGTCGGTTCTAATCTGTAAAAACATAGAATCTGAAGGTCCCGGTACGATTGAGGATTTTCTTAAGAGAAAGAAAATTCCATTTACAATCGTTGAGTTGTCAAAGGGTGAAGATATTCCTCCTGCAAACGGATTTGATGCTCTTTTGCTAATGGGCGGTCCGATGAGCGTTAATGAGGATGATATCTATCCATATATCAAAAAAGAGGAAGAGTTAGTAAGGGAATTTATTGCCGGGGACAAGAGTATTCTTGGAATCTGCCTCGGAGCCCAGATAATGGCAAAGGCTTTAGGCTCAAAGGTTTACAAGGGCGAACAGAAGGAGATAGGCTGGCACGATATAGAGCTTAGTGATGGAGGCATATCCGATGCTCTTATGAGAAGGCTTGCAATTCATCCTTATGTCGGGGATTTATGGAGAAAGTTCAAGGTGTTTCACTGGCACGGCGAGACATTCGACATACCAGAAGGTGCTGTAGCGCTCGCCCGGTCGGAGTTATTTCCTAATCAGGCATTCAGATATGGAAGCAGGGCTTACGCCTTTCAGTTTCATATAGAAGTAACCAAGGAAATGATATATGATTGGCTGAAGGATGAAGATATTAACCTTGATAAACTTAAAACCGAGACGGAGAACCTTTTTGATGTCTATAAAAGAAGGGCTTATAGCTTCTATAATGAGTTTTTTACGCCAAACAAAAAATACTCAACACCGGCGGCATTCTCCAAATGAATGGTGGGGACAAGTCTTTACTGGCTGTTGTCCAAATCCACATTTGAAATTATGTCACCATATTCGGAAGTAACAACATATCGCCATTGTTCATTCTTTTTGATAATAATTGCTTACATAGTAATTCATTAAGCGTCTCAATAATTGCAAGATTTTTCTTTGTTCTTATTGCAAAATCCCTTATGACATCCTCGTTACATCATAATTTTTATCTATCCATAACGACTGAACTCAGCAGTGGCTATTAGCTATCTGCTGGAGTGATTTATTATGCAAGAAATGTTTATGCGTATATCAGTTTGCTGCCTTTTGGTTCGGGGATTACATCGCCGAATTCCTTTGCTGTATCAATCCATAATTGAATCGCTTCTTTGGCATTTTTTAATGCCTTTTCAGGAGTTTCTCCATGAGCCATACAGCCTGGCAATTCAGGCACTTCTGCTATAAAAGTATCGTCTTCATTACTCCAGTAAATAATAATCTCGTATTTATGCATCAACAATCCCTCTGAGTTTATACTTCACTATAACATTTTGAGGGGTGCGCAAGCGGTATAACCTACGAAGAACGCAAGTTATTCGCATCCCCTCAAATGACATGTTTGGCAATAATTGCCAAGAATGTTTTTTGGGAGCGAGAAATAAAATTAACATTTTTCTTTCTTTTTAGTTACTAGCTTGGTCCGCGATTCTATCTTTTTGTCTTCTTCTTGCCGTTTTTTTTCAAATTCTTCATCGCTCAGGTATACGACTGGTACTAAACAACTTGATTTATAGAGATAGCATTCTGCAAACTTGCCTTCTCTACGATCAAGAAAAGTAGACACTTCCATTTCTTCTTCAATCAAATCATAGGATATGCTGTTTGGTACATTTTTGTGCACGACGAACGTCACATCATGCGCGCCAGCCCCCCTTAAAGACATTTTACACAAGCCTTTTTGGGCCAATTCTCTTAATTCCTTACTATGCTCACTGTCCATTGGGGTCTCCTTTCTTAGGCTGATTTGCTCATCAACTTTAGAAATTTTTATTGATTTAACAGTCAATTCGGTAATTTTTCGGTAAAGTTTATCAATAGGATAAGGTTTTTCTAAAAAATCGTCCATTCCTACTGCCAAATATTTTCCTTCGGCTTCCACATTACCCGTCAATGCTATAATAGGAAAGTATTTCAGTTTGCGGCGGATAACTTTTGTGGCTTCCAAGCCATTTATTATGGGCATATCAATGTCCATAAGGCAAAGGTCATATTTGCCTTCATTTGTAGTAGCATGTTCAACAGCCTCCTGTCCATTAGAAGCTATATCATAATCAAAGCCCCAATATTCCATTAACCCTTTAGCCAATATTTGAAGGGGAGGATCGTCTTCTGCTATCAAAATTCTCATATTATGATTTCTTTCACCCTAATGCTTGAGCTAACCGGCGGGCAAAGGTGAGCGAAGTGTCGCCTTTGCCCATCCGTATTGAGCGAGTTATTATGCCACAGTAGTAACTACCACTCGATGTAGATTCCCTTGCATTCTCCGGCCTTCCATTTTCCGATGCAAATAAATCTTAGAATTTGACCACCAGGTATTGTGAGCCGTTTGCCACGAATCGCACCCGGGTCCACCTCAAACCCCCCTGGAACCACCTCTTTACCAACCGCTTTCAGACTCACTGCTGGTGATTTCTCGGTTACCGTTCCTATTTGTATAGGGGCTTCAAATGCACGACGCTCCATCGGCTGCTGGGAATTAGCAGTGCTGGCAAAAACTAGGACAGCAGCTACCAATAATAGCAACACCTTTCTACTTTTCATACTTCCCTCCTTTCCTGAAAATGCGTATTGTCAAAATTAACCACAGAGAACACAGAGAAAATATTAAATATTAATAAGTTAAGAGGAATTCTGTTGCATCCCCTCTGTGACCTCTAAATTATTAATCGTTTTATTCCGTCTATTAACCTCTCCACATTAAAATTAATCAACAAACCAACTCTTTTATCCATTGCTCTTAAATAAGTCAATAAGTGAACTTCTATCGCACAAGATATTATCCGTTCCGTTATACCTTATTAATGGGAATTCTTTCGGAGCAAGAGAAACTTCAGAGTT
>DYHD01000075.1 GCA_020724365.1 Thermodesulfovibrio yellowstonii | reverse complement strand
TGAGGAATTCGAAATGGATGGTTCGCCGGAGGGCTTCATCAAGGGAGTAGGGGGGAATAAAGCCGGTTGAATTGATGCTTGATGAGGAGAACTGGGTGTTGGAGCAGAACTTTTTGATGCGGATTGCGCTAACTGGGAATTTGCGGTTTGTTGCCTTTGCAATCAAATCCAGGAAAACGCCTCCGGCATAGCCGATTGCATAGGGCACCTTGAGCCCGCTCTTTCCGTCCTTGCCGCACTCTTTTTTTACAATCGAAACGAGGGAGTTCATGTCCAGATCGGGCTTATCAGCATAATTAAATAGATGATAGCCGTTGGGAAAATTCAGGGCATGCACCAGAAACGCCGCCACATTTTCAATATATGCGAGCGACTTGATATTATGCCCCTTCCCGACCATTACAAAATTACCGCTGACAATCTGCCTCAAGAGGTTATAAACATTTCCCCTGTTCCTTTCTCCAAATACTACTGTCGGGCGTATAATTACCAATGACCTGTCATCGCCTTTTTGCAGCCAGCGGCAATAAACCTTTTCTGCTTCAAGCTTGGTCTTTCCGTAATCATTAAATGGCTTCAGTTCACCGGATTCGTCAGTCTCCTTTTCAGTAAAACCATATACCGCTACAGAACTGGTAAAGATTATCTTCTTTATACCATGCCTATCAGCGGCATCGCATACATTTTCCGCTCCAGCAACATTTACATCAAAATACAATGACTTAGGAGTCACATCGTCCCTGTGTTCAGCCGCAAGGTTAAAAACGACATCGAACCCCTTAAGGGCTTTATTAAGAGCATCCTTATCCCTGACATCGCCTATATTGACAAGGTGATTGAAATACCCGCTCGGACTTTTATCGAAAATTGCCGTCTCATGTCCGAGCTCAATAAGCTTTCCGACAAGAGCAGTCCCGATAAATCCGCTTCCGCCTATGACAAGAGTTTTCATTTAGATGTCCTTGAATTTACTAATTCACAATATAAATCTTGTGTCTGTTGAACCATTCTTTTAGCAGAAAAAAAATTGGAGTATATTTCTTTAGATGCCATGCTCATTTTTGATTTTAAAGAACTATCGTTTAGAAGAAGGTGTAGTTTACTATTTGCCAGGTTAATATCATTTTTATCAACCAAAAAGCCATTTATTTTATTCTTAACAAGCTCAGGTACCCCCCCAACAGGGTTTGCAATTATAGGTAGCCCGGCTGCCATTGCCTCAATTACAGCAAGTGGTAGTCCTTCATAATTAGAGAAAAAACAAAAAATATCGCTTGCTTGTAGAATATCTTCTACATCTTCCCTATCACCCATAAGAATTGCATTTCTAATATTGTTTTCCAATATGATATTTTCTGTATCCTTTCTTTGCGGCCCGTCTCCTACAAGAAGAAAAAGTGTATCTCTATCAATATTTAATCTGGCAAGATTTATAAATGTTAAGGAGTCCTTTGGTGGGGACAACCGTGAAACCATTGTAATAACTGCACATGAACTGTCAATGCCGAGATGCGCACGGTATTTATGTTTAGTCTCGATATCATCTGTATGATAAGAGAAATCTATGCCATTTTTGATAGTTATCATCTTTTCTTTTGTTGCAACTCTTTGTTTAATAGCAAGATTATAGTCGTAGTCAGAGACAGTTATTATTTTTGTTGTCATTTTCGCGACATGCCTTTCAATGTTTTCATATAATACTTTGGTTTTACTTTTAACCCCCTCGGTAAATGCCCATCCATGAGCAGTAAAAAGAATTATTGGAATATTGCAAATGCGAGCAGCAATCCTACCAAGAATGCCTGCTTTTGAACTATGGCAGTGAATAATATCAGGTTTTACTGATGATATAATTTTTTGCAGTTCCAATATTGCTTTGAGTTCTTTAACCGGGCTAATTTGTCTTACAAGATTAAAGCAGTGAAATGTTTCAATATTCAATTTAGCCGCTTCATCCATCAACCAGCCAACTTGCCCTGAAACTAATACCGGAGTAAAGAGTTCTCTATTAAGATATTTAAAGAGATAAAACAGATGCTTTTGAGCGCCGCCGAGTTCGGAAAGGGTAATAATATAGAGGACTTTAAAATTTTTTTCGTTCAAGCACTTGCTCATAGAGAGATCTATATTGGGATATCATATCTCGTGCATTATATTTTTCAATGACATCCTTTTTTGCTTTATCAATAAATAATTTTTTTCGCGCTGGATTTTGAAAAAGATAAATAATCTTTTCAGCTATAACATCCGGTTTGCATGGAGGAACCAATAAACCATTTTTTTCATCCTCTATCACATATGGTATGCCACTCACAGCAGATGCAATAATCGGCTTTTTTGCAGCCATTGCCTCAAGAAGAACTAGCGGCAGACCTTCTGTAATAGAAGGTAAGACAAATATATCCATTACAGAAAGCAGTGCAGGAACATCTTCTCTTTGGCCTGTAAAGATTACTTTATCTTCGATTCCGAGTTGAATTACTTGATTTTTCAATGACTGCATGAGAGGCCCATCACCCACTATCAAAAATCTAATATCGAGAATATTATTAACTATCAGTTTTGCAGCTTCTAATAAATATTTATGCCCCTTCTGCTCGACAAAACGCCCAATTGTCCCGATTACCTTAACATTATGCGGTATTCCTAATTCTTTCTTTTTAGCAGAAATATCTATAGGGATGTTAAATCTCTCAATATCTATGCCATTTTCTATACATATTATCTTTTTTGAAGGTAACCCTTGCTTAAAAAGCATCTCACATACTGCTTGAGAAACTCCTATTCTGCACTTATTTACTCTCGCAGAAAATCTGTCAAGTAGATTAAGTAGATTGGTATTGCCCCTCCAAAGGTCAATACTATGTTCGGTTGCGATTATTGGCACTCCGGTCAATATAGATGCGACAGAGCCCCAAAGATTTACCCTTGCACCATGAGCGTGAATAATGTCTATTTTGTTTTTTCTTATAAAGCTAAAGAGTTTTGGAATTAAGACAAAGCCTTTTAACCACTTTAAATCTGCAAAACACTCTGCTTTTACCCCAAGATTTTTAATAATCTTTAGCAACGGACCTTCATCTGCTAAGATTACAAATTGTTCGAACTTTGTTTTGTCGAGATACCTTGGCCAATAAGTCAACATCACTTCAGCGCCACCAATATTTGCTGAAGTTTTGAGATGTAAAAGGTTAATTTTTCTCATTATAAATTTTTATTTTCTTTATCTCGTCCCTTATCATATCAATTTCAATCCATAAATCAGGTCTATCTTTTGGCAAATAATAAGGTTCTATAGGAACTGCCCGTGGTAGAGAACCGAGCGTATATACCATTAATCCAGTTATACCTTCGTCCAAAGCAATTTTCCATGTTTCTTTAAATTCATCACCAGAGATTGATTTATAAGGACTTTGTCTATCTTTAAATCTATAGTCAAAGGCATGTAAAACAAGCCATACTATTTTTGAAAGCCCCTCCTTGCTTAAATCACTTCTAATTTTAAGAATACGCTCTCTTATAATCTTTGCTTTTTCCCCTTTTCTTAAATAACCGCTTATCCCGATAATATCAGCTGTATCAAGATAATTATCCCAGGTTCCTGGATATGCTAAGTATATATAGACAGGTTTGCCTTTCTCAATACTTTTCAATTTCTTATATAGATAACTTACGACATTAGGTGGAATGCCTTTTAAGTTAGGCTCATCAACAATATACCAACCAAATAAAGCGGGATGGTCTTTAAGCTCTCTCGCTTTGTTAATCATGTTTTCCTGAAAATTGTTGAGCGAAGTCTTGTTAGAAGAAGTCTCTTTTGAGAGATTAAAACTTACCAAAGCTTTTATTTTATATTTACTACATAAGTCTAAAACAGTCTTATTAGGGGGGACTTCGACAAGATTAAACCCTTTTTCTGAAACTATTGAAAATGCCTTATTATCATCTTTGACAGACCATGTGCCATAAATACCAAATGGATATTCATTGGCATAAGAAGGATAGATATTAACCAGGATAAAAAGAATAATAACTACAAGCCTAATAATCATTTCTCATTTCCTGTTCGAGATAGAAAAACGCCAATTATCAACCATTCATAATTCGACGCCAGATCACCGCTTGTTAAAGCAAATATAAAGGCAGTCAAAAAAAGAATTGCGTGACTCATAGCAAGTTCTCCTAAAAAGATTTTCCTAAATAAGTTGATAATTATGACAAGAAAAAATATTACCCCTATACTTCCACCCTCAGATAAAATCTCTAATATCAGATTGTGTGGATAGTCTCTTAGATATTCAGAATAACCTCCGATTCCCTTCCCTATCAGGAAATTTTGCTTAAAATGTGAGTAAGCAATCGCGTATGATTGCAGGCGGGCGTTAATATTCTCATCTAAACTTATTGTAGTAGGGTCATGAGGTATGTTTATATAGCGAAATGCCTCTTCGGGAGATATAAGTACTGGTACAAATATAATAAAGATACTCATAGCAATAATTATTGAATACTGAAAGAACTTAATAGACGAAAATCTTTTTATTAAAGTCATACTTAAAACTGTTATAACAATAGAAGAAAAGATAAATGCTAAGATAGGGCCTCGTGAGCCGGTGGAAACAACGACCCATAAAGAAAGCAATATAACCATGCCATTAAATATAAATTTTCTATTACCCTTCAAGGAAGTCAAATTCCATATTGAGGCAATAATGCCTAATATGGCAATTCTCGAAAGCCAGATAGGGTTAACGCTGGGTAAGGTATTTCTACCCGGATATAGAGCCTCCTCACCACCCCAGAAAAAAAGTTGTAGAGCACAAAAACATGCGAGAAACTGAAGAGAAATTCCAAGTAATTTTATGTTACCGCTCGAATATCTTGATGTCAAGAGAATTACAGTAGGCAATAATGCTTGAATACTGAAAATAATAATTTTTTTAAATCCGTAATCAAAATTCGGTGTCCACAGAAGAGATGAATATAAAAAAATAGTAAATATCATAACTGGAGCCATTATCGACCAATCTATTTTTTGTTTATAGATTCTTCCCCTGATGAGTTTGTTAGCAATATGAACTAAAAGGGGGAGTATAAGAAGGCTTAATGTTGGAACACCGAGTTCTAATTGACTAAGTGGCCAAACAAAAAGGGGAAAACCCAAATAAAACGTTGGAACCGCGAACCATATAATTTTGTCCCAATGAAAAACAGATAAAGTTAATAGGCTCAAAAGGACTATAGCGATAATTGCTGCTGTTGGCTCAAATAATATTCCTAAAGCTACGACTAAACTGCAAAATAAAGTAAACAGAATATAATCAGATTTAAAGGTTAGAATATTTATTTTTTCCATAATATATCTTTTAGAAAATCCAGCGTTTCTTTTGCTGCAATACTCCATGAAAGATATTTTTCCGCATAATCTCGTGCTTGTTTTCTTAGTTCATGCTGGTTTTGAGTTACATGCTCATAAAATCTTCTGATCTCCAGAGATAACGCCTCTATTGATGAGGACCGTCCAGATGAAATAAATGGAAGTTCAGACGAAATGACCGAATCTATGTAACCTAATAAAGTAGGTAAACCGCTTGCCAAATATGCTCTCACTTTTAATGGTTGTGCCTCTTGCATTTGTTGTCTTTGCAAGGATAGTGACCCAATACCTACATCCACTGCCGAAAGTATTTTAGTTAAATTAGAAGGGTTTTGCCATGGAATGAATTTAACTCTCTCGAATATTTTCTGAGTTGGGAAATTTTTTCTCAATTTATAGATATCTATATTTCCTACAATCCATAAGTAAAATTTTTCAAGTTCTGCACTTGATAAAGCTCTTAGCAAAATATCAGCCCCGTGCCATGGAGATATAGAACCAATCATGGCTAATAAAGGAGCATCAATTGGTGTGTTATACAACTCTCTAATTGATGGATTATATTTGTAATAGACATAAGATTTGATATCAATGCCATTTTTTGCAAGTAAAAAGGGGTTTTCTTTTTTTCCTGATTTAACCGCATATTTATAAATTTCTGAAGTAACTGCTGCAACCCCGCTTGCATTACTAAAAACCCATGGCTCTGTGAGCACACTAACACAATAAGGTAGAAATCTTCGTGTCGCCCAGAACTCAGGTACAGTCTTTGTGTTCAGTTCAATGACATAGGGAATTCTCTGGCAGATTACTTCCTTTGCACTGAAAGCATCGGCACCTTCATATCGAAAATACACTATATCAGGGCTCAAATTATTAATAGCCTCTTTTGTAGATTTGGCAAGATTAAACTTCCTTTCTATTGCGCCGTAAATGCCTGATTTAAAGACTGAAGGACTGAGGAGTTGAATGTCCACATCCATTTTTTTAAGCTCATTAAAGATTCCCATAACATGCTTCTGGGCTCCTGAATCTATATTCATTGAAAGGCTTGTAATGTATAAAATCTTCATTTTTGCAGAGACCTTATAATTTTTCTTATTTCGAAAAGAGTTAATACCCCTATTTGAATAAAATCGCTATCAGTGAAAAGAGAATATGAAAATAGTCTTTTGAAAAATACAGCAATTAATACCCCAAGCAAAATACTATCTATATTTCACTTGAAAAATATTTTTGCTGTCATAGAATCTAATCACCAAACTCTTTTTTCATCGTATTCGAGTTTGTATTATCCCAGAATTGCCATTAGAGTTTAAAGGTGTTATTTCTTTGTCGCTAAAGCTAAGTTCAAGCTCTTTTACCATGTAAGTTTTCCCTACTATTATTTAATTGAATTTTACACTATACGTTTGTGATTTTATTTTATATTTATCAATAATTTATATGCAATAAATTCTAATGGCAGTCATTAGAAATTTAGTCTAATGACAATTCTGGGATTATTATACCTATCTCTATGAAAAATTCATTGTTTCATTTTCACTTCAATTTTTTTAATAATATTTTTTATTTCCATCAATGTCAAGAACCCGAGAAAAAAAATAGCCAAAACAAAACTTACTATTATATAAAGATAATCTTTTTCAGCGAATACTATTGTAGCTGATGAAAAAACTATGAATAGAAGCATTGAATAGCATATATTTATAGTATTCTTTGCTCTAACATAATAGGCATCTATGATGCTTCTCATCGAGACATATATAGTATATGCAATAGCAGAAACAAATATTATTCTTGCAGTGAATACCGCATCTGAAAAACCGGCACCAAGATATAGAGTTATGATTGCATCTGCAAATATTTCAAAAAAAACTACTCCTATTATTGTTAAAAAAACCGTAATCTTCAGTAGTCTAAGTATATGATGCCTTAATAGAAAAAAATCTTTATTTGCTAAAAGCTGGCTTGCTTTCGGCAAGAGTACTAAACCAATGGGGGCAAAAAAGGCGCCTGCCATTGTTAAAATAGATATGCCGAAAGCAACAAGACCTGCTTCTATTATTCCTGCCATATGAGCGGTTAATATAGCCGGCAAGGAAATGAGTCCAGCCATGCAAAAATCACCGGGAACCCGCTGTATTCCATAAGATAGAAGGTCTTTTAAATAGAGAAAAAAATCTTTGCATTTATAATCTATGCTTTTTAAGATTAATATAAGAAAACCAATCGAAATTATTATCCATAAAACCCCGCTTAAAAGAAGTATTTGAACTAAGTTTGTGCTTATAAAAAAAACAATAAAGGGGATTAAGGCAGCATTTATAAACTGAAGCAGATTGGCTTTGTACATCATTAGATTGCCCCTAAAATAGGCATAACAGGAACTATGAAGAAGCAAACCCAAAAGCATAAAGCTGAGAGGATAAATTAAGTAAAAATAGTCTGGACTCCCAAACAACAAAAAAGCAGCGTTATCCCTGAAAATATTCAGAGCAAGTATAAAAAAAAGCCCAATAAAAAGAATAGCAGAAAGCCCGCTTATAAAATAACCGTCAGGGTTTATGTTTTTTGATTCTGATTTTGCATATGCAATAAATCTTGGTATCCCTACTCCAAGCCCTATGAGTAAAGCAGGTTGGATTAAAGATACCGTCTTTTTGCTCAGAGCATATTCAGAAAATCCTTCTTTGCCAAGATATATCGCAGCTAATTTATAAACTAATACCCCACTTATTAAGATAAAAAATTCAGTTGCAAAGGTAATGATGTAATCTTTTCTCATTTGCTAAGTAACAAACTCATCCCAATCACCCCATGCCCACAAACCAAAAATACCTGTATAAATCTTGTTTTTGCCGATTTCGGCAGAATATGCCTGCTGAATTGGCATAAGCAATAGGCTAACACTTACAAATTGCTTCCAGAATGTTTTTTGCTGCATTGCCATCTCCATAAAGCTGTATGTCTGAATTAAATTTCC
>DYHD01000074.1:7994-8542 GCA_020724365.1 Thermodesulfovibrio yellowstonii | reverse complement strand
TTTTGTGAAAAATCCCATTTCCTGTCCAGAGTTTCCTGATGGAAACGGGACGAGATCATATTTGCCGTATAACTCTCTTGCGAGCTTCATGCCGTCGTCGGCAAAAAGCCAGATAGAATACTCCATGTTATTCATGCCAAAAGGAACTGAACCAAAAGCGACAAAAGCCTCGTTCTTGCCCTTCCAGTAGCCGGGCCAGTCATGACCCATTTCTACAACACCTTTTCTTACTGCATCAAACACCTCAAAGGCAGGCACAATTGCCCCGTCAGGGAAAACTGTAATCTTAATCTGACCGCCGGATGCAATCTCAACAGTCTTTGCATAATACTCCGCGGTCTTATGCCACGGAATCCCTTTTGACCATGTCGTAGCCATCTTCCATCTGTAAGTCTTTTTTTCCTGTGCAAAGGCAGATGTAGAGATAGCTAAAGCCAAGATAACTGCTGCTACAACACATACAAACCTCTTCATACCTTCCTCCATATTGAAAGTTTTAATAATTTATTAAAACATTTGTGAATAAAAAGTTTGTATCGGTTTTAGTC
>DYHD01000074.1:0-7984 GCA_020724365.1 Thermodesulfovibrio yellowstonii | reverse complement strand
ATAAGGATAACTTTTTGTAGGAAAAATCCTATAAGTGAAGAGCTTATTTATCTTTATAAAAGAGTGGGTGAAAGTTGTAGTTACTCTTTTTAGTCTTCTTTTTGTAAAGGCTGGCAAGTTGAAGTTACAAACTTGAAACCGCAAGGTTGTAATTTAAGCCGGTTAACAAGGCTAAGCAGAAAGATAGCTTGCTAAATAGAAGATTAAAACTAAGCTAATGTAGCAAGCTATTTTTCAGACTAAACAATATTATTGATCTTACAGACCAATAAATCCTCTTGGTTTTTTCCTGAATAATCTGCTGGGCTAATATTCCATATCCTCTCGGCATATTCCCTGATTGCCCTATCTGATGAAAACTTAATAGAGCGAGCAATGTTTAAAACTGCCATTTTGCTCCATCGGGCTTTATCATTATAAGCTTTTGAAATTCTCTCCTGACAATTGATATAAGAATTATAATCAGCAAGGACAAAAAACCTGTCATGATCTAAAAGTGCTCTGACAATAGGATGGAAAAGAGAGGTATTTTCGGGGCTAAAATGGCCTTCGAGAAGCTGGTTTAATGCGTGTCTAAGTTCGTGATTTTCTTCATAATGCTTGTATGGATTGTAATATTTTTTCATCTCCATTATCTCACTGGCAGTATGTCCAAAGATAAAAAAGTTTTCCTCACCAACCTCTTGCATAATCTCGATATTAGCACCATCAAGGGTTCCTATTGTTAAAGCCCCATTCATAGTGAATTTCATGTTGCCTGTTCCTGAAGCCTCATATCCTGCTGTAGAGATTTGTTCGGATAAGTCTGCTGCAGGTATTATCCTTTGTGCCAGAGAGACACTATAATTAGGCACAAAAATAACCTGAAGTTTTTCCTTAACAGCAGGATGCTCCTGAATAGCAGAACTGACAGAGTGAATAAGCTTTATTATCAGCTTACATATATAATATCCTGGTGCAGATTTCCCTGAGAAAAGAACGGTTCTTGGTACAAAGGCATCATTAATCTGTCCATCTCGAATCCTGTTATATAGGGTTATTACATGAAGAATATTCAAAAGTTGACGCTTGTATTCATGGAAGCGTTTGACTTGACAATCGAGCATAAAATTTGACCTAAATGAGATACCGTTGTTCAGGCTTAGATATCTTGAAAGAAATTCTTTATTTAATTCTTTGACTTCTCTGAATTTTCTGCAAAACTCAGTATCATCTGCAAAAGGCTCTAATCTTTTCAGTTCTGTAATGTCTTTCATCCACGAATCCCCAATTGCACTATTTATAAGGTCTGTGAGGCGGTGATTGGATTCAAGGAGCCAGCGACGGTAGGTAATCCCATTTGTAATATTTTTGAATTTCTCGGAATATATTTTATAAAAATCTGGGAATATATTGTTTTTTATTATCTCAGTATGTAATTCAGATACGCCATTTATGGTATGACTTCCTACTATAGCAAGCCGAGCCATATTAACATATTGCTCACCATCTCCAGTAATAATTGAGAGCCTCGGCAATATATCAGGGTCGGGATATTTTTCTCTCACCTCGATAAGAAATCTTCTATCAATCTCTTTGATTATCTGCAGATGGCGTGGCAAGAGATATGAAAAAAGCCCTTCAGACCATACCTCAAGAGCCTCAGGCAGAACTGTATGATTAGTATATGCAAATGATTTTTTTGTCAACTCCCATGAATCTTCCCAGCCTATGCCTTCTTCATCAACGAGTATTCTCATTAATTCGGCAATTGCAATAGATGGATGGGTGTCATTCAATTGAATTGCAACCTTTTCGGGGAACTCATTATAGTTTTTATGCAACTTCCTATATCTTCTTACAATATCCCTTAGAGTAGCTGCAACAAAAAAATATTGTTGTTTAAGGCGAAGTTCTTTGCCTGCAAGGGATTGGTCATCAGGATATAAAACCTTTGAGATTGTCTCACTGTAATTCTTATTTTCCATAGCCTTGACATAATCACCGCCATTGAAATATTCAAGATCAAACTCACGGCTGGATTTTGCCGACCATAACCTAAGGGTATTAACGGTTTTATTCCTGTAACCAGGGACAGGGTAATCATAAGCCATTGCCATTACTTCATCTGTATCTTTCCATGCCATATACATCCTGTTGCCTCCGCATATGACAGTCTCAACCCAACCCTTAAAGCGAACAGGATATAATACCTCTGGCCTTGGAAACTCCCATGGGTTGCCATATCTAAGCCAGTTATCAGGTGTCTCAATCTGAAAACCGTTCTTTATTTTTTGGGAAAAAATACCATACTCATATCTTATGCCATAACCATACGCAGGATATTGGAGGGTCGCAAGTGAATCCAAAAAACAGGCTGCAAGTCTGCCCAATCCACCATTTCCAAGCCCAGCATCCCACTCATGTTCCAGTAAGTCTTCATATGAAATTCCAAAGCAAGCAATGGTTTTGTTTTGCTCCTCAGTGAGTCCAAGATTATTAATATAGCTATCGAGAAGCCTGCCCATTAGAAACTCCAAAGAGAGATAATATGCCCTTTTTGTATTTATCTCATAATAATATTGTTGGGTTCTCATCCAGTTTTGGACGAGTTGGTCTCTTACTGAGAGCACAACAGCTTGAAATTTGTCCCTCTGGGTAGCAGAATATATATCTTTTGCGAGGGAATATGTGAGATGCTCTATCATTGACTCATAACAGCTTCTTCCAGAAATTGACATTGCACCACCTCTCTATATATAAACTTAGATTATTCCATTTTGCCATCTTTAAGTTTGATGATTCGTTTAGTTCTACCAGCAAGTTCAGGGTTATGAGTAACTATTATAACGGTTAACCCCCCTAAATTTAGCGAATTTAAGAGCTCAAAGATATTTTCACTGTTCTCAGTGTCAAGATTGCCAGTAGGCTCATCAGCAAGCAATACTTCTGGGTTATTGATCAAAGCCCTTGCTATTGCCACCCTTTGCATCTCTCCGCCGCTAAGCTGGTTAGGGGTGTGATAAATCCTTTTCTTTAGTCCGACCTTATCAATAATAGATATAATCTCATCCAGATCTCTTTTTTTCCTCGCAAAAATAAGGGGAAGCATCACATTTTCTAAAACAGAAAGACCTGGTATAAGATAAAAGTGCTGAAATACAAAACCAATTTTTTGTCTTCTTACAGTCAGCAAGTCTGGTTCTTTCATTTTTTCTATCTCAATACCATCTATCTTAATGAACCCCTTTGATGGTTTATCAAGACAACCAATTAAATGTAAAAGGGTTGTTTTGCCAGAGCCTGAGGGTCCAGTGATTGAGATAAAATCCCCCTTACGAGCAATGAAAGATATATCTTTTAAGGCATAAACCCTTTCAGAGCCTCTCTGATAAACCTTTTCGATATTTTTAACTTCTATCATCCCCTGATTGCCTCGATTGGACTGATATTTGAAGCCTTCCATGCAGGATATGTTCCTGATAGAATACCTATTATGAGCGCAAAGACTAAACAAGATACGGCGATTAACGGTTCAAATAGGATCATCCTACCAGAAGGCACATAAGGCATGAATATTCTAACAAAATTCTCAATAATTCCAGATGCAGCAACTGAAAATATAATTCCAATTATACCACCTGAAACCGTTATGATAATTGTTTCATACATAATTATATTAAAAATATCTTGTCTCGATGCCCCTATAGCCCTCATCATACCTATCTCCTGTGTTCTCTCAAAAATAGCCATTAGAATAAGATTCATAACACCAACAGCACTTATGATTATAGCTATTATGGCGATTGAAAGACTGAGGGTCTTAGCAGATGCGGCAAGATTAGCAAGGCTGTTTAATACCTGCCCCATGGTTACTATCTGAATGCCCGGCACATTCATAGAGATTTCTTCAGTTATGTAGTTTAGCTCTTGAGGACGAGATACCTTAACGCCGATAGCTGTGACGCCTTGAGGTTTATTAAGAATCTCCTGAATCGCCTTAAGAGGCATATAAATATAAGCATCGTCCTGACTGCCTGTCTTCTGAATTATGCCTGAAACCTTGAAGCTTTTCTGGTAATCAGTATATGTAATCATGTCTCCCACTTTTAATTTGTCATGATCTGCAATCTCAAAACCAATAATTACTTCTGAATCATTAGAAGGCAATTGTCCATCTATTTTCCATGAAGGTTTGAGCTGAGATATATGGTTCATATCCATTCCATATATTATATCTATCCTGCCCTTTTGTGGATTTGGGAGTTGGGTTATAAGAATTGGAGATATAAGTTCGATTCCATCGAATTGCTTGAGCTTATTGACGATATCTATATCCAGAAATTTTGGGACAACAGCAGCGTGAAGGACTAATGAAGCTACTTCATGTGGGCAGCCAGAAGATACAACCATAAAGTGTAAGCCTGTTGCATCGAGTTCCTTAGAGAGACCTCTTTCAAATCCCCTATTAAATGAAATTATTGAAAATATAAGGGCAACAGATGTGGCTATTCCTAAAAGGGCTAAGAAGGTTCTAGTCTGATGTCTGAGAATATTTTTAAGTGCAAGCTTGATATATGTCATTATTTAATATATCTCAATACCATGTGCAATTATTTGAACATTATGCTGATCCCTCATGACCTCCCCCATTACTTTAGCTTTCTTCCCAGTCTTTGGTGGTAGAGAGAAACCCTTGGGAGCTAAATTTACAAAAACCCTTGCCGTTCCATCACTTAAGAAAAACCAACAACCGCTTGACTGGCATTGAGTTGAGATTACACCCTCGACAATAATCATCTTGCCCTGTAAAGATGGGTCGAGAAAGGCATCTTTTACTTTAATTACTGGTAAGTTTTTATCTATCTGGCCGCCGAACTTTTCAGCGGAACAGCTAACTGTTAATAGAGAAAAAATAATCAAGATGAAAAACAGAAATTTTACTCTTTTCATTTTTATGGAACCTTCCTTATCATGATCTATATAAAAATTATGGTTGAAATATTGTTTGTTGGGCTTGAATTTTCAGGCTTTGAATATAAAAGATAATTTGTTTAAACCTTTATCTACATCTATATATACACTCCCACCTTTTTTTAATCTACCGAAAAGCAGCTCATCAGATAAAATTAACTTAATCTCATCTTGAATAAGCCTTGCCAGTGGGCGGGCTCCGAATAATGGATCGTGCCCCTTTTCAGAAAGCCATGTTCTTGCTCCTTCTGAGATAGAAATATCTACTTTCTTTTGCTTTAGTTGGTTTCTTAATTCATTAATAAATTTATCTACAACATTTTTCATAATCTCAGGGGTTAAGGAATTGAAAGTGATAATCCCGTCGAGACGATTTCTAAACTCAGGATTAAAAAGCCTGTTTATAGCATCTTTGCCCTTTGATTGAATGTCATTAACCCTGTCGCCGAAGCCTACCACTCCTTTACTCATATCCTTTGCACCGGCGTTTGATGTCATAATAATAATTACATTTCTGAAATCAGCTTTTTTGCCATTATTATCGGTTAATGTAGCATAATCCATAACCTGAAGAAGGATGCTGAATAAATCAGGATGTGCCTTCTCTATTTCATCAAGAAGTAATACACTGTGCGGGTTTTTCCTTATTTCATCTGTGAGCAAACCTCCCTGATCAAAGCCTACATAGCCTGGAGGAGCTCCTATCAACCTTGAGACTGTATGTTTTTCCATATACTCGCTCATATCGAAGCGGATAAACTTTATGCCTAAAACAGCTGCTAATTGACGAGATACCTCGGTCTTCCCCACTCCTGTAGGTCCTGCAAAAAGAAATGAACCGAGGGGTTTCTCCATTGAGCCAAGTCCTGCTTTTGCTCGTTTTATGGCAGAGACAAGTGAATGTATAGCTTCATCCTGACCGAATACGACTTGTTTTAACTGGTTTTCTAAACTTCTAATCCTTTCGGCCTCAGATGATGATATAGTCTTTGATGGAATCCTTGCAATCTTGGCGACGATTTTTTCGACATCTGAAATGCCAATAGTTTTTTTCGTCTTATAAACAGATGACAATCTCAGTGCTGCACCTGCCTCATCAATTACATCAATAGCTTTGTCAGGCAAGTATTTATCGTTGATATATTTGGCAGATAATTCAACTGCAGCATTAAGAGCGCTATGGGTGTAATTAACACCGTGGAAATCTTCATAATATGTCTTTAATCCCTCGAGAATCTTGATTGCCTCAGAAATATCGGGTTCATAAACATCTAACTTTTGAAATCTTCTACTTAAAGCGCGATCTTTCTCAAAATAATTCTTATACTCTTCATATGTTGTCGCACCAATACATCTCAGTGTTCCAGAGATAATAACAGGCTTCAATATGTTGGAGGCATCCATAGAACCCTTGTTTACAGCGCCTGCCCCTACTATAGTGTGTATTTCATCAATAAATAGAATAGCTCCGGGTATAGCCTCGAGGCTTTTAATGGTTGACTTTAATCTTGCCTCGAAATCACCTCTGTATCTTGTTCCAGCAAGAACCGCCCCCATATCGAGCATAAAGATTCTGGAGTTCTTCAGGGGTTCAGGAACATCCTTTTTATGAATCTTAAGGGCAAGCCCTTCAACTAAGGCTGTCTTGCCAACGCCGGGCTCACCTACAAAAACAACATTATTCTTTCTTCTCCTGCATAATACCTGAATAGTTCTTTGCATTTCTGCATGTCGCCCAATAATTGGATCGATAAGACCCTTTTCTGCTTTAGATATAAGATCAACAGTAAAAAGCTTTAATGGATCTCTTGCCTTTAATCTATCATCCTGAGCCTCAGACTCATTAGTTTCATTAGTTTCTTCTTTATCGGTATAATCTGCCAATTTTGATATCCCATGAGAAACATAGTTCAGCACATCAATCCTTTTTATGCCTTCTAACTCTAGGAAATGAGCCGAGTGCGAATCCTTTTCAAGTAGTATCGAGTTTAGGATATCCCCGGCATCTGCATCCTGTTTATTAGCTGACTGAATATGATTCAATGTCTTCTGAATAACCCTTTGAAAACCTATAGTCATTCGAGGAAATGTATCAGGATCGAGCTTTGTCTTTGGAATATATTCTTCAAAGTATTCCTCAATATATTTCTTCAGCCTAGTAATACTCCCACCACAATTAGTTATTATATCTCTACCCCAATCATCATGCAGGACGGCAAACAAAAGATGTTCAATGGTGAGAAACTCATGGTTTCTTAACTTTGCTTCTCTAATTGTGGCTTCTATAATTAATTCTAATTCCTTATTTATCATTCCTTCTCCATCACACACTTAAGCGGAAACTGGTTTTTAAGAGCGATATCATGAACAATATTTATTTTTGTTTCTGCAATGTCTTTTGTATAAACCCCTGCTAATCCAGAGCCGTTTTTATGAACATGAAGCATTATCTGCACCGCTTCTACAGGTGGTTTATTAAAAATGGACTCAAGAATATAAACGACAAAGTCCATCGTAGTATAATTATCATTTAGAAGTAACACTTTGTATAAAGCAGGCTTTTTAATTTTAGCCCTGATGTCAGTATCAATCCGTTCTTTAAACTTTGTATAATCTGCCATATCTTAATTTTTTAAGATTAAAATAAGTTTTAAAAGAGTTTTTTAATTCTAACTCATATAATTTTAAAGTAATTAAGGGTTTTAAATAAGTAAGGTTTAAAACCCTTTTGAAATTTTCTATTTACAAGAAGTGCATGAAGATGCACTACAAGAAGTGCATGAAGATGACGAAGCACTTTGAACTCCACTCATAGCAAAAAGAGAAAACTTTTTTTGGACATCTTCAGAATCACATTTCGGGCAGCATACCCTTTGATTGCCAAAAACAAGCTTCTCAAACTCTTTATCACACTTATTACATTTGTATTCAAATATGGGCATTTCTTCTCCTTAATAAGTTGTTACTAATGGGGGCATAAGTATGAAGACATTAATTATATAAAATCCCTCCTGACCTCCCTTTGCCAAAG
>DYHD01000073.1 GCA_020724365.1 Thermodesulfovibrio yellowstonii | reverse complement strand
TGTCATACAAAAGCTAATACTCAAAAAACTTGGCTATGAAAATACCTTAATCTTAGCGCCTGAACAGCACTCTAATAATTTTGTCCAGAATGGTAAAGGTTCTGAATTCACCAAAACTGCATGGGCTGGAATAGTAGCGTTTGATCTGCTTTATAAATGCCTTCACGAGACAAGACCTTACGAAATAGAAAAGGGTTCTACAGATGCTTTATACAAGCAGTATCTTGATAGAATTTATTCTAAACTTTGTAATAGCTCATATGTAACTCTTAAGCCTATTATGGAAGATCTAAAAAGGGATTTTAAGAATCTACCAAAGTATAATGAAAGAAAGCCTCTCATAGGCGTTGTGGGTGAGATATTTGTAAGATGTCATACATTCTCTAATGAAGACCTTGTAAGAAAAATTGAGGCGTTGGGGGGTGAGGCTTACCTTGCTCCTATGGAAGAGTGGATATATTATGTAAATTTCCTCGCTGAAAGAAGGGCGATTATTAATAAAGATACATCTGCTCTAATATCCTTTGGGATAAAAAAGCTTATGCAATCAAAGATTGAGCATACTCTTACTAAGCCTTTTAAGGGTTATTTAAAGACATTACATGAACCCAAGATAAAGGATTTGCTAAGTATGGCATCACCTTATATTCATGATTCCTTCGAGGGAGAGACAATCCTCAGCATTGGCAAAGCAATTGATTTCATACAGAGGGGCTGTTGTGGTATTATCAATGTCATGCCTTTTGGGTGTATGCCTGGCACGATAGTGACTGCTTTGTTGAAGGTAATGAGCGATGACTATGATATACCGTGCATAAGCATTCCTTACGATGGGACAGAATCCCCTGCCACAGAATTGCAGATAGAGGCATTTATGGAGGCAGCTTCATCAAAGATGTAGAATGCGTATAGCGAGAATAAACGGGAGCAGTTTTCCTCTATATACTCGAAATAATGTTCTTTTTGAATCTACTTTCGCTTTATCTATACTGATTTCCATAAAAGGGAGGTGATGTTGTGGGGAATGTTGTAAAATGGCGTAAGAAAAAGATGCGCAAGCATAAACATAAAAAATTGGCAAGAAAAACAAGGGCACAGCGCAGAAAATAGCCGAAAAATAGAGGAATAAAAATGAAAGATATTATCGTTTTACAGGAGAAAATTTCCCTATTAGAACAAGAAATAAAGACCCTAATAGAAAAAATCGATAAGCTCAGTGAACAAAAAAAAGATATTGATGATATCAAGATGGATATAAAGGGTCTGAAGATTTATTTGGCAAGATTGCATCCGGATTTAATGTCGCAATTGCCCGAGATAATAAAAAAGCTGAAAACTTAAGACTACTATTGCAAAAAGCATACATTTAATAATAGTCGTTGACCCAAATCCCGATTTGGATACATTAAATACTGGTAGGACGGGCGTCTCGCCTGTCCTGAAAGATGACCCTTAGAGGCAAGCCCAGGGTGACAGTTGGGACGGCTGTCCTAATGGATTAAAGATGTTTTAAAAAATCTATATCATGATTTGGTTTTTGGTATAGACTGGGCTTTTATGCAAAGATAATGCTTATAATTTCAAAATTATGGGTTCAAGTTATTAACTTGGACCCCGAAGTTCAATAACCAACCCAATACAGATTTGCCTTACCTTTGGTTATTAACTCATGTCATCTTTATTTGATTCTGTCTATCATCAGGCTATGAGTAAATCCTCAAGGATATATCTACTCGATATTGCATGGTCATGATACATTAACAATGTTTTAGTAATGAAATCTACCCAGAAATCTTCATTTTTACAAAAAAGGAGTTTTGACTGAATAATTCTATATGATAGGCTTAAGGGAGCATTATTGAGTATGATTACATCAACTGGATATTTCTTAATCACCCCCTCTATTGTAAGTGAGAGATTCATTGAATAGTCAATAAATTGCTCTTCTAATATAATATCTTACCTATATATATCCCTAAATCGATATCTCTGAAGAAAGTCATTTCAGGGTCAACAAAAGAACCAAAAATATAGGCAAAAATAATCTCTTCTTTCTTTTGAAGCTCTTCTTTGATAATATAAATTATATTCTCTTTTTCTTGGGATGTAGAGCCTGTCTAAAAACTCGCATGTTGTCATTGTCCGGCTTGACCGGACAATCCAGAACCTATTGAAAAGACTGGATTCCCCGATCAAGTCGGGGAATGACAGTCGAGTGAAATCGTAGTTTTTAGACAAGCTCTGTAAGTGTAAATATTTTAAAGTTATTCATGAATTAATTTATATAAAATAAAGACCCATTATTACTGAGAGTCACTTTGAAAAGTCTCATCAATGAAAAGTCTTTTCTTAATTTCAGGGATCAAATCAATCCTGACTTTTACCTTATTTCCATCTAACCAGTAATGTATATCGAGGACATCAAAAAAACCAAATTCTGAAGGGTGGTATAAAGGTCTGAATTCATATCCTATAACCCTGCCATCTAAATCTTTTACTTGACTTACTTGCGAATGTTTGAAAGCACCATGAAATGCTATAAAGCTTTCAGCCATTATTATTGCATCTGGGGCTGAAACATTTTTCTTGATTTTATAATCGAATTCAGGAGCAAATACCTCAAAATTGTATTTATCATCTTCTATATCGAGAATGACGATGTTTTCGAGATCGCCGCTGAATCTGGCACCGTAAGTAATTACAGTAAATGTTCCAGAGATTGCCTGAGCTTTTATCTCTTCGGTTTTTAAAGCCCTGCCTGTCGCACATGATATCGACAAAAAGGTAATAGATATAGCAATAATTATCAAAATCAATTTATGTAATCCCTTTTTCATTTTATTCTTCTCCTTTAAAATGTCATTATTATTTTAAATATAACACTTTTATCTAATTTTTCTAAATCTTATAATGCCCATAATGCGTGGCGATCTCGTAAGAAAAGGCGAGATTGCTTTGTTTCACTCACAATGACTACAGATTAAGGTAATACGAAATGAAAACCCGGAAAGCTTGAGCCTCCCGGGCGGGGGTGTTTAAGCAAATTATTATCTGCTCAGGGGTTTTATCCTAAATCTTAAATTGTCTCACCAAATCAGATAGTTTAGTAGCAAGCCTTGCGAGATCTGACGATGATTCCGCTGTGGCATAGGCAGGCAGGTTTAAGAAATCTTTGTTGTAATAGCAAAAATTCATGCTTTGCTCGAAATCTTATTTTCTTATTCATTCACTTGAGAAGATATTTTGATATTATCGGATTTTTTATGGAAAAACTTTAATTTTGGAATTTTTTAGCGAATGTATGAATTGTAGATTCAATTATTTTGATGCTAATGTTTTTGTTTAAAAAGAAAATGCAATTATATAGCCTGATAAGATAGCGAAGACAATGAAATGTAGAGAAATGTAGTTCTTCTTTTTTAATATTCCCTGAAAATCGCCACTATTGAAGAGATAAAGGACATAACTGCATGCAAAACCGCCAATACATAAGGCAGCAATACAGATAAAATCTATCAATTTGCTATCAATTGAGAAAAAGAGATTATCAAGAGCAAAGCCAAACTGTCTGCCAAAGGTGGGCACGAAATCGCCAATATTGGTAAGAAAATATTCGAGCCTATATACGAGCTCTCCAGTAAAAGCGAGTGGAACAATCACCGGGATCATCGGTGAAAAGCGACCAAAAACCTCATCCTCTGTTAATCCGAAAAGCTTTGAGCCGATGCGAGCCAAGATTATAAATATTGCAAAGCCTAATGCAAGAAGAACTGAGAAGGCAATTAAATTTGAGCCAGAAAATAATGCCTCAACTTTTCTATACCAATCTTGATGCTGTACAAACCGCGCAATTTGAGACCCCATCAAAAAAGGAATAATAAAAGCACATGTCAGATGCCGCCCCTTATTAATAATAAGTTCAACAAAAGGATTGCGGATATTTATTTGCGGTGAATCAGACTCACATAAACCAACACATCTTCCGCAAACTAAACAATCCAGATTGTTCCTTACATTGTATGCACCCAAATAAACAGGACATCCTGGAATTCCATCCTTTCCTTTTTTGCACGAAAATGTCCTGCATGTCTTACATTTTGTGCGGTCAGGTCTGAATTCGGATATTGAAAGAGTGGAAGCAGAGCCTATAATTTTACCCATAGGACACATATGTCTGCACCATGCTTGCCCTTTGAATAAGATTGCAGAGGCAGTAGCACCAAGAAGTATGCTTAGTAGCAAATAAGCAGTGCCTGCAGGCCATGTCTTCATATCTGTGACTGCTTCCACATAAATTATGAGAGCCAGTAGAAAGACTGATATATAAGCACAATATTTACGAAAAAATGGTGGCACATCAAGATTAAGAGTAAGTCCAAAATGTTGAAATATTCTTCCTAATCCCGGAAATGGGCAAAAACCACACCATAGCCTACCTGCAAAAAACCAGCTTAAGACGATACTAGTCCACCATATACCCCATGAAATAAATAGCACAACATTTTTGTCTGCATCCTGAGGTCCAAAGATACCGATTATTATCAGAATTGTGAAAACAATATCTCCAAATGAGCGGACATAAAGAAGGTTCTTTCTATTTAGGAAAAATCTTTTGATAAAAGGGAAGGTTTCAAAAAGATTTAATCTTGCATCTTCATCATATCTGAACAGAATTTTGGATATTTTTTTAAAGGTATTAAAGGGTTTATTCATTCTTGTATTGGATTCTTTGATATATTTATATTTATACTATCAGAAAGTAAACATATAATTGCTAATTTTAAATTAAACAATTGAAAAACATGAAATAATTTTTCAAAGGAGGTGATTTAAGTGAAGCCAATTTTTGCTTTATTGATTATTTTATGTTTTGTGAATCCTTCTTTTTCTGAGGGACATGATAACCATGCCCCTAAAAAAGGAGAGTTCACCAAGCATTTTAATCAAAGCCTTTTTAAGATAACCGACAAGGGTAAATTTAGTGTTGAAATGTTGCTTGATCAAAGTGAGTATAAAATAGGAAAGGATGTAGTAGGAATTATTATACACGATGAATTTGATAGAGATGTAGAAGGAGCTACTATCACAGTATCATTAGATAGCATCAACTCTGATAAACCCATAATTGTAACAGAAAAAAAAGAGGGCTTATATACAATTTCTAACCTCGATTTAAAAAAGGAAGGAACTTGGAAACTCAAGATTAAAGTAAAAAAGAAAACTGTTGAAGATACAGCATCTTTTATTTTCCCAGATGCAATCAAAAATAGAATGCCAGCGGGAAAATATTAGTATGATAAAACATATTACTTCTTATTTTATTTGCCCATGTAATGAAATGGTGTTTTAATGTAAATTGAGCGATTCTTATAATAAACCCCAATAGGATAGGGGGTTGTAGCCCGTTATTAAGGGGAGGTAGGCTGTAATAGGCTGAAGGCAGTGTGATAGGCTGAAGGCGATAGGCTAAAGGCTGAAGGAAAAACAAAGGCAATATGGGGGCGAGGCGGTGACTCGCCTAATTGAAAATTCAAGATTCAAAATACCAGATACCTAAGAATGCTGCCAGATACCTAAAAATGCTGAAGGTTAGCTACAGATATCTACCTGTAGATTTAAAATTTAAAATTCAAAGTAGGACAGGCGACTGCCTGTGCGTAGCCTAACTGCGAGCGGATTCGCTCAGGTAGGCACGCAGACAGGTCTCGCTTGTCCTGAAAGATGACCCTTCGACAAGCCTTCGGCGTGAACTCAGTCGAACGTTCAGGGTGACTGTCATGGTGAGCTTATCGAACCATGACAGCGGTCCCAGCTGTCCGAGCATAGTTTGGGCATCTTATTAAGCAGGAATCGCTCAGTTTGGTTTAAAGAAATGACAGGAATGATTGATGTCGCGGAGCACTAAAGCAAATAAGAATGAAATAGATGAACCTTTAGAGAAAAAACTTTGGAAGGTGGCGGACAAGCTCAGGAAGAATATAGATGCCGCTGAATACAAGAATGTTGTTCTGGGTTTAATCTTTCTGAAATATATCTTAGATGCCTTTGAAGAACTTTATCAAAAACTGAAAGAAGGTAAAGGCGATTATGAAGGCGCAGACCCTGAAGACAAGAACGAATACACCGCCGAGAAGGTCTTTTATGTGCCGCCATCTGCTCGCTGGCATTGGCTTCAAGGCAGAGCAAAACTCCCGACCATTGGCAAAGATGTTGATGATGCCATAGATGCGATTGAAAAAGACAACCTATCATCAGAGGAGTATTGCCAAAGGTTTATGCTCAGGAGAAGCTCGATAAGCAAAGCCTTGGCGGCTTAATTGACATTATCGGATCTATAACCCTCACCTCCAACCCCTCTCCCAGTGGGAGAGGGCGAATATAAAGATGTTCAGGGCTTCTGCAAATCAGCGACTTTGGATGAAGTAAAAGCTCTGAATTATGTCTTAACCCCCGGTAGATACATCGGACTGCCTGATGATGAGGATGATTTTAATTTTCCTGAAAGGTTTAATTTCTTGAAAGCGGAACTGGAAAAGCAAATAGCAGAAGAAGCTGAGATTAACAAGAAGATTTTAAAAAGTTTAAGCAGATTGGAAATAGGGTAAAATAAAAACAGATACATCATATCGTCTCCCCCCTCTTATGTGAAGGGGAGGAATAGTTAATCCCCTTTAGCAAAGGGGAGGGGAAATAGTTATTCCCAATTAGCAAGGGGAGGAATAGTAACAGAAGTAGTTCCCCCTCTTAAGTTAAGAGGGGGTTGGGGGGGGAGTTATGAAAAGGCAAGAACGGGTGAAAGATGAGTGAGTGGAAGGAATATAATCTGGGGGAAGTTGCTGTTTTAATATGGGACAATGAGCTTGTCTAAAAACTCGCATGTTGTCATTGTCCGGCTTGACCGGACAATCCAGAACCTATTGAAAAGACTGGATTCCCCGATCAAGTCGGGGAATGACAGTCGAGTGAAATCGTAGTTTTTAGACAAGCTCCAATCCCCAGAATCAAAATTCTACAATGAAATTGGCAATGGTATGCCTTTCCTACAAGGCAATAGAACTTTTGGTTTGAAATTCCCCTCTTTTGATACTTATTGCACTTAACCCAAGAAGATTGCATATAAAGGGGAAATATTATTTAGCGTGAGAGCGCCAGAATGTTCAATCTGCTTTGATAAAATAAAACAGAATCAAATCCAAATCCGCACCCTTACCCGCTTGCGTGATATCCTTCTGCCGAAGCTGATGAGCGGAGAAGTGAGGGTAAAGGAAAAAGAATAAATAGGACAGATAAGGCAAATAGGCTAATAATGAGACTAATAAGACAAATGAGACAAATAAAAACAATAAGACAGAATAGGACAGATAAAACCAATGGAAAATAAAAACAATAAAGCTAAGCCTGCCCTAATTCCGCCTCATGGCAGATACCGCAATCTGAAGTCATACCAGACTGCAGAAATCGTCTATGACGCACCTCCCCCATCCCCTCCTTGCCAAGGAGGGGATGGGGGAGGTAGACCGCTTTATTGATAAGCGCTCACGCACCCATGACCAGATGGTGCGGGCTGCTCGGAGCGGCAAGCAGAACATAGCTGAGGGCAGTATGACATCAGGCACTTCAAAAAAGACTGAGTTGAAACTTATTGGCGTGGCGCGGGCAAGCCTTGAGGAACTGCTTTTGGATTATCAGGATTTTTTGAGGCAGAAGGTCTTGAGGATTTATTCGCCTGATTTGCTGCACAATAACGAGACCTTTCACCAATTCTTAGTCGAGAAAGTAAGAATTCCGTATCAGCAGGACGGCTATGAGAGAAGCCATGAGGTAAGCCTGATTGATTTTGATAATCCTCTCAACAATGAATTTCTTGCAGTCAATCAATATACAATCATTGAGAATAATCAAAACAAACGGCCTGATATTTTGCTCTTTGTAAACGGCATTCCATTTAGTGATTATTGAATTGAAAAATGCGGCTGATGAAAATGCCACTATTGCGGCATCAAAGCAGTTGCTAAGGCAGTAGCCAGTTCAGGCAAAAGATCGTGAACATTTAAAGGAGCTTTTGAAGGTTGCATCAAGCGGCATTGTTTTTACCACTATTCAGAAATTTCTGCCTGAGGCAGGCAAGGCAGAATACGACAGGCTTTCGGACAGAACCAACATAGTTGTTATTGCTGACGAAGCCCATCGGACTCAATACGGCTTCGATACAAAATTGATTGATGAAAAAGATAGGGAGACAAAAGATGTTGTAGGTAAACGCATAGTATACGGCTTTGCAAAGTATATAAGAGATGCCCTACCGAATGCTACATATATAGGATTCACAGGAACGCCTATCGAAAGCACGGACATAATGTTGACATATACGACATTTTGCAATCAGTGGCAGACGGCGCGACTGTCAAGATTTTTTATGAGAGCCGTCTGGCAAAGGTCAATCTTGATGAAGAAGGCAGACGCTTGATTGAGGAGTTTGATAAGGAGCTTGAAGAAGATGAGGAGATAACAGACAAGCAAAGAGCCAAAGCCAAGTGGACAAAACTTGAGGCGATTGTAGGAAATCAGGGAAAGGTAAAAAAATTGGCTAAAGATATTGTAACTCACTTTGAGCAGCGGCAGGCTGTATTTGACGGCAAGGGCATGATCGTGGCAATGAGCAGAAGAATTGCCGTTGACCTCTACAATGAAATTATCAAGCTTAGACCTGAGTGGCACAGCGACGACCTGACCAAAGGAGCAATCAAGGTTGTAATGACTGCGAACAAATACGGCTATCCTCCTGATATGCAGCAGAAGGCGGTTGATACAGTGCTAAAGCAGGCGGAGTTGCTGGCGGATTATTTTGTAAGACATGCCGGGTCAGACACCAAGAGTGACATTTAAAGAAGTGGTAATGTCAAAAGTTTTATGAAAAAAGAGAGAAAGATATGAAACCACAGAATT
>DYHD01000007.1 GCA_020724365.1 Thermodesulfovibrio yellowstonii | reverse complement strand
GTTTTCATCAAGACTATGAAACACATTTTCGTTTTCTTTGACCCTGTTTTGATGCCTAATTATTTTGTATTTAACCCAGAATTGTCATTAGGCAAATATTTCTAATGACCGCCATTAGAATTTATTGCATATAAGTCATTGAAAATATTAAAGTAAATGCTACAGCATATAACGCAATTTTGAATAAAATAACGGTAAGGAAAACTTACATGGTAAAAGAGCTTGAACTTAACTTTATCGACAAAGAAATAACACATTTAAACTCTAATGACAATTCTGGGATAAAGAGGAGTTCTCTGTATGGTTTTATTGAACCTTTGAGTTTTCTGAACTGAATCAAACTCAGCATAACAGCACAGGCGTTTTACCTATCGGAATATCTAAACATTTTGGATAGTCGAGACAGTTGTCTCACAGCGGCTTGTAAATACTATCTCTATTTTTCTGCCAGTATGTCTTGATTTGAACTTATGTATGTTAAAATATTGTTACCTTGATTAGCTCTTCATAAGAGCTTAATAAAGTCTTATATTACCCCTGCGCCTGTAGCTCAGTGGAATAGAGCATCGGCCTCCGGAGCCGAGGGTCGGAGGTTCGAATCCTCTCAGGCGCACTCATACATTTTCAAGTATGTGTCCTAATTTCTTTTTCTTAGTCTTTAGATAGATAAGATTACTATCATTAGGTGTAGTTTCGATTGAAACCCGCTCCATGATTTGTAAACCATATCCTTCGAGACCTACGATCTTTTTTGGATTATTAGTAATAAGCTTCATTTTTCTGACCCCGAGGTCAACAAGAATTTGCGCACCTATGCCATAATCTCTCAAGTCTGGCTTGAATCCAAGTTTGATATTCGCCTCGACTGTATCAAGACCTTGATCTTGAAGTTCATAAGCCTTCAACTTATTGATTATGCCTATTCCTCTCCCTTCCTGTCGCATATAAAGTATTACGCCTTTACCTTCGTTTTTAATCATCTCCATTGCTTTCTTTAATTGGTCGCCGCAGTCGCATCTTTTTGAACCAAAAACATCGCCAGTAAGACATTCAGAATGCACCCTAACCATTATCTTTTCATCTTTCTTAATATCTCCTTTGACGAGAGCAATGTGAACATTATCATCAACATAATTGCTGTAAGCAATAGCAATAAAATCCCCTCCATACTTAGAGGGCATTTTTACTGTTGCAAGTCTCTTAATAAATCTTTCGGTTTTCATTCTATATTGAATGAGGTCTTTTATTGTGATGAGCTTCATGGAGTGTGTTTTTGCAAATTCAATCAACTCTGGCACCCTTGCCATGGTTCCGTCATCATTCATTATTTCACAAATAACCCCTGCAGGATAAAGCCCTGCAAGCCTTGCAAGGTCAACAGAACCTTCTGTTTGTCCTGCCCTCTGGAGCACCCCGCCTGGTCTAGCTTTAAGGGGGAATACATGCCCTGGTCTGGCAAGGTCTTCGGGTTTACTTTTAGGATCAATAGCAGTTTTTATAGTAACAGCCCTGTCATGAGCTGATATGCCTGTTGTAACGCCTTTTTTAGCCTCTATTGACACAGTGAAGGCTGTCCCAAAAGCTGATGTGTTTTCATCTGCCATCATCGGGAGTCTAAGTTCAGCCACCCTTTGAGGTGGAAGCGAAAGGCATATCAAACCCCTCCCATTCTTTGCCATGAAATTTATGGCTTCAGCAGTAACCTTTTCCGCTGCCATGCAGAGATCTCCCTCGTTTTCTCTGTCTTCATCATCCACGAGGATAACCATTTTGCCTTTACTAATATCATCTATCGCTTCTTCTATTGTATTAAACTGATGCTTATCCAAATTTATTGCCTCCAATATCAAACTCCAGAAAGGAGCTAAAGTCTCACAGATTATTTAAATTATTATTAAGTATAACAGAACAACAAAAGACCTTTCTATGTCATTAAAGTGCTAAGCTCTAAAAATGCAGCCACCTTCAAGATAGTAGCGTATAGATACCCGAAAACCCTTTATTCTGAAACAGTCTTATACATGAAATGCTGCAATCTTTGAATGAGCTTAATATATGCAAAACAGATTTATGTAGATTGCAGTATTATTATAGAGATTATCCTGCCCAACAAAAAGGGTTTAAGGGTATTCATGCCTACTAAACATATTTTCAATTGCATTTTTGGGCAAACTAAGACTTGCCATAATTATGCACTGCGTCAACCATTCTAATAGCTTTTTCTGGTGATGTTTCTGGTAGTATCCCGTGACCAAGATTGAATATATGCCCTTTAGCTCCTTTAGCTCCATTTAGAATCAGAGAGACTCTTTCTTTAATCAACTCATCAGTTCCAAAGAGAATACAAGGATCGAGATTTCCCTGTATGGCAACTGACCCGCTTAATTTGTTAACAGCATCTGATATCTCAATTCTCCAGTCCAGAGCTATAATATCAGCACCAGACTTCGCTACTAATTCGAGCATGGAGCCCGAATTGAAGGCAAAATATATTACAGGCACTTTGTGATTAATTGCAGAAATAATCTTTTGAACATAAGGCAGTGCATATCTTGAAAAATCATAAGGAGATAGAGCCCCTACCCACGAGTCAAAAATCTGAACAGCCGAAACACCCGCATTAATCTGTGAGATAAGATAGTTGATTGTGTTATCAGTTATAAAATCCATTAATCTGAGGAAAGCTTGAGGCGTTTGATACATTATCGTCTTTGCCTTGGAGAAGTTCTTAGAGCTGCCACCTTCAATCATATAAGTTGCTATTGTAAAAGGAGCTCCTGCAAATCCTATCAACGGAACATTAATTTTTTGAGTGAGAATTTTGATTGTTTCTGCAACAAAAGAGAGTTCATCATCAGGAATTATATTTCTAAGCCTATCTAAATCACTTTCTTTTCTGATAGGATTGTGAATGATAGGTCCTTTTGCTTCAGAGAATTCAAGATCAATTCCCATTGGCTCAAGAGGAACGAGGATATCAGAAAATAATATAGCAGCATCTACTTTAAGGATTTCCAATGGTTGTATAGTAACCTCTGCAGCCAGTTCGGGGGTTTTACAAAGGGTGAGGAAATCCACATTTTCTCTTACTTTGCGATATTGGGGTAAATATCTGCCTGCCTGCCTCATTATCCACACAGGAGTATATTCTGTTTTTTCTCCGCGACAGGCTTTGAGAAAGGTGTCATTCATTTAAATTATCCTCCGAATAAATATTATGCAAGCATCGAATTGCCTTTATTTTTTTACTTTCTTTGGGACATAACTACAGAAAGGTTCTTCATCACAATAATCCCCTGATACCGCATATGCCCTTGCCCTGCAACCACCACAAACATTAAGAAATTCACACTGTCCACATTTACCTTTGTAGGTCTTAAAGTCTCTTAATTTTTTAAATAATTCTGATTCTTCCCATATTGCTTTAAATGGTTGTTCTAAAATGTTACCCGCTGCCATAGGAAAATAACTGCATGGCAGGACATTGCCATCAACATCTATTAAGCAAATGAGTTGCCCAGCTATACATCCTTTAGAACCGCCGGTAGAGAATTTAAGTGAACGTCTTTCAAAATTACTGCTATCTCTCTTTGCGTTCTGAAGCACGATTCTGTAATAATGTGGTGCGCATGTAGGTCTAACAAGCATTTCTTTTTCTTCTTTTTCCATATTATAGTGCCAATCGAGTATTTCTTCATAATCCTCTTTAGATATTAGTTCTTCCATTATATCTTCCGCCCTTCCCGTTGGCACTATCATAAACATATACCATGCAACTGCACCGAGTTCTTTTGCAAGTTTATAGACCTTAGGTATTTCTTCTTGATTCCTCTTTGTAAAAGAAGAATTTATTAAGAATTCAATGCCGTTTTTCTTAAATAGTTCCGCAGCATTTATAGTTCCTTTAAATGCTCCTGCTTGATTTCTAAAATCATCATGCACCTTTTCTGTTGAACCATCAAGGCTTAATGAGACCATCCTAATTCCTGATTTCTTAAGTATCCTACAGATATAATCATCTACTAAAGAGCCATTTGTGGCAAGGCACATCCTTAATCCTTTGGAAGTTCCATAATCAGCTATATCGAATATATGATTATGTAATAATGGCTCTCCTCCTGACAATACAACTACAGGCTTTGCATAATCAGAAATGTCATCTATAATCTTTCGGGCATTTTCAATTGTCAAGTCGGGATGCCCTTTTATAGTCATTGCAGATGATGAACGACAATGAACACAATTAAGATTGCATCTTCTTGTTATTTCCCATGCAATCCATTTTGGTGAAAATTCCATGCTGCTATACCCCTGTTGTTAAATTAATCTCAGAGTGTTTATTAGAATCCCATATTTGAGATTCAATAGCGTCAAATAAAGGCTTAAAGGTATCTTGATTTATTGCAGATATTGCTATAGCATCGTATCTTGTAAGGATAAATTCAGAACCGTTGCCTTTCTCCAATTTATCTATCTTATTGAATACAAGCAGTCTTGGCTTGTGTATAAGATTGAGTTCCTTTAAGATATTCTCAACTGAACTTATTTGCTGTTCAAATCTCGGATTTGATATATCAACAAGGTGAATGAGAAGATCAGCATCCTCTAATTCCTCAAGAGTCGCCTTAAAGGCTGACAAGAGGTCTTTTGGCAAATCTCTTATAAAGCCTACCGTATCAGTTATTATTAAATCCCTCTCTTTTGGGAATCTTAGCCTTCTGCTTGCTGTGTCGAGAGTTGCAAACATCTTGCTTTCCACGAATGTGCTGCTATTAGTAAGAGAATTCAAAAGAGTTGATTTGCCTGCATTTGTATAACCAACAATAGAGACAATAGGTATTCTATTTTCGACCCTTTTTCTTTTCCTTTGTTTTCTTGCCTCGCTCAATACTATAAGTTCCCTTTCAAGATGTGAGATTTTATCTTTTATTCGTCTTCTATCAATCTCGAGCTTCATCTCGCCAGGACCTCTACCACCTATACCTCCCATCAATCTGGACATAGCAGTTCCTTTTCCAACCAGCCTTGAGAGGGTATATTTTAACTGGGCTAACTCAACCTGCACCTTTCCATCTCGGCTATATGCCCTTCTTGCAAAAATATCCAGAATCAACTGTGTTCTGTCAATAGCCTTCAATTCAGATGCTTGAGAAATTGCATTTGCCTGTGAAGGCGTCAAATTTTGAGCGAAAATCAATAAGGTAGCACCTTTATCTACAGCATTGATAATGATTTCTTTGAGTTTACCCTCACCGAGCAGATATTTAGGATTCAATTGTCTAAGCTTCTGGATAACTGTATCGAGCACAATCACATCATTAGATTCTGCAAGTTCCTTTAACTCTTCAACGGCTTCCTCCAGTTCAAAATAAGGTTTTGTATCTGCACTTATGAGGATTGCTCTTTCTCTTTTATCCTTCTGGTCGTAGGTTCTTGAACGATCCATCTCGCTTTCGAGGTTATAGATGAATTCGGCAAAGTTGAGGTCAAACTTATAGAAATTAGAAGACATCAATTCATATTTTTTTAGTGAGCCGTGAGGCATTAGATAGGCACTATAAATATTATGAGGCTGTCCATCCTTCATGCTTATAGCTGCAATCATATCGAACCTTAGAAGCTCGAGGTCTGATATATCTTCATTGTTAAGTGCATCATCTTTTAAGTGTGTGTGAACAAATCGAAGTTCTCTGAGAGCTTTTCTGCCTAATGGATAATTGTCGAGGGCAGGAATTAAAATTCCTTTGGCATCTCCAGCTATAACATGCGTAATAGAACCTTCTCGAGATATAATAATTCCTATCTGTTTACCCGTTTCTGAGGAAAATTGAATTAATGTTTTTGCAATCTCAGTGGTGATCAGTTTATCAGGAGGGATTCTTTTCCTATAAATCCTTTCAAGATAAGATATAGTGCTTTTTTTTAAGCCGTGTGTATTTCCGTAAATAGTAGCTATCTTAACCCCTCCATGAATTTATTTTATCAGACTGTGAAAGTCTTTACAACTTTTAAAAAATAGACATTGTTCAAGTAAACTTGATAAACTTAAAGATTTAGTAAGTTTTTTAATCTTTATTTCAATTTGAAAAATAGGGGTTTGATATATGACTGATAGAGAAATAGAAGAGATATATCAAATAGTAAAAGACTATCATGAAAAATATCTTGAAAAATATGGAGTAAAACTGCCTAAATTAAGACATGCTAATAATAGCTATGTCAAGGATGCTCTTGTGTTGATCTATCTTGCAAGATTTTATCCTAATACTGTCTCAGTAACAAAAAGTGAACTCACAGAATTTATTAGACAGTTTTATCCTAAAACTAATGACGTTCAACAAGCAAGACATTTAGGAGCACAAAAAGGCTGGTTTATTTCAGCTGGGGGTAGAGATAATGTGCATGTTAAGAAAAGTGGAGAGTATCGCTTGATTACCTTTGAAAGACCGTACCCGCATTTTAAGGGTCATAGAATTGAATCAGCCAATAATTGGATGAAAATTAAACAGCAATATGGAAATCGTTGCGCTACTTGTGGATCAGAAGAAGGGAAGAAAAATTTTCACTATCCAAACACTATAACAAAGCTGCAAAAAGCACATATAGACTCAACAAAACCATTAATTGAAGGAAATATTATTCCACAATGTCAAAAGTGCAATCGTGCCTATAGAAATTTTTGGGTGTTTGATGAGAGAGGTCGAGTGAGGAGCATCGCTAATCCGTTCATAATAAAAAAATGTAATGAAAAAGTAAAAAAGGGTATTTACAAGATTCTTTATAATGAGTTCAAAGGTGAGAATCCAGGTGAATAGTAGATATTTAAATAAAATCATCCTTGGGGACGCCATTGAAATCTTCCCAAATATTGAAGACAGTTCAATTGACTTGGTTTTAACAGACCCTCCTTACTTTTTAGATAAAATGGATAACTCGTGGGATAATAAAAAAGTAGCAAGCACAAAATACCATCATGTTATCAAGTCGCTGCCAGCTGGTATGAAGTTTGAGAGAGAACAGGGTAAGAATTTCTATCAATGGTATTATAAAGTTTCTTTACAGATTTTAAGAATATTGAAGCCCGGCGGCTTTTTCTTTTCATTCTCCAGCCCAAGATTATATCACAGAATGGTTTCAGCAATAGATGACGCTGGCTTTCTGATAAGAGATTGTTTTATATGGCTTTACACTCAAAATCAACCAAAAGCCATGAGCTTAAACCATTTTATTGATAGATTATCAGAAAACGAGGAATACAAAGTTAGACTTAAACAACAATTAAGCGGATGGAAAACACCACAGATAAAATCATGTTTTGAACCAATTGTCTTAGCACAAAAAGAACCTGAAGGGACTTTTTTAGAGAATTTTAGAAAATATGAGGTTGGCTTACTTAATACTAATATAAGAATTGGTAAGGATATGTTCCCATCAAATGTGATTTCAACTAATCCTATTAATGAAGTAGTTGATAAATGTTTCTTAATTTCTAAGCCCGATAAAAAAGAAAAGGGTGTTTTTAATGCCCATAAAACTGTTAAACCTTTAAACTTATGTGAATATATCATTAGGCTAACTACTTACTCCAACAATGCCGTCATTCTAGACCCGTTTTGTGGCAGTGGAACAACTCTTGTTGCAGCAAAAAAAATGGGTAGAAAATTTATTGGTATAGATATAAATGAAGAATATATCGAAATAGCTAATTTACGAATAGAAAAGGTAGATTCAGAAGCTCATAAACAAAACGTTATATAGCAAAGAAAAACAATTGAAAATACTATAGAAAAGAGAAATCACCAAAATTCATAGTAATTTTAGCATACAGATTAAAGCGTATTATTAGGTAATACTTTGGAGGTTATGATTTGCAAGAAAAATATAATCCACAAGAGATAGAGTTAAAATGGCAGAGATATTGGGCTGAAATGGGTCTTCATCAGACCGAAGCTACTCTTTCAAAGAAAAAATTTTACTGTCTTGAGATGTTCCCTTATCCTTCTGGCAAGATTCATATGGGTCATGTGCGAAATTATGCAATTGGCGATGTCATTGCAAGATATAAAAAGATGCAAGGCTACAATGTGCTTCATCCTATGGGGTGGGATGCATTTGGACTGCCTGCTGAAAATGCTGCTATCAAAAATAATGTCCATCCAGCGAAATGGACTTATGAAAATATAGATTTTATGAAAAGACAGCTCAATCGTATGGGGTTAAGTTATGACTGGAGGAGGGAGGTTGCGACCTGCAGCCCTGAATATTATAAGTGGAATCAGTGGTTCTTCTTGAAGATGCTTGACAAAGGCCTTGCCTATAAAAAGGCTTCCTATGTGAACTGGTGTCCTTCATGTGAAACCGTTCTTGCAAATGAACAGGTTATTGATGGGACATGCTGGAGATGTGAGGCTTCTGTCTCACAAAAAGAACTTGAGCAGTGGTTTTTCAAGATTACTGAATATGCAGAAGACCTTCTCAATGGGTGTGACGAATTGAATGGTTGGCCCGAAAGGGTTGTATTAATGCAGAAAAACTGGATTGGCAAAAGCAAAGGGGTTGAAGTGGACTTCCCTATAGAAGGATTAAATGAAAATCTAAGTATATTCACAACCCGTCCTGATACCCTTTTCGGGGTAACATTTATGTGTATTTCACCCGTTCATCCCCTTGCAGGGAAGCTCGTATTGAACCCTGATGATCTTAGTGATGTGAGAACAAGTTATGGGAATTTGGAACTGAAAAAAGGGCTTTTTACAGGGCATTATGCAATAAATCCACTCAATAATGACAGGATACCAATATATGTAGCAAATTTTGTTTTGATGGAATACGGCACAGGAGCGATTATGTCTGTTCCAGCCCATGACCAGCGAGACTTTGAGTTCGCCATGGAGTATAATCTGCCTATAAATGTCGTTATCATGCCCGAAGACAATACTTCAATGCTTCATGGTGATATGAAAGAAGCATTTGAAGATGAAGGTATCCTTGTTAACTCAGGTCAATTTAGTGGAATTAAAAGTGAAGAGGCTAAGGATAAAATAATTAAATATATTGAAGAATCAGGAATAGGCAAAGGGAAGATAAATTATAAGCTCAGAGATTGGGGCATTTCAAGGCAGAGATACTGGGGCACTCCAATCCCTGTTGTTTATTGTGAGAAATGTGGAATCGTTCCCGTGCCTGATGAAGACCTGCCAGTGATATTGCCTGAGGATGTGCGATTTTCTGGAACAGGTGGTTCACCTTTGCTTGAATCTGAAGCATTTCTCTTGACCAAATGTCATAAATGTGGGGGTAAAGCCAGAAGGGAAACTGATACAATGGACACATTCGTAGATTCCTCGTGGTATTTTGTAGCCTATTGCATCAAAAATAGTATAGAACTTAGTGATGTTAATGGAAAAAAAGTTGAGCCAATAGATTTAAAATCATCAATCTATAATAAACTTTCTCCTGTTAATTACTGGATGCCTGTTGACCAGTATATAGGCGGTATCGAACATGCCGTGTTGCATTTGCTCTATTCGAGATTCTTCACAAGAGTGTTAAAGGAACTTGGTATAACAGCAACCACTGAACCATTTTTGAATCTTCTCACACAAGGAATGGTGTGCAAAGAAACATACAGATGTGATAAGCACGACTGGCTCTTTCCCGAAGAGGTTAAAGATGGTTATTGTATTCATTGTGGCAGTTCCATCGAAAAAGGCAGAACAGAAAAGATGTCAAAATCCAAGAAAAATGTTATAGACCCCGATGTTTTGATTCAAAGGTATGGTGCAGATACTATGAGACTTTTTGTCCTTTTCGCTGCACCCCCAGAAAGAGACCTCGAGTGGTCTGATAAAGGGGTTGAAGGAGCTTACCGTTTTTTGAACAGATTATGGGCAATCGCAAAAAGGTCTGAGACTCAAATTTTTAAGGGTTCAAGCCTTCAATCCTTACAGCCGTCAGCCTCGAGTCTTTTACGAAAAACTCATCAGACTATTAAGAAAATAACAAATGATATTGAAAAAGATTATCATTTCAATACAGCAATTGCAGCTTTGATGGAACTCTCAAATGAGATATCGTCATTCGAGCCAAAAACCGAAGAAGATAAGAGAGCTTTCTCTTTTGCTATTGAAAATATACTATTAATGATTGCCCCATTTGCTCCTCACATAGCAGAGGATCTCTGGACGCACATTGGTTGTAAAAGCAGTATATTTGAATATAGATGGCCTCAGTGGGATGAAGAACTTGCAAAGGATGAAGAGATTGAGCTTATTGTGCAGATAAATGGTAAATTAAGAGATAAGATTCTTATACCAGCAGGTCTATCTAATGAAGAAGCAAAACAGAGGGCATTAAATAGCTCTAAGATTAGAGAGATTCTCGGAGATAAGGAAATAAGAAAGGTTGTTGTAGTGAAGGGAAGATTGGTTAATATCGTGTATTAGATTAAGATATTATAAAATTTAAAATTCAAAAAATATCAGGCATCAATATCAAAAATCTTTCAAACTTACTATAACTGTAGCAACTGCATAGCTTTTTTCATGTGATATGCTCAAAAAGATAGAGAAAATATCCAAATTTTTATTATGTGAAGGAAAGATTATTAAATAAGGGCTTCCAGAATTATCATTTGATATCTCTATGTCTTTTAATCTGAGGTTTTTATATGAGAAGTTAAGAAGGCTTGTGTTCTCTCGGTCTTTATTTAACAAATACCTATTAACTCCAGAGAATGCCTTTATAGCAGCCTCTTTTGCTGCAAAACGAGCAGCAAGATGGGCAAAAGGATTTTTCCTGAGATAACAATAGGATACTTCCTTTTCTGTATAGATTTTAATCAAAAATTTGCTTCCCCATTTCTGCACAGCTTTTTCAATCCTACTAATTTCGACTATATCTATGCCAAGTCCAATAATCATAACAAAGCCACATTCTGTTTTAATAGCCTAACAGGCTGTTAATATTTAAGCTTATCCCAAATACCATTTCAGTATCGCCCCTCCCCAAAAAAGCGTAATGATAGAGCCAATTGCTAAAAAGGGACCAAATGGAACCTTTGTCTTCCTATCTTTGCCTTTTAAGAGCATTAAGAAAATACCCATTATCGAACCAAGCAAACTACCAATAAATGTAACAAGCAAAACAGCTTTCCACCCCATAAAAGCTCCGACCATAGCCATCATTTTAATATCGCCTCCGCCCATGCCCCCTCTGCTTACAATCGCAATTATATAGAAAAGACCACCGCCCAAAAGGAGTCCAATAAAAGAGTTTAAAAAGCCAACTGTTGTATTTGAAGAGTTAAAATTTAAAAATGGGTCGGGTAGAAGAAATGAAGATGATACTAAACCAATAATAATTCCAGGAAGTGTTATGACATCGGGGATAATCTGGAATTCGAGATCGATAAGAGTGATTACAATCATAGAGGAAATAAATGCAAATAATGGCAAAAGATGCCATCCAAAACCGAAAACATATAATATTAACAAGTAAAAAAGCCCGTTTAGTAATTCCACTATAGGATAGCGAATTGATATCCTCTCTCCACAATTTCTGCATTTACCTCTAAGAATTATATAGCTCAGAAGAGGTATATTATCCCAAGGCTTAATAGGATTTTTACATATAGGACAGGCAGATGAAGGTCGAATAATCGAGATATCTCGAGGTAGTCTATATATGCATACATTTAAAAAAGAACCTATTATAAGTCCGAATATGAAAATAATTAGTGTCATAACTCTCCTAATTTATAGATAAATATAGTAGTGACTTCTGATTGCAAGTTATCAATAAAATTCTAACCTGCATACAGCATTTTTATACCAAATATAGATTTCAGGCAGCTATATCTAAGTCATCTAATTTCATGTCTCTTGAGAAGACTGTCTCGATTGCAATGAATTAATCGTTTCTTTCAGCATTAGAAGCGATTTAGGTTATCAGTAAGATAATATCTTGGACAAAAAAAAGACTTTTTATTTTAGTATAAATATATGAATAATAAAAGTAACCAAAAAAAGTCCTTATTTATTTCTGGAAATTTGAAAAAACTTCTTATCTTCATTTCTATATTCATTGTTTTTGCTCTTATCTTTTTTTATTGTATTCAATCACCAGCCATAATAAATAAATTTGCATCAGTTTTTAAAGATAAAGTAGGTTTTGATTTCAGGATTAGTGATATTTCTTTTTCGTCTGGGCTTAAGGGAGAAATACAAGACTTATATATTGCTCAACTAGATGAAAAAAATACATCCTTTTCTGCTTCACATATTCAAATTGAGGGCAGAATCAATCAATCCTTGCAAGGAGAGATAAAGAGTGCAGTCTTTAAAGAGCCGAAGTTGTCAATGTTATTTAGTGGTGATAGAAAGTCTGATCTCTCATTTTTTCATAAATTACCTGCGGTAGATCTCCTCAATATCACAAAGGGTGAGGTGCAGTTTCTCTTCCCAACAAGCGGTGTTTTGATTAAATTAACCGATGTTAACCTCAATCTTAGAGATTTTTCACCTCAAAAAGGTGGGAAGATGCTCATTAAATGTCAGGTAAGGGTTGAATTAAAAGATAATGAACACGAGGGAGGAAAAGGATATGTTGATGGGGATTTAAATTTTAGCAGTTTTGAACCCACCCCTATCGGCACAGGCAATATAAGATTTGTCTTTACAAGCTTAAACCTCAAGGGCTTCAACCTTAAGGATGTCTCAATGAATATGTCATTAGAGATGAAAAAAGAGGGCATAATTATACATTCGCTCACACCTGTTACAGGTAGTGCTGTATATAAAACTGAGGATAAGCATATTGTCTTGAAGAATATTCGATTAATACCATATGCAAATTATGATATTAAAAAAGGGGAGATATACGCAGGGACTAAACAGTTCACTATTGATAATCTTGGTTCTTTTGACATAAACATTCATTCTATAATCAAACAGAATATTACTTGGAATGCTTCAGTAAAAGCTCTATCCATGAATTTTGAGAAGACATCTGAGATATTAAAACAATTCTTGCCATCTAAGTATAAAGGCTGGTCATTTCAAGGCGTAGGCGATTTAGACGCCCATATGGATGGAGAGTATAAGGAAAATGTTATTACTGGAGGAGGAAAGATGGTTCTCCAGTTTAAAGATGGAGGATTCAGTTCACCCAAGGGCGACAAGGCAATTCAAGGTGCTTCGGGAAAGATAATTTTAAACATTCAGATACCCACTCCGACTAAAAAGGGGCAGATAGATATATTTTCTGAAACAAGATTAGGTGAGTTTCTTTGGGACAAATATTATAAAGATTTTGGAAATAAAAAATTTGTATTAACAGGCAGTGGTAACCTTAATGACTTATTTTTTAAGTCGGTTGAGTTATCAGGTAAAATCGACTTAAGAGAAGCTGGAAAATATCATTATATAGCATCAATGAAGAGTCCTAAGTGGAATTTTAATTTAAAAAGTGAAGGCATTCATTTGCAAGAATTATTCTCATTATTTATTCGCGATTATCTGGCTCAAGATAACCCATCTCTGGCACACCTCCAACTAAGTGGCTTATCACATATTGAAATAAACTTAGATAGAATGGAGAAAGGATTTCATCTTAACGGAATTATTACTTTAAGGGATAGTCTTTTTAATATGCCTGACAACTTATTAATCTATGCAGATTTGAGTCTCCCATTTGATTTTTCTTATCCTGCATCAGATTATTCTTCAATCCCTGAAGATGTTATAAGACATGGAAACCTGTTTATCAAAAAGATTGAAGCAGCATCTTTTCAGGTTGAGGAACTTAATATACCCATTATCATTTCGAATAACTCTCTATGGTTTCCACAGAAGATAGATATACCTTTTTCAGGTTCTATTCTTACGCTTGCTAACCTAAAAGTTGAAAATTTACTCTCATCTGAACGTATATTTGCTCTTGGTTTATTAATCAATAACTTAGAGTTGGGTTTGCATATAGAGAAGGCTACCGGTGTTAATGTGCCAGCAAAATTAAATATAGAATTGACTCAAGCGATATATAAAAACGATGAATTAAAGACTAATGGCTCAGCATTCATAGATATTTTCGGTGGGAGGTTTAGTTTTTACAATATATATGGTCGGAAACTTTTTTCCAATTCAAGAGTGCTCGGGTCTGATATAGTATTTGAGAATATAAATCTTCAGGAGCTAACTCAATATATTAAATTAGGCAGAATGTCAGGAATTATAAAGGGTTCTTTAAAGAATTTTGAGATAGAGTATGGTCAGCCTTCCCGTTTCGTGCTGGATATCGAGTCAGTCAAAACAAAAGGTGTGGCACAAAATGTGAGTGTAGATGCTATTGATAATATCTCAATAATGGGTTCTGGCTCTCAGGGTATGGGCACTATTCTTAGAAGTGGTTTAAGTCAGTTTTTTAAGCATTATAATTATAGCCGTATCGGGATAGTTTGTATCCTAGAAAATGATGTCTTCACAATCAGAGGGAAAATCTTTGAAGGTGGGAAGGAATATTTGATCAGGAAAGGCTTCCTAAGCGGCATAGATGTAATCAACCAGAATCCTCATAATAATATCAGCTTTAAGGATATGAAAGAGCGGTTAAATAGGATATTAGAGAAAAGACAAAGTAGTTAAGTTAAAAAAAGAAAGAGCATTCTCAAAGGTTTTAATCTTAAATCTCATAAGACTCTTTAAGTCTCATGAGCAATTGAAAGATTCTTATTGACTCTCCAATACTCCGAGATGCTGTCCCGCAGGCAGGCGTAAGCATGATATTAGATGTTACAAGTTCTTGTGGTATATTTTTATAAACAAGATTAAGAGCATTATTCATCAATGCTATGATATGTCTCTCTTCCAAATGTTGGATTATCTCTGATGTCGGCACAATACCCCACGCAAGATAATTGCCAGCTTCGAGAAAGTTCTTTACTTCTGAGTGATATATGGTGAGCAATTCTGAATAGTCATAAGCATCAAAACTTAGAATACTTATACCGCTTTTGATAATGATAGTCCAATCAGCTTTGCCGCAACAGTGAATTCCTGCTATGCCTCCTGCTTGTTCAATTGCAGTCACTGCATCCTTGAGTAGTCTTAAGGTTTCCTCTGGGTCAACTCCAAGATATGATGAACCGCCTATTGCAGACAATATTGGCTCATCAATGAAAATAATAACATTATCACAATACTGTTTTAATATTTCAACTTGCCAGCGGGCTTTTGCTTGTAAAAGGAGAGATGATACTTCACGCAATTCATCATCGAAATAAATAAATCTACCATATGCATCTTTAAGAGAAAGTGTAAAGGTGAGCGGCCCTGTAATATGACCTTTTAGGAAATTGAATTTTCGCCATTTTATAATCTTTAGAAATGTATGAAGCCCTTTAGCAAAATCCTCTGAGATAGCTATTTTAGTGCTATCATTATATGACTCATAAAATCTTTCAAGTTCATCGCTTCCATCTCTGATAACCCAGATGCCGTTTTCTTTATCATTGATCTTAACAAAAGGCATACCCTCTGAAAACTGTGCTATCATTGATTCTCTAAAAGAAATATTTGGTAGTTGAGGCCAGAAGGGTATATCAACGCTCTTAAGTATAAGTTCACATGCATCCTGCGGAATTTTATGAGGAAGGCTTCCAATGCCTGTAGTAGAAAAAGGCTTAATAATTTTATTCATAAAAATTATTATAAAACCATATATATAATAAATACAAATTAGAAACTCAAAAATTATTTTAATTTTGACACTCTATAACGATTTATGATACGCTAAAAATTAATAATTTGAATCTTGGGGAGTCGTCCAATGGCAAGACGGCAGACTCTGGATCTGCTTATAGGGGTTCGAATCCTCTCTCCCCAGCCACTCAATTTTGTAGGGCAAAAATGAGAGTAAATAGTAATTTTAATGAGTAGTTTTTGTATATATTTTTTATCTTGTGCACTTCACTGTGTTATGGTCCCATCGTCTAGAGGCCTAGGACATAGCCCTCTCAAGGCTAAGACACGGGTTCGAATCCCGTTGGGACTACCATGTTTGTATTAAACCCATAGGATTCTTTGCTATTCAGATGATAAAGTTTCAAAGAGATCCAAGATTAAAGGTGTTTAGATTAATTTTATAGATATTTAGAATATAAAATAACAAGCAAGAACCTTTTATCCTATAGATTTAGCCATAGTAATCAAATTGGTTATAAAAACCCTCATCCTAACCATCTTCAGTCAAAGGCGAAGGAACTTTTTTAGAAGCCTATCTCTGTTTTTAGGAACGACCCAAATCCTGATTTGGATATATCAAACACTGGTAGATAGGCGACTGCTTGTGCATGTCTGCATGCAGACCGGTCTCGCATGTCCTGAAAGATGATGTGGCATAAGACAGCCGGGACGGCTATCTTACTGGATTAGGGATGTTTAATAAATTCTATATTGGGATTTGAAGACGATAACAGTCTTGAGATTTTTATAAAAGACTGTTACTATATTAAGTTAAACATGAAACAGATTCTTTAAATTATCTTGAAATTTTGGAGGTGCTTAATGTTCTTTTTTTATAGTTTAATCACTGATGCTTATGCAATGGGAGCCCCACCGCAAAATAGCGGCCAGGCAGCAGGAATTGAAGGCTTCATCATGAGCCTTTTGCCACTGATTTTGATATTTGTAGTATTCTATCTGCTTCTTATAAGGCCTCAACAAAAAAAGGCTAAAGAACATAGGCAGATGCTGGATAACATCAAAAAAGGCGATAAGGTTATAACAACAGGTGGCGTTTATGGAGTCATTGATGCTGTAGGAGTTGAAACCTTCACAGTAAAAATATCCGAGAATGTAAAGGTTAAGATTGGTAAAAATCATATTATTTCTTTGCGAAGTGCTTCGGATGAAGATTAATCAGGAGATATTGTTTAAATGAAAAAAGGCATACTGTGGCGCGTTATACTGATAGCGCTGTTTCTTATCTTATCTATAGTCTTCTTTTTGCCTAATACACCTATTTTTGAAAGCATGCCGAAATGGTGGAAAGAAACAATGCCCAATAAAGGCATAGTTCTGGGGCTTGATCTGCAAGGTGGATTGCACCTCGTTTTTGAAGTAGAAGAGGATAAAGCTGTTGATATTGCTACAGAAAGGGCACTTATTACACTCAAAAGCTTATTAGAAAAGAAAAATGTGCAGGCAGATTTAAAGAAAGACGGTTTATTTATTTTAGTATCACCGCCTTCTGAAGATGTAAGAAAGATAATCGAGGAAACATATCCAGCACTGTCATTAATTGATAGTAAAGAGCAATTAAAATACAAATTTACTGACAGAGAAATTGATAATATTAAGAAAACAGCTTCCGATCAAGTTCTTGAGATCATAAGAAATAGGATTGACCAGTTTGGTGTAGCAGAACCAACGATCCACAGGCAGGCGGAAAATGAAATAGTCATCCAGTTGCCTGGCGTCAAAGATCCAAAAAGGGCTATTGAATTAGTAGGAAAAACCGCCGTTTTAGAATTTAAACTCGTAAACGACGAATCCCCTATTGCTGCTGAGCTTCCTAATTCTATTCTACCAAATGAAGAGCAGGCATTAATTGAAAAATTTAAGGGTAAAATAGGGAATAATAACGAGATATTATTCCAAAGGTTTGTAAATAAAGAGACAGGCACTGTTACGAAAATACCATTTTTACTCAAGAAAGGTTCTTTATTGACAGGCGATACCCTTAGTGAGGCAAAGGTAAATATTGATCAGAGATTTAATGAACCCTATGTCTCTATTGCCTTTAATCCAGTAGGTGCAAAAATCTTTGAGGAAATCACAGCTAATAATATCAAAAAAAGGCTTGCAATCATACTTGATGGAAATGTATATTCAGCCCCAGTTATTCAGGAAAGGATAACCGGCGGCAATGCCCAGATTACCGGTAGATTTACTCTTGAAGAGGCAAAGGACCTCGCCCTTGTCTTAAGAGCGGGCGCTCTGCCAGCACCTGTTAAAATGCTCCAGAATGTTACAGTCGGGCCATCTCTTGGACAGGATTCCATTGAAGCTGGAAAACTTGCTGGTATTATAGGTGCAATACTTGTGATAGGATTTATGATTATATATTATAAGATATCTGGTATTATTGCAGATTTTGCAGTCGTCTTAAATGTATTATTCCTGTTAGGTGCTATGGCTTCACTAAATGCTACTCTCACAATGCCAGGCATTGCAGGCATTATCCTTGCGATAGGCATGGCTGTTGACTCCAATGTCCTGATGTTCGAGAGAATGAGAGAAGAGTTAAGAGCTGGTAAAACCCCAAAAGCAGCGATAGAAGGGGGATATAAAAAAGCCTTTTGGACAATATTTGATTCTCATGTAACTACTCTTATTACTACTCTGGTATTATTCCAGTTCGGCACAGGACCTATTAAAGGCTTTGCTGTTACTCTAAGCCTTGCTGTAACGATAAATCTATTTACAGCACTTATTGGAACAAAAACTATATTTGACATAATATATTCAAGAAAGGATGTTAAGAGGTTAAGTATATGATAGAGCTACTGAAAAAAACGAACTTTGACTTCATGGGCAAACGAAAATATACATTTGTAATCTCTGGCATACTTGTGTTAATCGGCATTTTCGCCCTTATTCAGATTATTCTTGGGAATGCAAATATGGGTGTGGATTTTGCTGGCGGAACGGCGATCCAAGTACAGTTTTCACAGAATGTTTCACTCGGTGAAGTAAGAAAAGTGCTTAATGAGGCTCAAATAATGCATTTTGAACTGCAGGATTTACCCGCTGAAAATAAGATATTAATCAGGGTTAAAAAACAAGAAGAAAAACTCGGCGGTTTTTCCGATAAGATTATTGAGGCGATATCAACACAGCTCGCTGATAGAAAACCAGTTATTGATTCAGTTACTGAAATAGGCCCAAAGGTTGGCGCAAAATTAAGGAAAGATGCCCTTTTCGCTATAATCATGTCAACAATAGGACTTCTGATATATGTGGCTTGGAGATTCCAATTCAGATTTGGCGTAGGTGCAACCCTTGCTACCTTTCATGATGTCATTGCAGTGGTGGGCATTTTTTACCTTCTGAATAGAGAGATTAATCTCGTTTTAATTAGTGCTTTATTGATAGTTGCAGGATATTCACTCACTGATACAGTGGTTGTCTTCGATAGAATAAGGGAAAATATTAAGAAATTATTAAAAGACTCAATTGAGTCAGTAATAAACAAAAGCATCAATGAAGTCCTTTCGAGAACTATTGTAGTCTCTTTTACAACTTTTTTAGCTGCCCTCGCACTTTTCATTTTTGGAGGAGAGGTGCTTTATGACTTTTCTTTGGCTATTTTGCTTGGAATTGTGATAGGGACTTATTCATCAATTTTCGTAGCAAGCCCTTTAGTCGTGCTTTTATCTTCAAAAAAACAATCTATTGTTAAAAAGAAATAACCGAAGGTAATAATGGCAATTGAGAGCCTAAATTGCAGATGGTATGTTAGCAAAACAAATCATGAATATGTTGAGTATATATCAAAGATTGCTTCTGTCTCTCCCGTCATTGCTCAAATCCTTATAAATAGAGGATTAAAGACTCCTGAACAAATAGATTTATTTCTAAACCCTCATTTAGATAGACTTTCAGACCCTTTTGAACTGCAGGGCATGAATAAAGCTGTCCAGAGAATAATACAGGCAAAAAATAATAATGAAAAGGTTCTGATATGCGGTGATTATGATGCTGATGGAATAACGGCTACCTCAATAATGCTTGAAGGCTTTAGAAAGCTTTCGATGGATGTCCAATATTACATTCCTAATAGACTTTCAGACGGCTACGGTTTTGGGATTTCAGGTGTAAATAAAGCTATATCAATCGGTGCAAAGCTAATTATAACAGTAGATTCTGGGATAACTTCCTTTGAGGCAACTTCAAAGGCACGGAGATATGGCATTGATGTGATCATTACTGACCATCATGAGCCTTTAAAAAATTCTGATATAGATGAGACTACAATACTGCCTGAGGCAGTAGCCATTGTTAATCCAAAGGTAAGTCCATGCTCATCTGCCCAGCATTTCTTATCTGGTGCAGGTGTAGCTTTTAAAGTAATACAGGCAATTTTAGGCAATATTGATGATATGTATGAATTATTAGATCTTGCAGCTTTAGGAACTTCTGCAGATGTTGTTCCCCTTCAGGGTGACAACAGAATCTTTATCAAGGAGGGAATCAACTTAGTTCAGTCAGGTAAAAGGGTTGGCATCAAAATGTTAAAATCTGCTGCTGGCATAAAGCCTGATTTCTTTAAACCCTCTTTTTTGAACTTTATACTTATACCGAGAATCAATGCTGCTGGAAGAATAGATGATGCCAATGATGTCGTTAGACTTTTGACTACCAAATCCGAGGCTGAAGCCGAGGGATTAGCTGTTTGGCTCAATAATCTTAATGTCAAAAGACAACAGATTGAAGAGGCTGTGTATAATGAGGCTTTGCAGAAAATTAAAGAGATGAATACAAAAGATGGTGCAATAATCATTGCATCCGAAGGATGGCATATAGGCGTCATAGGCATTGTTGCTTCAAGGATTGCCGAGAGTTATTATCGTCCTACTCTTGTCCTATCAATAGACAATGGTATCGCAAAAGGTTCTTCTCGAAGTATCCCTCCTTTTAACATTCACGCAGCACTTCAAAAATGCAAGGCTATACTCAACACATTTGGAGGACACAAGCAAGCTGCTGGCTTGAGCTTACAATCATCAAATATAGATAATTTAAGGGCTAAAATATCAGAGATATTTTTAACAAGTATTCACGCAGATGAACTAATACCATCTATGAGCATTGATGTTTCAACAAAGCTTTCTGATATAAATGCCAATTTAGTTAATGAAATCTCTAAATTAGAGCCCTTTGGGTGTGGGAATGAAGAGCCTTTATTTGGCGCTAAGACCCTTGAAGCTATAAACCCAAGAATTGTCGGCAATAACCATCTGAAAATGTATCTTAAACAGAATGGTCGGGGGCTTGACTGCATAGGATTTGATTTTGGAAACTATTTAGACATAGTAGAGAGCAGTACATTCATTGATGCAGCCTTCTGCCCAACAATTAATGAGTGGGACGGTGGTAAGTATTTACAATTAAACCTGAAGGCTATAAGGCCAACAAAAAATGAAAATAACGATTCAAGACTTTATTAAAAAGAAGCAAGCTAAAAAGAAGATTTCCATGCTTACAGCTTATGATTTCCCTTTCGCTAAAATAGTTGATGAAGCTGAGATAGATGCTATTTTAGTGGGCGACTCATTAGCGATGGTTGTTCAAGGACTTGAAAATACCCTTCCCGTTACTATGGATGAGATGATTTATCATACAAAGATGGTCTCAAGAGCATCTGTAAGGGCTATGGTAGTGGGTGATATGCCTTATATGTCCTACCAGATAAGTATTGAAGAAGCCATTAGAAACGGAGGCAGATTTCTTAAAGAAGGAGGGGCTCAGGCAGTCAAACTCGAAGGAGGCAGAGATACAGCAGAAATAGTAAAAGCCCTCACGAAATCGGAGATTCCAGTTATGGCACATATCGGGCTGACTCCTCATGCTATACACAGAATGGGCGGCTATAAAGTTCAAGGCAAGACTGAGGAGGCTGCTCAGAGGCTCATCGATGATGCAAAGATACTAGAGGATGCAGGGGCTTTCTCTCTCTTGCTTGAGGCAATACCAGCAGAACTTGCCCAAAAGATAACAGAAGAACTCTCGATTCCTACTATCGGCATAGGTGCAGGATCTTTTTGTGATGGGCAAATACTCGTATTGTATGATGCCTTGGGGCTATTTGAGAGATTTTTACCCAAATTCGCAAAAAGATATGCTAATTTGAAAAATGATTCACTCAATGTATTAAAGCAATACAAAAAAGAAGTTGAAGAAGGTATTTTCCCAGGCAAAGAACATTCTTTTTAAGATATCCCTTCTGTTTTTCTTAAAATGGCTATTTTTCAATTGACAGACAGACGAATATTCCCACCACCTCAACTTGCGGAAGCAGATGGACTTCTGGCAGTCGGAGGCGATTTAAGTAGTGAAAGACTTTTAGAAGCTTATTCTAAAGGCATTTTCCCTTGGTATGTAGAGTCATCTCCTATCTTATGGTGGTCGCCAGACCCTCGCCTTGTCTTATTTCCTAAAGAATTGAAAATATCTCGAAGCCTGAAGCAAGTAATTAAGAAAGGCTCTTTTAAAATTACTACAGATAGAGCATTCGAAGAAGTAATAAATAATTGTGCTCATATCCAAAGAAAGGGTTCTTATGGGACATGGCTTACTGATGAAATGATCATTGCATATATAAAACTTCATGATTTAGGATATGCACATTCTGTAGAAAGCTGGCATGAGGGTGAATTAGTGGGGGGATTATATGGAGTGGCTTTAGGCGGGGTATTTTTTGGTGAATCAATGTTTACAAAGATGAGCAATGCTTCAAAAGTAGCTTTTGTAAAAATTGTTGAAAATTTAAAGTCTCAAGGTTTTGTAATTATTGATTGTCAGGTTGTCACAAAACACTTAATTAATATGGGAGCAAGAACAATACCCCGTAGCCAGTTTATAAGGATTTTAAAAACTGCATTAAAAAAGAAAACAGATAAATGGGTCAACAGCTTTTGATTTTATGAGTGAATTTTTTTTAGCAGCCATGCTATATTTTGACCAAGCGTCTTCATTGTTTGTATCCCCTCATTATCATTTTTTACATCATTAGGTTCTCTGCCAATAGCTATGTTCCAATAACTTGAGCCCGGCACTATCATCTGCCCTATCAAAAAGAAGTAATTAAGAGAGCTAAATACATGTGAAGCTCCTGCTCGGCGGACTGCGACAACACCTGCACCAATTTTTCTCTTAAACATATCTCCGTTTGCCCTTGCAACCATACCACTTCTCTCAATCAATGCCTTCATACTTGCCGATACATTTGAAAAATAGGTGGGAGAGCCAAGCAAGATAGCATTTGAGCTGAGCATCTTAGAAATGCAATCATTGATAATGTCATTATCTACTGCACATCTTTGGTTTTTGTTAGAAAAGCATTTATAGCATGCTATACATCCCTGAATCGGCTGTCCTGCTAAATTGACAATCTCTGTATTTATACCTTCATTTTCGAGTTCATGTAAGACCGTTTTAAGAAGATAGGCTGTATTGCCATCTTTGCGTGCACTACCATTAAATGCTATCGTCTTCATTTTCAAACCTCCTGATATGAAAAGTATTTAAAGCAAATAATTACAGATATTTTTGGAGTCATCTCGTGCTTGACACGGAATCCCATGATTACAGAGATTATATAAAACGGGATAGGGTTATGAAACTTTTTACTAAAGGAAAGGAAGCATAGTCTTCAACCAGCAAGAATTAATGGATAATAGCAAGATTATCCCTGTGGATAACTTCATCAGAATATTTATAGCCAAGGGTAGATTCAATCTCGGATGTCTTTTTTCCTTTTATCTTGTTTATCTCAAAAGATGAATAATTAACTATCCCTTTCGCAATTCGATTGCCGTTGATATCAATGCAACTAACACCATCACCAATATCAAAATATCCTTCAACCTTTATTATGCCAGAAGGCAGAAGACTCTTGCCTGATTTTAATATAGCTGCAATTGCACCTTCATCTAAAACTAAACTCCCAGTGGGTTTTATGGCATAAGCTATCCAGCCCTTTTTGGAGGATATCTTGTTATTCTGTGGCTTGAATTCAGTGCCATAGCCCTTATTTTCTAATGTAGCGGTAATCAGTCCTTTTTTCCTTCCACTGACTATATTAACCTTAACTCCATGAGATGTAGCCTTTTTAGCAGCAAGAAGTTTAGAATACATCCCGCCTGTGCCAACAATGCTTCCTGATCCCCCAGCCATCGCTTCAAGTTCTGAAGTTATTTCTTCTACAACCTTAAACATTTTTGCATTAGGATTTTTCTTTGGATCGGCTGAGTAAAGGCCTTCAACATCTGATAGGATTATCAGCCTTTCAGCATTAATCAATCCTGCAACTAAAGCTGCAAGTTGATCATTATCGCCGAACTTTATCTCTTCTGTTGATACCGTGTCATTCTCATTTATGATAGGAATCACTTTAAAAGATAATAAGGTCGAGATAGTATTCTTTGCATTTAAATACCTTCTTCGCTCCGAAAAGGTGCTTCTGGTAAGGAGAATTTGACCAACCTTTGTAGAGAAACGGTTGAAAATCCTCTCATATGCCCTCATAAGAGATGACTGACCTACAGCAGCAGCAGCCTGTTTCAGTTGTATTTCTTGAGGTTTCTCTTTAAGCCCCAGTTTTTTCATTCCTGCGGCAATAGCTCCTGATGAAACAATCAGAACTTCATAACCAAGATCTCTTGCATTTATAACATCTTCTGCTATAAGACGCATTCTTTTATAATTAAGGTTGCCTGATTTATCTGTAAGAATATTACTGCCTATTTTAATTACTAATTTGTTTAGCATTGTTTAAGTTTTTTAGAATAAATGATCTGTTCCGAAAGATAAGCCGTGAGTTCAGATATACCTTCAAGGGTTGCGGAAGATATTGCAAAAAAAACGAATCCCTTTTTTTCACAATATTTTTTTAGCCTCTTCATTCGCTTTCTATCACAAGCAAGGTCCAACTTTGTTCCTGCAACTATCTGAGTTTTTTTTGAAAGTTCACGACAGTATGATGCTAATTCTTTATTTATTTTTACAAAATCATCCACAGGGTCTGTCTGCTGGAGATCTGAGATGTCCACAAGATGAAGAAGGATAGATGTTCTTTCAATATGACGGAGGAATTGCAGCCCCAGACCAGCACCTGCATGCGCACCCTCAATAATACCAGGTATATCAGCTACAACAAAGCTTGTTCCATAATTAGTCTTGACAACACCAAGATTAGGAATCAGGGTAGTGAATGGATAGTCAGCAATTTTAGGTTTAGCTGAGGAGATAACGGATATAAAAGTTGACTTGCCAGAGTTAGGAAGACCTACAAGCCCAACATCGGCAAGAAGTTTTAGTTCGAGGATAAGATTCTTTTCTTCGCCAGGTATTCCAGGTTGAGCAAATCTAGGGGCTTGATTCGTTGAAGTAACAAAATGATAATTGCCAAGTCCACCCTTTCCTCCTTTTGCAGCGATAAACTTAGCTCCTTCCTTATCAAGGTCTGCTAAGAATTCTCCATTTTCATCCCTTATTATGGTTCCTTCGGGAACATAGATTACAGCATCTTCTCCTCTGGCTCCATGCATTTTTTTGCCTTTGCCATGCCTTCCTCGTTCTGCTCTATAATTCTTTCTAAGAGAAATATCAAGTAAAGTATTAAGTTCCTTTGTAGCTATTAAAACTATGTCGCCACCTTTGCCTCCATCGCCACCATCAGGACCACCTTTGGGAACGAACTTCTCCCTTCGAAAGCTGACACAGCCCCTACCTCCGTCACCGGCTTTTACATATATCTCAGCATAATCAATAAATTTCATGATTTTATCAGCTATTCCTATCTAAATCTCTTAATAATTAGTGTCTATAAACTATAGTTTTTTATCATTTTATACTTCGGTATGAGCTCAGTCGAACGCTTGTCTGGAATCTTTCCGATTTCCCCCTTAACAAGGGAGGTTAGGAGTTGTTACAAAAGGATTCCCGACGCCCACTAGTACTGGCTTACAGGAATGACTCCGAATCCAACTTTATAAATAGATACTAATTAGAGAATCAAATAAAGTAGTCTGTCCCCAGTTAGTCAGTAATTATTATATATTAAAAGAATCAGAATTTATAAATATATAAATTAATTATAATTGAATTGAAGTTTTTTTATCATTTTTCGATGAGATGAGTGATAAAAGCTGCTTTGATTAATAATTATAAATAAAGAAGGCAGCTTTTATTCTTAAGCTGCCTTCTTTATGAATTTTATATTAATTTATAGGAACTGCTTGAATTTCAACAGTCATTGGATAAACGCTAATTTTAGTGCGTGTCTTATCCTTCCTTTCAAACTTTACCACACCATCAATAAGCGCAAAAAGAGTGTCATCAGAGCCTTTGCCTACATTAGTGCCAGGATGAAACTTTGTGCCACGCTGGCGGACAAGTATATTGCCAGCTCTTACAGACTGACCTCCAAACCTCTTTACACCAAGTCTTTGTGAGGCACTGTCTCTACCGTTTTTTGAACTGCCAACCCCTTTTTTATGTGCCATTATTAGCCTCCAATTATTTCCTTAATCTTTAAAACCTTAAAAGGCTGCCTATGTCCTTTAAGCCTTTTGCAAGCCTTCTTAGGTGCAGGACCGAAAACCATGACCTTTGGCATCTTGCCTTGTTTTATTATCTCAGCTTTAACTGCAGCACCTTCTATATATGGTCTTCCATAAATTGTTTTTTCTTCATCTGAAATCATTAGAACTTTGTTAAGCATTATCTCAGAATTTATTTCTCCCTGAATATTGTCAATCTTTATTTGATCACCTGAAGAAACCTTTATCTGTTTACCCGCAGCCTCTATAAGAGCATACATTTATATGAACCTCCAAAATAATTAAAGATATAATTTAGCTTAATAAAGGGGGGAAAGTCAATTCCATAATTCCGTGGTCATTTATATTGACGACAAATGAACAATTCTATTAGTCTATCTTATTAGACATTCACCTGTTATTTTATTAAAGGAGTTTTTATATGGATATCAAAGAACTCAGAAAAATTGCTCGTGAAAAACTTGTAGGATTTTGTAGAGTATGCCCTGTTTGCGAAGGCAGAACTTGTGCAGGTGAGGTTCCCGGCATGGGTGGAATAGGGACGGGAAATTCTTTCAGAGCAAACCTTGAGGCATTAGCAAAATACAAGCTTAATATGCGGACTATTCATAATGTTAAAAATCCCTCTACTTTTAAGTTTTTTTTCAATCAACAACTAAGTTTCCCAGTTTTATCAGCTCCGATGACAGGAGCTTCATACAATATGGGAGGTCAATTAACCGAAGCTGAATTTATTGAGGATATAATCTCAGGCTCATTACTCGCTGATACTCTCGGAATGTGTGGTGATGGGGCAGACCCAACTTTTTATGAGAGCGGACTAAATGCTATCAGAAAAAATAATGGAAAAGGTATCGCAATTATAAAGCCGCGACTTAATGATGAAATTATTAAACGCATCCGTCTTGCAGAAGATGCTGGCGCAGTAGCTGTGGGTGTAGATATTGATGCAGCGGGCTTAATTATCATGGCAATGAAAGGGCAGCCAGTAGAGACAAAAACTCCCAAAGAGCTTGAAGCGATAATAGCTTCAACGGAATTACCTTTTATAGTAAAAGGGATTATGACTCTCTCTGAAGCTGTTATTGCAGCTGATTGTGGAGTTTCAGCAATAGTAATCTCTAATCATGGAGGTAGAATCCTTGATTATACCCCTGGCGCTGCTGCTGTTCTGCCGGAGATAGCAACTCATCTGAAGGGTAAGGTAACAATTATTGCAGATGGCGGTGTTAGAAGTGGAGCAGATGTTTTAAAACTTCTTGCATTGGGAGCTGATATTGTTCTTCTTGGCAGACCTCTCATAATAGGAGCATTCGGAGGCAGGAAAGAAGGAGTGAGAACTATATTAAATAAAATAAAAGATGAACTTAAACATGCGATGCTTTTAACAGGAGTTCAGGATTTAAATAATATTAACAGTGATATTTTAATGAGGGTTTGATAATCAAAAATTAAGAGAATAATTTGGCATAGAAAATTGTATTATATTCCTATGGCTGTAGGTGAAAATTTTATAGATATGATTTTTCAGTTTTCTTTCTATAAATTAAATTAAATATGTTATACTTCATTTTATGAAAATCGCAATAACAGGTAAAGGCGGAGTAGGTAAAACTACTCTTTCTGCTATATTGAGCTATTTATTTGCTTCTGAGGGCAAAAAGGTAATAGCCGTTGATGCTGACCCTGATGCTAATCTTGCTCAAGCATTGGGAGTGAAAGCCTCCGATATCGGAACTATTAGACCTCTTGCAGAGATGTCTCAACTCATTGAGGAAAGGACAGGTGTCAAGCCCGGAACTACCGGAGGCATGTTCAGGCTGAACCCAAAGGTTGATGATATCCCTGAAGGTATTGGCTATAAAACTAATGGTATTACCTTACTCGTAATGGGCAAAGCTAAAGTAGCAGCATCAGGATGTTACTGTCCGGAAAGCGCCCTTTTAAGAAGACTACTTAAACACCTTGTAGTGGAGAGAGATGAAGTAGTAATAGTAGATATGGAAGCTGGCATTGAACATCTTACAAGGGGCACAGCAGAAGGTGTTGATGCGTTTATAGTTGTAGTGGAGCCAGGACAAAGAAGCGTTCAAACTGCTAATACAGTTAAGGATCTGGCTAAAGGTCTTGGAGTTAAAGAGGTCTTCGTAGTAGCAAACAAAGTCAGAAATGATGCTGATATAGCATTTCTCCGAGACAATATAAAAGGTATGAATCTTTTAGGAGCCTTGAAATTTAATCAATCGGTTATGGATGCTGATATTAGTGGTATTTCCCCATTTGATAGGGCTCCTGAGATGGTAAATGAAGTGCAGGAGATAAAAAGGAAACTGCAGCAATATATATCCTAAATGAACAAGCGTGAAATTAGAAAGCAGGTTCTCAAGCAAAGAGACTCTATTAGAGAAGAAGAAAAAAAGACAAAAGATAACTCTATAAGAAATTCTCTACTTATGCTGCCCGAATTTAAAAGAGCCAACAAGGTTCTTTTTTATGCCTCATATAAAAGCGAAGTTGATACATTTGCATTGATAAAAGACTGTATCTCAATCAATAAAACTGTTGTCCTTCCTAAGGTTAATAGTGAGTCTTTTCAGCTTGATATTTATGAGATAAAGGATTTAAGTGAGCTTCATGCTGGCTATCAAAATATACCCGAACCATTTCTTCCAAGTGATAGAATTTTGCAAATAAATGATCTTGATTTAATTATCGTTCCTGGTGTAGCTTTTGATGAACATTGTAACAGGCTTGGCTATGGTAAAGGTTTTTATGATAAATTGCTCAACGAAAAATCCTCTCCTGCTATAGCTCTTGCATATGAGGAACAGATTGTGGCTTCAGTTCCTGCAGAATCACATGATATTAAAATGGATAAAATCATTACAGATAGAAGAATAATAACAAAAAATGGATCTTAAAAAAATTGAAAAAGGTGTGGCTTTAATATTAGATGGTATTGGCGAGAATATAGCAAGACCAGGCATTAAAGATACACCTGAACGCGTTTCCAGAATGTATGCTGAAATATTTTCAGGTCTTAAAACCCCTGATGAGGATTTGCTCAAACCAATCGAGGGTGAAACCCATGATGAAATGGTTCTGCTGAAAGATATCCCATTTTATTCTATATGCGAACATCACTTACTACCTTTTTTTGGCAAAGCCCATATTGCATATATACCAAACGGTAAGATTGTTGGAATAAGCGAGCTTGTAAAGGCTTTAGAACTCCTTGCCAAGAGGCCACAGGTGCAGGAGAGATTGACCTCTCAATTAGCAGATATTATCTCTCAACGACTTAAACCAAAAGGTTGCATGGTAATTATTGACGCTGAACATCTGTGCATGAGCATGAGAGGCATTAAAAAACCGGGTTCAAAAACAGTAACCTCTGCAGTGAGGGGAATATTCAGAAGTAAGCAGAGCACAAGGGATGAGATGCTCGAACTGATTAAAAGGAAGGATTGAGAAGATTAGAATAAAAATATATCTTATAGAATGCTTATTTGCAAGGCTTTTTAATCAACAACCAATAAGGAGGGAAACTTAAGCATGGCATCAATGGTTGACAAATCCTGCAAGGACTTTATCGAAGTATTGGCATCCAAAGCCCCGGTTCCGGGCGGCGGCGGAGCAGCAGCAATGGGCGGCGCAATCGGCATGGCGCTTTCCAACATGGTCGGCAATCTCACGCTCGGTAAGAAAAAATATGCGGATGTGGAGCCTGAGGTCAAAGACCTGCTTGAAAAAGGTTGCAAAGTTATTTCCGAACTGGAAACACTAGTAGACAAAGATGCTGAAGTGTTCGAGCCTTTATCCAAAGCCTACGGTCTTCCTAAAAGCACACCGGAAGAAATCAAATTCAAGGAAGAAACCATGGAGGAGTGCTCCAAAATAGCATGCTCCGTACCAATGGATATTATGCGCAAGGCTTATGAAGGCATCAAAATTCATCAGCGCATGGGACAGATCGGAACCATGCTTGCTATTTCTGATGTGGGCTGCGGCGTAGTGTTTATGAAAGCCGCGCTGATTTCCGGCAAACTGAATGTTATTATCAACCTCAACACCATCAAAGACCAGAATTTTGTCAGATCCACCAAAGAAGAAATGGATCGTCTGGTTAGTGATGGTTGTAAAATTGCGGATGAAACTTTGAATCTGGTTATTTCCAAACTTTCAAAATAATTAGGAGGTACACTTATAATGGCTGAAGTTCTAAAAGCAAAACCGGTTGCAGATGCAATGAAAGAAGATATGATCAAACGAGTTGAGGCGCTGAAAGCTAAAGGAACAACCCCGAAACTCGGTATTATCCGTGTGGGCGCGCGTCCGGATGATCTGTTTTATGAAGGTGGTGCAAAAAAGACCTGTACAAGCGTGGGTATGGACTGTGAGGTATTTGAATATCCAGAAACCATAGATCAGGCGGCTTTTGAAAAAGCAGTGACTGAAATCGGAGCGAAAAAAGATGTGAATGGCATACTGATGTTTTCGCCTCTGCCCAAACATCTCAATGAGCGTAAAATCAGAACCCTGATTCCAGTTGAAAAAGATGTGGACTGCCTCACCTCCAGCGGCGCGGCAAAAGTTTTTACCGATGATCCCACTGGATTTCCCCCCTGCACCCCCAGCGCGTGCATGGAAATGCTCCATTTTTATAATATTCCGATCAATGGCAAAAAATGTGTGGTTGTAGGACGCTCTCTGGTTGTAGGCAAACCTCTGGCAATGCTTCTGCTGCGGGAAAACGGCACAGTGACAATTTGCCATTCCCGGACAGAAAATCTGCCCGGAGTGTGTCAGGACGGAGAAATCGTGATTGCGGCAGTTGGCAAGGCAAAAATGCTCAAAGGCAATTTCTTCAAAGCAGGACAGACGGTTATTGATGTGGGCATCAACCCTGACCCAGACAATCCCGGAAAATACTGCGGCGATGTGGATTTTGCTCAGGTTGAACCCATTGTAAGCAAAATCAGCCCGGTTCCCGGAGGTGTAGGCTCGATTACGACTTCCGTGCTGTGCAAACATACCATCATGGCATGTGAAATGCAGAATGCGTAATTGATTGATGATTATATTCAAAAGCGATATAGATTTTGATGCTGCAAAAGAGATTGCTGGTATACTATTACCCCAGTTCCATGCGGCGTAGGATCTATGGTAATTACTAATGTTAATGAAAAACACAGTCAAATCTACAAAGTTTCATTCTAGAATAAAATAGCAGTAATATTTTGAAATTTTATATAATCAGGGATTTCACTCATGAAATCCCTGATTATTATTTGTAGCACCTTGAAAGCCCCGATGATTGTCTCTCTTGCTGCCAATGATTATATAATTGTTTTTCAAAGTCTTCCAGATCTAATTATGGAGATTATGAGCCATACGCCCAGCAGAAAGGCAAACGCAAAAGAGATTAGCCCAAAAAATGAAAAACCAAATATTCTCGGTTCAACCCCTGCAGCGTGCATTATGGCAGAACTAAGAATGATAGAACTTACAACCATCGCAAAGGCTATTCGATTGCTCGCCTTGTCCATATCCTTTATAAAATCAGGAAGATTGACATGAAACATCTTTACCTGTATATCATCTTTAATCGCCTTTTTTAAAAGCTTTGTCATGTTTTTAGGTAAAAAGAATACAAAGTCCCCTATATCTATTACATTCTTTTTTGCTTTTTCAAAAAGCCTCGAAGGACTTACCTGTTTCATGACTATTTTTGATGCATATGGCTCGGCTTCAGCAATAAAATCAAGGTCAGGGTTAAGCTGTCGTGCTAAATTCTCAAGTATCAATAGGGTTTTATTTATCAAAAGCAGATCAGAAGGAATCTTTAGATTATACTTTGTTGCAAGCCGTATAAGAGTCTCAACATACTGAGTGAAATTTATCTGCTGGAGTTTTAATCCATAAAGGGGTTCTAGAAGATCTCTAATGTCTGTTTTGAACTCCCTCCTAAAGGATTCAATATCAATATCTTCAGGCACTATGCCTAATTCAACATATTGGTCAATCAGATGATCAAAATCCCTCTCCATTATAGCCATGAATGTATTTGCCATCATCTCCTTAAGTTCATCCGAGACCCTGCCTACAATCCCAAAATCCAGAAAACAGATGACCCCATCATGTCTTACTAATATGTTTCCTGGATGAGGGTCAGCATGAAAAAAACCTTTTTCGAGTATCTGTCTAAAATATGCGTCAATGCCTATTTTAGCGAGCCTTTTCCTATCAAGCTTCATTGCATCTATAGCCTCAATATCGTCAATCCTCACCCCCTCTATCCTCTCCATTACAAGCACTTTTTCAGTGGTATATTTAGGATAGATCTTTGGAATATAGACATTAGGATTGTTCTGGAAATCATTCCTCATTCTCATGCAATTTCTTGATTCCATAAGAAAATCGAGTTCTTTTACGATCGTTTTAGAAAATTCTTCAACGATGCCTATGGGATTAAAAAACCTGCTTTCAGGAATATATTTTAAAAGAAGGCGGGCAATTGTATTTAATATGTTTAGATCAGACTCAATAATCTCTTTTATCTCTGGTCTCTGAACCTTTATAACTACGGAACTACCATCAAGCAAAACAGCTTTATGAACCTGAGCAATAGATGCTGCAGCAATAGGAATATTAGTAAAATCAAGGAATATGCTTTGAAGAGGCTTTCCTATTTCCTCTTCGATAATTTTTTTAGCATTCTGAAAATCAAAAGGAGGCACTTCATCCTGAAGTTTCTTGAATTCATTGGCATACTCTGAGGTAATAAGATCTGGGCGTGATGAAAGAAGCTGTGCTAATTTAATAAACGAGGGTCCTAATTCAGAAAAAGCCAATCGAAGCCTTTCTGGGACTGTAGGACCTTTAAGGGCAGGCCACATACCAAATGACTGCAATCTCTTTTTAAAAGGAATGTATCTGCCAAGTTGTATTTGGTCTATAACCTGCCCAAAACCATATTTTAGAAAAACATTGATAATCTGCTGAAGTCTTTTTGCTGATTTAAATTTTCTTGTGAGATTACTTATTTCCACAGATTAACCTGTTTAACTCTGGATGCTTTCTTTTTGTGATTTCTCAAGCAACTCTATCCTTGCAGAAAGTCCGTCCACCTTCTTTTTCAGATTTTCTATCTCCTCCTTAGTAGGTATATTCATCTTTTCAAGGGTTTTGGTAATTATATCGGATATATCACTTCTGAGATCAGTTGTGCTGCGGTCAGCCTTTTCAGTCCATTCCTTAATTATCTTAGCGCCCTGAGACTCGCTAAGTTCACCTCTTTTTACAAGTTCATCAATAGATTCTTTGATTTTTTCCTGGGCGCCGAGACCTGCCAGAAGAATATTTCTTATAAGATCGAACATAAACACCTCCTTTGTTGTAATCATCCAAGTAAATATTTTATCACTTTTTTGCCTATTAGTCGGCTTGATGGCAGCAAACTGCTAAAACTAATTAACCCCTTTTATTCTTTATCAAATCATATACTGATTCGAGTGCTCTGTCAAGTATAGAAGGTTCTTCAAGTTTTGCTATGCCGCCTTGAGCCATGTCTGCCTTGCCTCCACCCTTTCCACCTGCCATCTGAGCAAGCTCTTTAAGGATTTGACCAGCATTATAGGTTTTGGTAAGGTCTTTTGTAACCATAGCCACCATGGAGACCTGAGAGTTTTTCTGTGATGCCAAAACAATTACACCTGAGCCGAGCCTGTCCCTTACATTGTCAGCAAGCATTCTTAAGTCTCTCTGCTCGAGATTATCGGCTTTATATGAAATCACCTTGACCCCGCTAATGTCTTTGGCTTTTTCAAGGATAGCCAATGAGATATCGGATGCAATCTTTGCTTTAAAGGATTCTATTTCTTTGTCTTTCTCCCTAAGTTCTGAGATAAGTTTTTCAACTCTCTCATAAGGCTTATCAGTCTTCAAAACATTACCGATATTGTTCAATTCATCGCTGAGGTTTCTGAGATGATTTAAGGCAGAAACACCTGTTAAAGCCTCTATTCTTCTAATGCCAGAGGCAATGCTGCTCTCAGATGCAATTATGAAGAGTCCTATATCTCCTGTTGCCTTGCAGTGAGTGCCGCCGCATAATTCTGCACTTACCCCCGGTACTTTTATAACCCGTACCTGTTCACCATATTTTTCACCAAAAAGAGCTGTAACCCCTGATTTTAAAGCATTCTGTATATCTGTAACTTCTGTTTGAACGGCTATATTCTTGAGTATCTTGTCATTTACTAAATCTTCTATCTCTCTAATCTCGGTTTTATCAAGCGAATGGAAGTGGACGAAATCAAACCGTAGTCTTTCAGGTGAGACTAAAGACCCTGCCTGCTTAACATGTTCGCCTGCAACCTCCTTGAGTGCAGTATGCAAAAGATGAGTAGCGGTATGATGCCTTGCAATAGCTTGTCTTTTTTCGCTATTAACTACGCAGTTCAACTTGTCCCAAACTTTAAGCATTCCCCCTTTGATTATCCCAAGGTGGCTGTGCAAGTCAATTTCTTTTTTAGTATCGTAAATCTCTATCTCCACATTGTCTCCGAGCATGTATCCAGTATCACCAACCTGTCCGCCTGATTCTCCATAAAAAGGGGTAATATCGAGGAATATTTCAACCTTATCCCCCTTTCGTGCTTCTAAAGCTATCCTGCCATTTTTAAGCATAGCTTTTACAGTAGATTTCGATTCTAAAGAATCATAGCCTATGAATACTGTTTCTCCAATCTCTGACTGAAGCTCTCTATAAATTGATGCAATAGCCTCATCTTCTCCAACCCATGAAGCCCTTGCACGTTCTCTCTGCATTTCCATTTCTCTGTTGAATCCATCTTCATCCACAAGCATATGATTATCAAGTGCTATGTCTTTAGCAAGGTCGAGAGGGAAGCCGAATGTATCATAAAGCTTAAATACTTCGTAGCCGGGTATAATCTTATTTCCCCTTTTTTTAAGCCCATCTATAATCTCATCAATGATCTTTACGCCCTGTTCGAGCGTCCTTGAAAATCTATCTTCTTCAAAAATCAACAATTTTGCTATTCTATCTCTTTCGCGGACTATCTCAGGATATGCATCTCCCATTGATTCAATAACTGCATCTATAATTTTATATAAAACAGCACCTTCAAGACCTAGAGTCTTAGCATGTTTTGATGCCCTCCTTATGATGCGCCTAAGCACATAACCCCTTCCTTCATTTGAAGGCATAAGTCCCTCTGCAAGAAGAAATGTAATAGCTCTAATATGGTCTGCGATGACCCTTATTGATATATCTATCTCAGAACTTGTCTTGAATTTCACATGAGCAAGGGATTCTATTGATGATATAATCGGGGCAAAAACATCAATCTCAAAATTGCTTTTTTTGCCTTGCAATATAGCAGATATTCTCTCAAGTCCCATGCCTGTATCAATGCTCGGCTTGGGTAAAGGCGCGAGATTTCCTGATTCTTCCCTGTTATACTGCATAAAGACGAGATTCCAAAGCTCTAAAAAGCGGTCGCAGTCACAGCCTATCTTGCAATCAGGTTCCCCACAGCCTGCATCTACACCCTGATCTATAAGTATTTCAGAGCAAGGACCGCATGGACCTGTATCTCCCATCCTCCAAAAATTATCTTTTTCTCCTAACCTTACAATTCTATTTGCTGGTATGCCGGTAAGCTTCTGCCACAATTCCTCTGCCTCGTCATCTTTCTCAAAAACGGATACCCACAGCTTTTCAGGTGGGAGCTTAAACCAATCAATAAACAATTCCCATGCAAATAAGATTGCATCTTTCTTAAAATAATCACCGAAGGAGAAGTTGCCAAGCATCTCAAAGAATGTATGATGTCTTGCGGTATGTCCAACATTTTCAAGGTCGCTATGTTTGCCTCCAGCCCTCATACATTTTTGTGCTGTTGCAGCCCTTGTATAACTCCTTATATCATTGCCCAAAAAAACCTCTTTAAATTGAACCATCCCTGCAGTCGTGAAATACAAAGACGGGTCATGTTTTGGAATAAGGGAAGAACTCTTTACTATCTCATGTCCTTTTGATCTGAAAAACTCTAAAAAGGCATTTCTGATTTCGGATATCTTCATTTTTACTCCTGTTTTGTTGTTCTTTCAGAATCAGGTATTACATAAAATAGTTTGCCATCAACGAAGAAAAGCCTCCTGTTTTCAAATATACCGGCTGTCGTGTATATCCACTCCTCTCTTTGCTTTCCATCCATAGGCTCAAGGGTTCTTATAGAATTAGGCGACCCCCAAGCATATCTAACCTGCTGTGTAGTCATCCCAAGAGCTACCTCGCCCTTTATAATCTTCTCTTGTATCTCTATTGGAAATCCTTTTATCTCATCAGTTGTAAACCTAACTGGGGTAGAGACGCATCCATATGCGAACACGAAGACCGTTAGCAGAAGTCCAAAAAATAATCTTGCCATTATTAAATCCCTCCTTTTTCAATTATTTTCTTTCCATTACCCTCTAAAATCTTTTGTTCAATTTCCGAAGAAATCTCTGGGTTATTCTTTAGATATTCTTTAACATTATCCCTTCCCTGTCCTATTTTAATACCTTTGTAACTATACCATGAGCCTGCTTTTTCTATTATATTTCTATCAACCCCGAGATCAATGATTTCACCAAGCCTTGAGATTCCCTCATTGAAAAATATATCAAACTCTGCCTGTCTAAAAGGCGGCGCCACTTTATTTTTAACAATCTTTACCCTCACCCTTCCGCCGATTACATCCTGTCCTTCTTTTAAGCTATCAACCTTTCTGATATCGAGCCTCATAGATGAATAAAATTTAAGGGCAGTGCCGCCAGTCGTAGTCTCAGGATTACCGAACATAACACCAATTTTCATCCTTATTTGATTTATAAATATAACTGTGGTCATTGATTTTGAGATTGCTGCAGTCAACTTCCTTAATGCCTGACTCATAAGCCTTGCTTGAAGACCTGGCAGTGAATCTCCCATATCCCCCTCAATCTCTGCCTTAGGCACGAGGGCAGCAACTGAGTCAACTACAATAATATCAACTGCTCCACTTCTGACAAGGGCTTCTGCAATTTCCAATGCCTGCTCTCCTGTATCGGGTTGAGAGACAAGAAGCTCTTCAAGTTTCACGCCTAATCTCGAGGCATAATTCACATCGAGTGCATGTTCTGCATCTATAAAAGCAGCTATGCCACCCAACTTCTGTGCCTGTGCAATCGCATTAAGGGCGAGGGTTGTCTTTCCAGAGGATTCGGGACCGAATATCTCCACTACCCTTCCTCTTGGGAATCCACCTATGCCAGTAGCTATATCGAGAGTCAAAGAACCTGTAGGTATCACCTGAGTTCCTTCGCTCATATCTGCAGCTCCAAGTCTCATCACAGTGCCCTTGCCAAAACTCTTCTCGAGCTGAGATATGGCTGATTCAAGGGCTTTCATTTTATCCTTATTCATCATTTCCTCCATGCTATGAATATTATTTTAATTATTTTCTGCCTAACCTAAAACTTGATATCTTCGAATATTCTGCCCCTGTTGAATGTAAAATGCTTCTCATTAAATGCACTTCTGATATTTCAGCAAAACCAAATAATTTCTCCTTGAATTCATTAAGGGTATTCATTACCTGTAAAACATCTTTTTTGTTTTTTATCCTACCTATCGTAAGATGGGGAGAATGTTTGCGGTTTTCTCTCTCAAACCCAAGTTCTGAGACAGAGTTTTCAATATCCTGATAAAGGTTTTTTAAACTACCAGCATTATCTACCCCAATCCATAAAACATTAGGTTTTTTTTCGTTAGGGAAAGCCCCCACCCCCTTCACAGTAATAGAAAAGGGCTTATGACTTAGGCAGATAATCTTAAGCCTTTGCTCTATCTCTTTTAGGAGAATATCATCAACTTCTCCAAGAAATTTTAAGGTTAAGTGAATATTTTCATAAGGCACCCATTTAATATCTCCGGACAAGGGTGATGACAAATTAATAACATGCCCTATTTTTATCTTGATTTCTATCGGCAGGTCAATAGCTATAAAGCATCTCATAATATCCTCCAGACCTGCAAAATCACATTAGTAAATATTCCTGCTGCAATATCATCGAGCATAATGCCCATACCGCCATGAAATCGCCGTTGGATATTTATTATAGGTATTGGTTTTAGTATATCGAAAAATCGGAATAAAAAAAAGGCTGAAATTAAATAACCTAATGTAAGGGGAAGAAAAGCAATTGATACGAGATATCCTACAAATTCATCTATAACAATCTTTGGGCTATCTTTTATCCCAAATTCTTTCTCAGCAATATGAGAACTTATAACCCCAGCGACAAAGGAGATTATTATTATAATAGCGAGTGAGAAGTTGCTAGGCTTAACTATTAAAACAAAAAGAAAAGCTGCAATACTTCCACATGTACCATGAGCAAAATGGACATAACCGATAAAAAATACGGTAGCTATAACTTTTGAGATGTTTTTATAATTCAGCATCCTTCAAGGTATCTTTACAAATGCATGTTTTAGTGTCTGAGAATAATTTAATAGCTTCATTTATGATAAATTTTATCCTATCTATAGAGGTTTTCATAACTGCTACGACTTCAGAGGTGGTCAGCTTAGAGCTTGAAATACCAGCAGCATAGTTTGTAACCACACAAAGAGAAGCAAAACAGATTTCAAGCTCTCTTGAAAGGATAGCTTCAGGCATAGCAGTCATTCCAACAATATCACCGCCTATAGAATCAAAAAATTTTATCTCTTTGGCAGTCTCAAGTCTTGGACCATTTACACAAACATATGTGCCTTTGTTTATTGCATTAATCCCTGCTTTTTTTGTTGATTCATAAAGATAATGACGCATTTCGGTGCAATACGGGTATGTGAAATCAACATGCACTACTTTATCATGTTCATAAAAGGTTGACTCTCGAGACCCAAATGTAAAATCTATTATCTGATCAGCTATCAGAATATCACCAGGGCTTAATAATCTGTTGATGCCTCCCACAGCATTCACAGATATTATTCTCTCTATGCCGAGAGATTTAAACCCCCATATATTTGCTCTATAATTAACTTTATGCGGAGGGAGATTGTGAGATTTCCCATGCCTTGCAAGGAATACTACTTCAATGCCATGAATTATGCCTATTTGATATGATGATGAGGGAAAGCCAAAAGGCGTGGATAAGGAAGCGGACTCTATGAGATTAAATCCATCAATCTTATAGAGTCCGCTTCCACCTATTAAACCAATTTTCATAGTTTAGTATTTTATGTTTATTCCTTAATTAGTTGCAAGAATTTTTTGCTAGTCCAAAAATAGCGGTAATAGAGGGAACTTCGGGGACAAGTTTCGTGGGAACAGCGTCTGGATTCCGCATCCCCCGATTGAGGACTTCGAGGGCAGGCAAGTGCGGAATGACAAAAGGTTAGAGTTTATAAACAGACACTATTTAGTTATGTTTTAAGTGATATAGCTAAGGGCATAGGGATGGGTTTGAACCCATCCCTACTTGTGTAAATCCAACAGAGAGACGCTTTTGTATAAAAAGTTATGTAATTACGGGTTTTTTAAGCACAATATGATCTGGTCTTCTGCCAAGTATTGGTATGGGCGGGCTAAACCTTTCGCATAAATAGCCAAGTGCGAAAATCCCTATCCCTATAAAAGTGTAATAACCAGGTCCCATCATTACTAATCCTCCTATTAAATACAGGATCCTCTCAAGTAGTGTGGATGGTTTTGTCAGAAAACCCATCAGTCCAGCTTCTATTGCAAACATGGCTATCACTGCACCCACAAACAAAAAGGCTATGTCAAAAAAACTACCTTTCATCAAAAATGCAGGGACAAAAAGAAAATAAAATGGCATTATATATCCACCTATTCCCAGTCTCATAGAATCCCATGCTGCTTTAAGCCAGCTACCTCCTGATATAGCCGTTGCTGTAAATACCGCTATGCATACTGGCGGAGTTAGTCCAGATTTAATCGCAAAGTAGAATATGAATAGATGGCTTGCAAGTGGATCAAGTCCCATTCCTTCCATAGCAGGTACTAATACCGCTGCTGCTATTACATATGCAGCAGTTGTTGTCATTCCCATGCCAAGTATTATTGCTGTCAACATCGCTGCTATTAGGGCAAGCCAGATATTATGCCCTGAAAGTCCTATTATTATTTCTGATACCTTCACACCAAATCCTGTAAGGGAAATTACAGTAACTGCTACCTGAACACAGCTCATCATGACCATTAGCCATGCAAGGGCTGTCATTATGCCATCTAAGTAACCTCCCCAGATTGTCTTAACTCGCTGCCAAATTTCTTTTGGTGTGAAAGGTCCACCAATTATGAGAAAGGTGGTTATTGATATTAGCAATGCCCAGACTGCACATACCTGTGGTGGGAAAAATGAGAATAATAGGGCTGTTAATGTCCCGATTGGAAGTATAAAGTTTAGAAATACCCTCAGCCTCAATACTTCCTTAAGAGATGGTATCAATTCCTTTGGGAGCTTACCCATGCCATATCTTCCTGCCTCTATCCAAACTCCTGCAGAGATTCCTACAAAATAGATGATAGCAGGAATTATCCCTGCTATCATTATATGTGTATAAGGAATGTTTAAAAATTCAGCCATAATGAAGCATCCCGCACCCATTATAGGAGGCATTATCTGTCCACCTGATGATGCTGATGCCTCAACTCCTGCAGCAAGTTCACGGGGAAAGCCTAGTCTTTTCATGGTAGGTATAGTGAAAGCTCCAGTGGTTGCTACATTCGCTACTGAAGAACCTGATAACATACCAAAAAATGAGCTCGAGATAACTGAAACATGACCAGGTCCTCCCCTTACCCTGCCTCCCCAAGCCTGTGCTATATCCATAAAGACTTTTCCAACTCCTGTTGCAAATAAAATAGGCCCAAATATGACAAACGGGGCTATAATCCTGCTTGTCATATCTGTAAGCAGTCCCCATATCCCTTCTGTCATTAAATAGAGCTGGTATAATAGTTCTTCAAAGGTGAATCCTGCATGTCCAAAAGGACCAGGCATTATGGTGCCATAAAGGGCATATAATACAAAACCAATGACTACAAGAGGTATGACTACTCCTAAAGACCTTCTTGTGCCTTCAAGTAGGCAGATTGTCAATACAGCACCAAGTATGAGTTGATATGTCTCATATTCACCAGGATTGCGAACTATTTGCTCCCAGTATATCATTATGTAAAAACATGGAACTAAACTCACTAATATCAGGACTATATCGAGTAGCGAAGGAGCTGTTTTAGAGCCGAATACTAATAATTTCAGTAATCCTGAATGCCCTTTATATTCCTGAGAAAGGATCTTTTTGGTCAGAGGATATGCCAAAAATACAAGTACTAATCCAAAACTAAGTGATATACCCCCTTGAAGCAGGGGATGTAGGGCTACTGTTAATGAGGTGTATATTATAAATAACCCCCATACCCCTGCTATTATACCTGTTAATGCTTTCCAAAATCCGCTTAATCTCCTCATTGAAGCTATCCTCTATTGAATTAATTTTATTTAGCTGTAGCCGTCTCTATAATCTATTTCTTAGCTGTTACTTCAAGGGTTGCAACTGTTTGACTTCCTTTATTACCTATAATCTCAATCTTATACTGTCCGGGCTTAGCCATTCTTGGAATTGCTGTATTGGCTGTGAATGCTCCTGTTGCATCTGAAGTGATTATATCAACCTTTTCAGTTCCAAGTCCTATCTTCATACCTTCTTCAAGCGTCAATAAGATGTCTATCTCTTCATTTGATGCAAATCCTTTACCGCTGATTTTTATAGCTGTTTCTGGCACACCACTTGATGGAGTGATTTCCACTGATATGCCTTGAGCCATTACTGCTGTTGGGAAGATGAAACAAAACATAAATATCATAAGAAAAACATTGTTTTTTAAATATTTCATATTTTCTCCCTCCTCACCTATTTCTTCTTCATCTCAGGAGGTAAAAGTCTATCTGGAACTTTTACCTTTAATACTTCTTGATAAAATTTTACTGCCCCAGGATGCAATGGCACATGTATATATTTCTCCGCATTGCCATATAGGTCATCAAAACCACCCTCTCTCAGCGTAGCCAATGAACCAACAAGATCTTTCCTTTTTTCATACACCGCTTTGACTATCTTATATACAACATCTTCAGGCACATCTTTGTGTATAAAATCTGATACTACATATGCAAAACTTAGCTGATCTTTCTTTACAGCTTTGAAAATGTTTGCTGGTATCATCATGCTTTTAGCTTGCCCAGGAAACTTTTCATTCGTTTTATCTATCCACTTTTTGTCTATAGGAATTACATTAACGTCCATTGATGCTTCAAGGTCAAGTATGGCTGAATCCTTGAATCCTGCTTTGAACCACCCCTTTGCAACACCAGACTTTAGAGCATCCACGCTTGCTCCAATTCCCATCATTTTATAATCAGGCTTGATGCCATTTGCATCAAAAAACATCTCAATTGCTCTGCCCGATGTAGTGCCAGGATTCATTGCAAAAGGAAGTCCATTGAATTTCTGCAGGGTGTCTGCTCCACTTTTTTTGGTGGATACTATATGAATCGGGGTTATATATCCGCCCCATAATGCCCTTAAATCTTTGTTCTGCTTACCCTTATAATCAATGATGCCTTCATAGTTTGCATATCCAGCAGCAGCATCTGCAGGTCCTAAATGGATGGATCTCTTCTGAATCCTTACAAGATTCTCAGTAAATCCGCCTGTCTCAACTACCGTAATCTCAATCTCACCAGGATATGCCTTGTTAACTATTCCTGCCATTGAAACTGTATTAGCATACAAACCCGAACGAACACTTGTCGCCCCCCATTTCAAAAAAACCTTCTTGGCTTCTGCTATCCCTGATAGCATTAAAGGCAGTATCAAAACTGCTAGAAAAAGTATAATGCGTTTCACTTCACTCCTCCTGTGATTTTAAATGTTAACTACCTAAAAAGTAGTAAGTATATTTTAGTTTATTGAACCTAAATTCAGCTATAAACTAAAATAAAAAGTTGATAATTTATCTATTTTCTAAGACTTTGGCCTAAGAATGATCATACGCTTGTCAAGAAGGTGATTTATCAGTAATGACTTAAGATGTTCACCACGACATTTAAGCAAATTTATCGCTGATTTTGAGAAAAAGTTAGTTGTGAACTTTTAGTACTATTTTCCAAAAACAGCTATCATAACCCCTGCAGCAACAGCAGTTCCTATAACGCCTGCCACATTGGGACCCATAGCATGCATTATGAGAAAATTGCTTGAATCTGCTTCTAATCCGAGCTTATTAGAAACGCGTGCAGACATGGGAACTGCAGATACGCCTGCAGAACCGATGAGCGGGTTAATTTTATCTTTGATAAATATATTCATAACTTTTGCGATAGCGACACCAGATGCAGTGCCAAAACTAAATGCAATCAAACCAAGAACTACTATGCCTAATGTTTCAGGTTGAATGAACTTATATGCAACCATCTGGGTGCCTATTCCGAGACCAAGAAAAATTGTAACTATATTAAGCAATTCATTCTGTAAGGTTTTATTCAATCGGTCAATAACCCCAATCTCCCTGACAAAATTACCAAATGCTATGCTACCTATCAGTGGCGCTGCAGTAGGTAAAAGCAAAAATGTTATAATAAGCAACAATAATGGGAAGATAATTTTCTCCGTTTTGCTCACAGGTCGCAATTGTTTCATACGTATCTGACGTTCTTCGGGGGTTGTCAATGCTCGCATTATTGGTGGTTGGATAAGCGGAACGAGAGCCATATAAGAATATGCGGCGATTGCTATCGAACCCATAAGGTCAGGTGCCAATTTGGCAGAAAGATAAATAGAAGTAGGACCATCCGCTCCACCTATGATAGAAATAGCGCAAGCCTCTTGTAGAGTATATGAGATTCCAGGCACAGCATTTAAGGCAATGGCGCCAAGAAGAGTGCCAAAAACACCAAATTGAGCGGCTGCACCCAAAAGAGCTGTCCTTGGATTAGCTATTAATGGACCGAAATCAGTTAGTGCGCCAACGCCCATAAATATAATAAGTGGGAAAAACTCATTACCAATGCCAAAATCATATATCATTTTGAGAAATCCACCTTCATCCCCCATCCCGGCATATGGAATATTAACTAATACTGTTCCAAAACCTATCGGCACTAAAAGAAGCGGTTCAAATTTCTTAACCGCACCAAAGTAGAGCAAAATGCCTCCTATAATAAGCATTATAAGCTTGTGCCAGCCGTAAACTATCACCTCTCCACCACGAAATACTACCCGATCTTCATCGTAAATGAAGGCATAAATGCCTGATGTTTTTATTATATTTTTCAAAGACAACTCTATAGATATTTCATCATTGGAATTTACAGAGGTAACATGAGGTTCTTTCGCTGCGAAAAGTAAGTTGTCTAAAAAAAACAGAAATAGTCCGCACAGTATTACTGAAAGAACGATTAAAGTGAAGATTTTTTTACTTGAATATCTCATAGAAACCATGCCTTAATTAATATTTGCAAGTGCTTGCCCTGCTTCAATGCTTGCTCCTGAATCAACCAGATAGGTTATCTTGCCAGCTGACTGAGCTTTAATCTCGAGTTCCATCTTCATTGACTCAATAAGGATTATCGTTTCCTCATTTACAACACTATCACCGTTATTTTTTAATAACTTCAAGATAGTTCCCGAGACAGGGGCTTCGACTATCAGTCCGTTGCTGGAGGCTATTTTTGAGGTTGTAGTTGCAATTGACTTCATTGGAGCAACATGAACGCTTCCTTCTTCTCTCACCGTAACTCGATAGTCTTTATTGTCAACATTTACGATATAAATAGCGTGTCCGTTAGTTGGCACTGGTTCGGATATATCAGTCTGCTTTGGTGGTGGCGTAGTTTGCTCAAAAGATACAGGTCCTTTATGCCGGTTTTCGAAGAATTTGATAGCTACTTGTGGGAACATCACATATGTAAGAACATCGTCTATATGAACCGATGCACCGCCCAGTTTTTGTTTGAGTTCCTTTTCTATATTATTTAACTCATTTGGAATAAGGTCTGCAGGACGGCAATCAATTGGCTTATCCATCTTAAGATTTTTTAAAGCCATCTTAACCAATTCACTGTCTGGTTGAGCTGGTGTCCTACCATAGTTACCTACAAGAAGATTCATAGATTCAGCTGTAAGTCGTGTATAACGACCTAATAGCACATTGAAAACTGCTTGGGTACCGACGATTTGTGATGTTGGGGTAACAAGAGGAGGATATCCAAAGTCTTTCTGCACCCTTATATTTTCTTTCATGACCTCAGGCAGTCGATGCAAAGCATTTTGTTCTTTAAGCTGGGTTTCAAGGCTAGACAGCATTCCGCCGGGAATCTGCGCAGCTAGAATGCGGCCATCCGCTCCTAAAAAGGAGCTTTCAAATTTCTTGTATTTTGGTCTAATAGACCGAAAGTAATCAGCAATTTCAAGAAGCAGATTGATATCAAGACCTGTATCAAATTCAGTGCCGCGGAATATCTCGACAATCGCCTCAGTAGGGGAATGACTTGTTCCCATTGACATAGAGGAAATAGCTGTATCAAGAACTTCAGCTCCTGCTTCTGCAGCTTTAACAAGGGTAGCGACTGACATTCCTGTTGTAGCATGAGAATGAACATGAATTGGCAGGTCAATAGCTTTTTTGATAGCCCTAACTAAATTATATGCATCATAAGGCTTCAGAAGAGCTGCCATATCTTTAATGCAAATGCTATCTGCTCCCATATCAGCAAATTCTTTAGCAAGAGCTACATAACCCTCAACTGTATGAACGGGGGAAATGGTATAACTAATAGCAGCCTGCGCATGTTTGCCCACTTTTTTGACCGCTTTTATTGGAACAATCAGATTTCTAGAGTCATTGAGAGCATCAAAGATGCGGAATACATCAACGCCATTTATCGCCATTCGTTCAACACTTTTTTCGACGACATCGTCAGCATAAATACGATAACCAAGTATGCTCTGCCCTCTGAAAAGCATCTGTTGTGGGGTCTTCGGCATCGCTTTTTTCAAAATACGAATTCTCTTCCATGGGTCTTCATTTAAAAAGCGGATACAGGTATCAAAGGTAGCGCCGCCCCATGATTCTATCGACCAATATCCAACACTATCAAGCTTATCAGCAATCGGCACCATGTCGCTCGTAAGCATACGGGTTGCGAACAACGACTGGTGTGCATCCCTCAAAACAAGTTCACTTATCTTGAGCTTTCCCATTTCATCTCCTTAATTTTTTTGACTTTTTATCTTGATGATACTTTTTAACAGCAATAGTAATTGCAGCTACAATAGAACTATCATCCTTATTTTGATGCAATGTTTTTATCGGTTGCAAAGATGGCTCAGGTTCTCTAACATATTTCGCAATAATCTTAGAATTAATTTGAATTATAATTATCAAGACAGTAATGAATATAAAAGTTACACTCATACCTAGAACCATAATTATTATTGCTTGAGTAAAATTATGAAACCAGTCCATGTATATTCTCCGTCATTACTTCAGTTAAATCTTAAACTTCAAAATTACAATACCTAACGATTCAAGTATATTCACAGTTGTTCAATGCCGTTTTTTTAAGGTAATTTAAATAATAAAGCAAAAATTATTCCAAATGAAAAATGCGTTATATATTGATATAAAGAGGAAAATTAAAGTGATAGAATTAAAGAAGTTATAACTTTAGTTATAGGTTATAATATTATGAATAACTAAAAAATTAAATAAAGGTTTAGCTCATAATCTAAAGGCAATGATAGGCTGAAGGCTGAAGGCTGAAGGAAAAACAAAGGCAATATGGGGGCGAGGCGGTGACTCGCCTAATTGAAAATTCAAGATTCAAAATACCAGATACCTAAGAATGCTGCCAGATACCTAAAAATGCTGAAGGTTAGCTACAGATATCTACCTGTAGGTTTAAAATTTAAAATTCAAAGCAGGACAGCTGGGACGGCTGTCTGAGCATGATTTGAGCATCTTATCAAGCAGGAATCGCTCAATTTAGGTTCTTAAAAATCTTCATGCATTAGTTTGATACGTTTGCTTAAAGCGGGCTGTGAAATGCCGAGAATGCGAGCTGCAACTGACTGATTTCCTTTTGCCCGTTTCATAGCAGTGTAGATAAGGAGACGCACTGTTTGATTGATAGTAGGTAGTTCATCAAGGGAATCAAAAATTTCAGCAGCAGAGAATGCCCTCCGCAGTTCGGAAGATGGGATATTATTATTCAAAAGGTCAAAATAACTGGTTGTGAGAGTGCCTACATCGCAACGAGCTATTGCATCAAATGTTATTGATCTTAGTTCTCGAACATTGCCGGGGAAATCATATGCCTGAAGAAGAGGTAGAATTTCCTGACTAATATATGGTTTTGGCTTTCCAATATCTCGGCATGCCTCATCAATAAAATGCTCAAATAAAACGAATATATCCTCTCTTCTATCTCTCAATGCTGGAATATGAACATGATGAGATCTAAGACGGTAAAATAAATCCTTTCTGAATTCTCCCTGCTTGAGTTTTTTTTCAAGATTTTGATGCGTGGAGGCAATAACGCGAGATCTCAATTTTTTCGATTGGTCGCTACCAAGCGGATAATAATCACCCTCCTGTAACAATCTGAGTAATTTTATCTGTGAGGCAATAGTGAGGTCGCCTATTTCATCAAGGAAAAGGGTTCCTTGTGAAGCTTTCTCAACCATCCCGCTTCTGGCATGATCTGCCCCTGTGAATGCACCCTTAATATGACCGAATAGGGTGTCAGAAAAAATGGTATCATCAAGCCCTCCAACATTTACAGAGACGAGTTCTCCTCTGCAATTGCTCAACTTATGAATAGCCTGAGCAATAAGTCCTTTGCCAACCCCGCTTTCACCTGTAATAAGCAGAGGCTGAGAGCTCTTTGAAACTGCCTCAAGATATCTGAAAACTGAATGCATTGCTTGACTGGCAGTTACTATTCCAGCAAAAGCATCGGGTGTAATCAAATCATCGGAGAAGAAACGTTGGCTAATCTCGCGGTTTTCACGCTGCATCTCTATCATGCGGATTGCATGAAAAATAATAGTGATAATCCGTTCTTCTTCTGAAGTCTTGACCAGATAATCAAAGGCTCCATGTTTCATACATTTAACAGCTGTTTCTACCTGATTCATCCCGCTTACGACTATGACTACTACCTCAGGATATTGTTCACTGATTATCTGAATCAATTTCTCCCCTGACAAATATGGCATGGTGAGATCAAGGAGAACAATACCGACATCAGTTTTATCGAGAATCTCTATAACCTGTCTGCTATCTTGGCAGGTTATAACATTTGTAATGTCTGCTAATCGAGATAGAGAAATCCGGAGGGAACGAAGCCATGCCTGCTCATCGTCAACAATAAGAATCTTAAAAGATGGATATAAGGTCTCTTTCATGCAAAGTTCTCAAAGGCAGGAAGACGTACTATTACTGTGGTACCTTCCCCTGATATTGATTCAAAGTGCATACTTCCACCATGTTCTCTCACAATACCATCTGAGATAGCAAGCCCGAGGCCTGTTCCTCCAGTTTCGCGTTTTGTAGTGAAAAATGGGTTGGTTAGATGGGGCATAATATCTGGAGAAATACCAATTCCTTCATCACAAACTTGTATGATAACAGATTTTGTCGGGGCTTCATATAATGTTGAAATGAAGATACCTCGCTCTGGATCAGGAAGAGATTGGGCTGCATTTAATATAAGATTCACAACAACCTGCTCGAGTCTTTGTGCATTGCCCTTAACAGGTGGAAGTCCATTAATAAGATGCGTATTGAAATGATTTGTCGCCTTTTTAACGGCAGTTTCTACAAGACGCATAGAAGTTTGAACTATGATGTTTATATTAACCTCTTCATCATGTTTTACATCACTCCGACGAGAGAAGTGTCTTAGGTCTTCAACAATGCGTTTGATCCTTTTTGCAGCTTCATGCATCTCATCTATCATTAAAGGCATCTCGCGACGCATCTGGGAATAAGGTAGTCCTCCTACAAGAAAATCACCATTTTTTTGGTAATATTCTTCAAGTATCGGCAAAACATCAGCATGCACACTTGATAAAGTAGGAAGATTAAGTAATATTAAGCCAGTAGGATTATTTATCTCATGAGCGACGCCAGAAACCAAAATTCCTAATGCAGCCATTTTGTCAGCCTGGACAAGTTGCTGTTGTTGCAGCTTCAGTTCCTCTGCTGCCTGCTTTCGCTTTTCAACCTCAAGCTGTAAAGCAGAAGTTCTAATCCTAACAAGACGCTTTAGCGAGCGTGACCATATCAAAGATATTGCCAACCCAGAAGCGAGAAAAATCAGTGCAAAAGTCCCATAACGAGTAATCCATAAAGGAATCTCAGGTGCAGATAACCACTTATCATGAAGATCTTTATATTTTCCAGATGTTTTTAATTTAGCAAAACCTTCGTTGAATAGACTGAGGACCTCTTGATTGCCTTTTACCACCGCATAACAATATTTTTTTGTTTCGATACCTTTGGTTATAATTTTTATATCTTTGATGCGATGTTCTGATATAAGATACATAGCTGGCATAGTTGCAAGAACAGCATAGTCATAAAGACCTGTTGAGAGAAGCTTAACAGCATCGAGCAATGTTTTTGCAGGAATAATATTGGCTTGAATGCCAGAGTGCATGAAATAATCATACATAATCCCTCGCCCAAGAAGAATAATATTTTTGCCCCTCAGTTCTTCAAGAGAATGAACAGGTTTTGATCTTTGATGACCGAATATTGAATGAGATACAAAAGAATGTGGAGGAGAGAAGTCAAGGATCTTTTCCCTCTCAGCGCTATACGAAATACCTTGCAATATATCAATCTCCCCATCCTCAAGGGCTTTTCGCATATCTGTCCATGATTCGCCAAGCCTGATAACGATATTTAAACCCTGTTCTTCTGCGATAGCCTTAGTTAATTCTACGACAAACCCGGCAGGATTACCATCCTTGTCTATAAACTCATAAGGGGGATATGCACTATTTCCGCCTACAATAATGACTTTCTTTGCTTCTGAATCATTTGTGTCTGAATAAGCTATTTTCGCTGTAAGAATAAAAAGCAAGCATATAATTAAATATATATAGATGTTGATATATTTCTTCATAAAATTAAAATATCAAATAAAGTCTCTTTATTAAACTAAGATTTCCTTTAATTAATCCTACTGCCTCCACTTTAAAAAAAGAACGCCGAGAGGCGGCAATGTAAGAGACAAGGATTGATGATATCCATGAAAAGAAATAGCATCTGTTGAAACCTGTCCGCAATTTCCTTCACCGCTTCCGCCATAACACTCTGCATCACTACTAAGCAACTCTGCCCAGATACCATCTTTTGGGACACCGATTCTGTATTTAATTCTTGGGACAGGAGTTAGATTGCAAACTATAAGGACTTCATCATTGTTTCTACTTCTTCTTAGAAAACTTATTACGCCCTGTTCCGAATCTCTAAAATCAATCCATTGAAATCCCTCAGGCTGAAAGTCTATCTCATATAGAGCTGGTTCATGTTTATAGAAATGGTTGAGGTCTCTCACCCAGTTTAAAATTCCACGATGTGAAGTATATTCAAGAAGATGCCAATCCAGGCTTTTTTCATGATCCCATTCATTGTATTGCCCAAACTCACCACCCATAAATATCAGTTTTTTGCCTGGATGCCCATACATATAACCAAATAAGAGCCTAAGATTTGCTTTCTTTTCCCATTCATTACCTGGCATTTTTCCAAGCAGAGAACCTTTCCCATAGACAACTTCATCGTGAGACAATGTTAAAATGAAGTTTTCATAAAATGCATACCAGATACTAAATGTGAGTTGTTGATGATTATATTTACGAAATATGGGGTCAAGAGAGAAATAACTAAGAGTATCGTGCATCCAGCCCATATTCCATTTAAGCCCGAATCCTAACCCCCCTATATGCAGAGGTCTTGAAACGAGAGGCCATGATGTTGATTCCTCAGCTATGGTTTGAACATCGGGGTATTCTTGATATATCAATAGATTCAACTGCTTCAAAAAATCTATAACTTCGAGATTTTCCTTACCGCCAAATTTATTTGGTATCCATTGACCGGGCTTCCTTGAGTAATCAAGATATAACATTGAGGCTACAGCATCTATTCTAAAGGCATCAATATGATATTTTTCAAGCCAGAATAAGGCGCTGCTGGTCAAAAAAGCTTTGATCTCATTCCTTGCGTAATTAAAGATATAGCTGTTCCAGTCAGGATGGAAGCCTTTTCTTGGGTCTTCATGTTCGTAAAGATGCGTGCCATCAAAATAAACTAAACCTTGAATATCATCGGGAAAATGTGATGGGACCCAATCGAGAATTATACCTATCCCATTTTTATGCAAGTAGTCTATAAGCCACATGAAGTCCTGTGGAGTTCCATATCTGCTTGTTGGAGCAAAATAACCAGTGCTTTGATAACCCCATGAGCCATAAAATGGGTGTTCTGTGATAGGCAAAAATTCTATATGGGTAAATCCCATATAATTAACATATTCGGCAAGTTGAACGGCTATTTCCCTGTATGTTAAGAATCTATTGCTATCATCTGGGACTCTTTTCCATGAACCGATATGAACTTCATATATAGACATGGGAGAGTTTAAAGAATTATTTATGTGCCTTGAAGACATCCATTGTTGATCTTCCCAATTAAAATCTAAATCCCACACAATTGAAGATCTTCCAGGGAATGTCTCGGTATAAAATGCAAAAGGATCTGACTTGTCAACACGATATCCAGAAAACCTTGAAATTATGTGATACTTATATATAGTTCCTTTTCCAATGTCTGGTATAAAACCTTCCCAGATGCCCGACCAGTCCCATCTTGGGGCAAGGGGATGTCTGTCTGAATCCCAATTGTTGAAATCACCTATTACAGAAACTCTTTCAGCATTCGGCGCCCAAACCGCAAAATAAGTTCCTTCTATACCGTCAACAGTCAGGATATGAGAGCCTAATTTTTCATATAATTTATAATGCTTGCCCTGTTTAAATATATAAATATCATAATCAGTAAAGAGACTTACATCATGCCTAATCATTATGCCTCCTTGCTCTTTAAATGAACAATCCTAATCTCAATGCCATCTTCCCTGAATCTCTCAAGAATTTTTTTCTTAATTCATGCTGAACAAGGTTTTGGAATTTGTATTCCTCAACACTACAAATCAGAGTGAAATCGAGAGAGTTCTCCGAGAATCCCGGAGTAAGCCTAACAATAGGAGGAGATTCATCGAGTAATCCCTGAATCTTACCTGCCGCCTTTTTTATAATATCAAGAAGTATTTCTTCGACCTTCAAAATATCAGAAGAATAATTTACACTAACTGGGATTTGATTAGACATCTTTGCCTCGGGTAGGGAATAATTTATGACGATGCTCTGGGACAGCTTGTTATTCGGTATTATGACCATATTATTTGAGATTGTTTTAATCCTTGCTGTCCTCCATGTTAAATCCTCTACACTTCCCTCTTGCCCCGATTCAAGTCTGATAAAATCGCCAACCCTTATTGATTTTTCTAACAATATATGGATTCCTGCAAAAATATTAGAAAGGGTACCCTTTAGTGCAAGGGCAATTGCAAGCCCACCTATGCCAAGAGCGGTTATTATTGGGGTAATAGAAATACCGAGCGTGCTTAGAATCAACAAAAATCCAGTTATCATTATAAAGTTACTTAAAATTATGAATATAAGACCAGTTGCAGGGAAAGATAAGTTGGTTTTCTGAATTTGATATTGAATAAGCCTTACAGAAAGGTTAGATATAGCATGGGTAACTGAGAATATTATGATGATGACAATCAGTTTATTAATGTAGAAAAGATATTTTTCCGAGATTTCAGAAATAGATATACCAAAATAAAGACCAAGAGCTACGCACCATGTAAGTGAGGGCGTTTTAATCGAATTCAGCACTACTTCTCCAATGCTTAAACCAGCACTTAGAGACCACTTTTTAATAGACTTTAAAAGAACTTTTCTTACTAATAAAAGCAGAGAGATTGAAAACAGGATGACAATAGACGGGATTATTAATCCTTTAAGGAAAATTTCTATAGTTTTGAAATCAATTATATTAAATTCGAACATCTTTAATTATAATACAAGTTGAGCACTTGTTTTTATGTTGATTTAGAAGGTCTATATTTGATAAGAGTTTTCGTATAAAACTATTTTTTCAATTGTATCTGATTTATTTTATAACGAAAAAGAATAAAAAGAGGTCATCATGAAAAGCAGTGCGATTTTATTTATGTTGATTTCATGGGGTGTAGTTATTAGCATTTGTGCCTTCTGTTTTGCAAGGCTTTTTTCAAATAAACAGGATAAAAACAAAAAGAGCTAAAAGAGGGCTACCCATTAAAAAGTGCTGTAGCCCTCCTTTTAATTAATTACTTGCCGCCCTTTGCAAGGCTGATTTGCTTGGTATATTTTTTCCACATTACTGAATTATCAGGATCATCTTTTTTGCCATAAGGTAAATACCAAAGTTCAATATCAACAGTGAAGTCATGGGCAATCGGGTTTCTTATTAGCTTGCCATCTTTCTTTTCTTCAATATATAGAGGAATTTCAAATTTCTCAACCTTTGTCTTATTCGGGTGCAGGCTTGTCTCACGAATCAAACCGCTTTTCTCATAAGGACCTCTGCCCATCTTGTCTCCACGACCAAATTGTTGTGGAATAGGCATATAAATCTTTTCGGAATTATAAACTGCTCTGCCGTCTAAAGTCTTCACTGATACATACAGTACCAGTCTGTTCGGGGTTGGTCAGCCATCAGGTATAACATGCCCAGCTTTATTAGTTAGTTCAACCTTAACAAGTGCTGCAGGTGTAGGTGTAACAACATCTCTCCAAAGATATGCGTACGCATCCACCTTCATATCAACAGCATTCTGATACATTTCTTTAGCCCTATAGCTCTGCATATTATGTCCTAATTTAGATTCCTGCATATGGCACTGTTGACATGTCTTGGTGCCGCCCTCTGCAACATAATACCAGAGATAACTGCCATAGAGGGTGGCGCATTGTGAAGGATTATCAAACTCAAAATTCGGTCCAAGTCCATGACACTGACCGCAAAGGATAGACTCTTTCATTATAAGGCTCTTTTTCATTGTTTTATGGACAGCATCAGGATGTTCACCATCTTTTGAGCCATAAATTACACCTTTTTTAGGATAGCCATCAGTCCATTTGTGAACAATGGCATTTCTATTATGGCACACAAGACAGTTGATATTTAATTGCTGAAGCACTTCTGCTGCTTTTTCATCACCTTTATCAACAAAAGCATAAATATTTCTAACTATTTCCTGAGCCACACTATCTTCCGCTTCTTCAAGCTGAGGCAGGTGACATTTAGTGCATAATAAAAGGTGATGTACTTTGACATCTTCAGGCTTTTTTACGCCCGAAGCCTGCCAGTCTTTTAACCCAATTTCAATGGTGGTTTTGAAGGTAGCGGCTGTTCTGCCGACATGTTCAGGACCAAAAATTGACCTTGCGTGGAGTGACTTCTGCCATTCATCATAGATATCTGAATGGCAGTCCTTACATGAACTTGAATCATACATCTTAACAAGCTCTGCTATTGTCTTAGCTTTTTTAGGCTTGTCCTGGCTTTTAGCAAATAAAGTCAGTGGTACGATAATAAAAAGCAAAATCAAAAAAATCTTTAATGCTTTCATACTTCCCCCTTAATGTTTTTGATTCTGAAAATAATGTAAGATTCAAAAATTATTAATTGACGCCCTTATCACCTCCTCCAAATAGAATAATGAGGCATCATTTCGCCTCATAGCGTTGATTTTGACAGCTTTAACCCTTCTTGCTTAAGTACAGCCTGTGCCGCTGCAAGACGCGCCACTGGAACTCTATATGGCGAACAACTTACATAATCAAGTCCGACTTGATTGCAGAATTCGATTGATGAAGGGTCGCCGCCATGTTCACCACATATTCCTATTTTAAGCTGCTCTTTTACCTTTCTGCCTTTATCTATAGCGATTTCTATGAAAACACCAACTCCTTTACGATCAATAGATACAAAAGGATCGTCATCAAGTATATGCTGATTTATATAATACGGAAGGAATTTCCCTGCATCGTCTCTTGATAATCCATAAACAGTCTGTGTGAGATCATTGGTTCCGAAGGAATAAAAATCAGCATAAAGGGCAATCTCGTCAGAAGTTATAGCTGCTCGTGGAAGCTCAATCATGGTTCCTACCGAGTATGCAACATTTGCATTATATTTTTCTTTTATTTCCTCCGCAATCTTGACAGTGAGATCTCTCAGTAGTTTAAGTTCATTAACATGGCCAACTAATGGAATCATTATTTCTGGAATAACTTTAACCTTTTCAAGCCAAAGCTCACATGCAGATTCCATTATTGCCTTTACCTGCATAGCATATATCTCAGGGTATGTTATTCCTAAACGGCAGCCCCTATGTCCAAGCATAGGATTGAATTCATGGAGTTCTTTATTTTTTGCCCTTAGCCTTTCAATTGAAACGCCCATTTCCGAAGAGAGTTCACTTAGCTCCTCCTCTGAATGGGGAAGGAATTCATGTAGCGGAGGGTCTAATAGTCTTACAGTGACTGGCAGCCCATTCATAACCTTGAATATCTCTAAGAAATCGTTTTTCTGCATAGGAAGTATCTTAGCAAGAGCTCTTTCTCTGCCAATCTGCGAATCTGCAAATATCATCTCTCTTACTGTCTTAATCCTATTGATATCGAAAAACATATGTTCCGTTCTGCACAGACCGATTCCCTCGGCTCCAAATTCCCTGGACACTTTTGCATCCTTGGGTGTATCAGCATTTGCTCTGACTCCAAGCCTTCTTATCTCATCAGCCCACTTCATTAGTTCATGAAAATCATCTGTCAGCTTTAGCATGACAAGTGGTGCATCTCCAAGAATAACCTCACCTGTGGAACCATTGAGGGTTATAAAATCACCTTCTTTGACAGTTATTTTGCCATCTATGACAAAATATTTTTCTTTCTCAAATATATTTATCGAGCTACAACCTACTACGCAGCACTTACCCATTCCGCGTCCAACAACTGCTGCATGAGAGGTCATCCCCCCCCTTGCTGTCAATATGCCCTGTGCAGCAGCCATTCCGCCTACATCTTCCGGGGATGTCTCAGTCCTTACAAGTATAACCTTCTCATTATTAGCGGCGGCTTTTTCAGCATCATATGCATTAAAAACTACTTTTCCAACTGCGGCACCAGGAGATGCAGGAAGTCCTTTTGTCACCACATTAACACTTGCTTTAGGATCTATCATAGGATGAAGAAGTTGTTTTATCTGTTCGGGATCAATCCTCATGATTGCAGTCTTTTTATCTATCAGCTTTTCTTTGACCATATCAACAGCAATTTTTATGGCAGCTATGGCAGTCCTTTTGCCCACCCTTGTCTGAAGCATATAGAGCTTACCCTCTTGAATAGTAAACTCAATATCGAGCATGTCTTTATAGTGTTTTTCAAGTTTGGTATAAATCTTTTCAAGCTCTTTATATGCTTTAGGTATCTGTTTTTTAAGTTCATCTATATGTATTGGTGTCCTAATACCTGCAACTACATCTTCACCTTGAGCATTAATAAGGCATTCCGCAAAAAACTCTTTTTTGCCACTTGATGGATCCCTTGTAAAACCAACACCTGTACCTGAATCATCTCCCATATTGCCAAAGACCATAGACTGAATATTACACGCAGTTCCAAGATCATCTGGTATTCCACTTAATCTCCTGTAAGTATAAGCTCTGTCTCCAAACCATGAACCGAAGACTGCATTTATAGCAAGCTTAAGCTGTTCGTAAGGGTCTGATGGGAAATCTGAAAGAGTCTCTTCTTTATAAATCTTTTTGAACTTCTCTACAACTATTTTTAAATCCTGCTCATCCAACTCAGTATCGTGTTGGAGACCATTTCTATGCTTAACTTCATCCAAAGCATCCTCAAATTTATTACGTTCTATACCCATAACAATATTACCAAACATTGTTATGAATCTTCTGAAGGCATCGTAAGCGAATCGTTCGTTCTGAGTTTTTTTAATCAGCCCTTCAAGAGTTTTTTCATTAAGTCCAAGGTTAAGAACGGTATCCATCATGCCTGGCATAGAGAATTTAGCTCCTGAGCGAACAGATAGCAGAAGGGGATTTTTAGGGTCGCCAAACTTCATTCCCATTAATTTTTCGACCTTTTTTATATTGTGTAGAACTTCTTCCCACATGCCTGATGGATATTGTTTATTATTTCTAAAATACTCATTGCACGCCTCGGTTGTAATAGTAAAGCCAGCCGGCACTGGCATGCCAAGATTTGTCATCTCAGCAAGTCCAGACCCCTTGCCTCCTAAAAGGTCTTTCATTGAACCTTTCCCTTCAGCCTTACCGCCACCAAAAAAATAAACAAACTTTTTCTTATTAGCTGAAACTGCTTTCTCCGCTTTTGTTCCCTTTTTAGTAATCTTTTCTAACTTCGCCATCAGCCCCTCCAGATTTGCAATGTTTAAATATTTTAATGGTTATAATGCTATAGTCTATATTGAAAATAACTAAAAATTCAAGAATTTCAAGCAGTAGAGGCATTCAAGAAATAGCCTATTTTGCCACCCCGAGTGAAGCGAGGGGTCTTAGGTGATTATATTTTCTATATCAGGATTTGGGTTGTATTATCAATCTTGACAATACCACATTCTCTTTGTGTTTACTTACTTTGACCCTTATCTCTACCATCGAAGGAAAAGAGGAATTGCTTACAGTGGTTTCATAAGAGAAATCAGAATATGGCTTATCGAAGCTACCCTTAGTTGAAATAGGCAATTTTTCCATTTCATAAAGTTTTTGCTTTGCAAGGTTTGTGCAGTCCGTTATAGTCCTTTGCCTTTCTGCAATACCAAGGTGATGATTGAGGGTATAAATAAGGGTTATCAGAAGACCGCCTGTAATAGCAAGGCTTATCATGACTTCAAGAAGGCTGAATCCGCAATCATTCTTATTCAATGCAAGTGTCTTGCTCATTGCTCTATAATCTTCACCCTACCACTAAGGTGGTTGAATGCTACAATAAGGCTTGATTTATTATCAGATAGATGGATATTTATATTTTCTGCTGCCCCTTGGGGATAAAAAAACAGAGTAACATCCCCTTCAGAGAGCATTCCCTTTGATTGTAATTCCACAGCATGGATAGTATCAAATACATCCTTCTTTTCTCCATCCTGAGCTATGTATAGCAGACTCTTTCTTTTAAGGTCTAATTTCAATGAGGATGTCTCTTTGGTGGTAATAGCACTTTCATTTAAATATCGGAGAATTGATGCAATTTTTTTTGCATCTGACTTTATTTTAGTAGTCTCAAAGACCGAAAAAGATGGAAAAACAATCGCTGCAGCAACTGAGAAGATAAATATCACAAGGACAAGCTCCAGAAGTGTAAAGCCGACTTTATTATTGCAAATCCCAGCTTTTGATATCCGCATCCTTTCCTTCACCGCCATCTTTTCCGTCAGCACCATAGCTTAAAATATCAAAATCACTATGCACACCAGGGGAAATGTATATATAAGGATTACCCCAGGGATCAAGTGGTATCTTTTTCTGTTCAAGATAGCCACCTTCTCTATATTTTTTAGGAATCCGCCCTGAAGTCGGCTCTTGTATAAGGGCTTCAAGCCCCTGCTGTGTATCAGGATAAAAGCCGTTATCAATCTTAAAAAGCTTCAGTGCAGTCTCGAAGTTCTTGATTTGCACCTTTGCTTCTGCAATACGGGCGTCATCCGTCCTCCCTATTATTCTTGGCGCTACAATAGCAGCCAAAATACTCAAAATAAAGACTACCACAATAATTTCAAGAAGAGTAAAGCCTCTAATATTTTTAATTTTTCTCATATTGCCTCCTGTATTTTCTTGTTCAGGTTGTATAATTAAAGTTTATCAAAAAAGTCAAAAAAAGTCGTTCACACTATACCTCTAAGTGTGAAGTGGTTATGATAAAACAATGCAGTGATAATATCTGAAAGATTGTTCTTATGTGGCTCTGATAAATTGTGAAAAAGATAGCCTTACAAGACGATATATTTGCTTTGATAATTCCTCTAAATTTGCACATATATTATTTTATACCCAATTGAGCGATTCCTGCTTAATAAGATGTCCAAATCATGCTCAAATCATGCCCAATCATGGTAGAGCAGCCGTCCTGACTGTCATAGTTCGACAAGCTCACCATGACAGTCACCCTAAGCTTGTCGAAGGATCATCTTTCAGGACAGGCGAGACGCCTGTCCTACTTTGAATTTTAAATTTTAAATCTACAGGTAGCTATCTGTAGCTAACCTTCAGCATTTTTAGGTATCTGGTATTTTGAATCTTGAATTTTCAATTTTCAATTAGGCGAGGCACCGCCTCGCCCCATATTGCCTTTGTTTTTCCTTCAGCCTTTAGCCTATCGCCTTTAGCCTATCACTGCCTTCAGCCTCTTATAGCCTATATCCCCTTAATAAAAAGTAACAACTCCCTTTCATTCCCCCTTAACATAAGAGTAACAACCCCTAAACCCCCTTTATTAAACTTATCCTTACCCACATTTTTTACTGAATACAGGGGGTGGCCGTAGCAAGTGTGGCGCTAATTTAGAATTGGTAATTTTTTACATTTCAGTTAGGTCATCTAATCTCTGCAGTCCAAGCCATAAGGTTTGTGTGCATGGCTCCCTATCACATTTTATCTCCATGACCCATCTTATCTTTAAAACAAGGCTGTTGATGGACTTGCGGT
>DYHD01000072.1 GCA_020724365.1 Thermodesulfovibrio yellowstonii | reverse complement strand
TATCTGATGTATGGATTCTTAAACTCGATAAAGATGGCGGCTTGATCTGGCAGAAAACCTATGGAGACCCTTATAGAGATGAAGCCTATTCTATTGGTCTGACATCAGACGGAGGGTATATAATTGCAGGTCATACCGCCCTCTCATTAAATGATATTAATCTATGGGTTTTCAAGATAGATTCCTCTGGAAAAATGCTATGGCAGAAAAAACTCGGAAACGAAAATATCGATGAAGCTTACTCAGCAAAGCAGACTTCTGATGGGGGATATATTGTGGTTGGCTACGCCACCCCAAGCAGAACAAGCTTTTCAGATATATGGGTATTAAAGCTTTCTCCAACTGGAATGACTGAGTGGGAAAAAATATTCGGAGGCGCCCGCAGGGATGTTGCTGCTTCTGTCATCGAAACCTTTGACGGCAGCTATATTATAGCTTGTTCTACAACCTCTTATGGAGCGGGAAATTATGATATCTGGGTTTTAAAGCTTGATTCTAAGGGGGGCTTTATATGGTGAGCTTTGGCTAAACTTAGAACTGAAAACCTTCTCATAAAAGCCCTGTTCAATTGAAATTTCCAAGTCAATGTAAAGAATATTATCTGCTGACTTAAACCCTTTAATTTTGACCATATCTTTTTCAGTTGTGATTATAAAATCACATTTCAGTTTATCTGCCTTCTTTTTAATATTAGTAATATCCTTTTCTTTATATTTATAGTGATCTGGAAACTCATTGAAATAGGCAAAATCTTCGCTAATGGAGGTGATTATCTTTTTGAATGACTCGGGCTGTGCTATCCCGCAAAAGGCATAAAGCCTCTTATTATTTATTTCCTCTATTGAGATGCTACTTCCGGTTAAATTTTTTATCCTGTTTATTTTATATTCAGAAGAAAAAATTGAAGCATTCGGAGCAATAAGCCTGAGCCTATTAAAAAGCTCTTCATTTTTTACTTTAGTGATTACAATGATATCAGCGCGATTTAATTCACGAGGCAGTTCCCTTAAGACGCCAAAAGGAAGCATTTTTCGGTTACCAAAAGGATTAATCCCATCAACTAATACGATATCAATATCCCTATAAAGCCCCCAATGCTGAAAGCCATCATCAAGAATGAATACTATCTGGTGAATGTGAAAATACTGCTTAAGCGCATCAAATGCGAGCGTTCCTCCCTTATATCTGTCTGGAAATTTAACAAGAGGAACATCCTTTAGTTTTTCAACCATCATAAATGCTTCGTCACCGAGAGTTGCAGGGGACATTTCTGTGGCTGAACCTTTATCTATCGTTTGTTTCAAAGGAAAATTGATTAAAATAGGCTCTTTTGCATTTCCCTTATATCCCCTTGTAAGAATAACAGGTTGAAGCCCTTTTTTCTTGGCTTCCAGAGCAAGGGCGATGGTGGTAGGGGTCTTTCCTGTGCCGCCTACAGTTATATTGCCTACACTGATAACCTTACAGGGAAGTCTCTTCTGTCTATGAAGTAAATAGCTTTTTTTAACAAAATAGCCTATATAATAGAGAAACTCAAATGGATCTATCCTTTTATGCATATTTTTTGTTTTAAAAAACCTTAAATATCTATATTTCTGGCTTCAAGGGCATGTTTAATTATAAATTCTTTTCGAGGTTCAACCTGATCCCCCATAAGGACGGTAAACATCTCATCTGCCTTTACAAAATCATCTATTGTAACCTGAAGCAGAGTTCTTTTGTTAGGATCCATTGTAGTTTCCCACAATTGATCAGGGTTCATCTCTCCTAAACCCTTATATCTTTGTATCATCAAACCTTTCTTTGCTGTCTCGATAGCTATATAGAGAAGTTCCTCAATAGAAGAAGCCTCTCTTTTTTCTCCCTTGATATTCAAGGTAAATGGCAGCTTACCAAGAGTCTCAGTTATATCTTTATATAGAATAGAAGCCTCTTTAAACTCAGGAGATTGAATGAACACGCATGAGAGATTAATCCTAAAATTATGTCTTCTAATCTCAACTGCGTATGTATCATTCTCTTCATCGAAATTAATATCTTCATGTTTCATATCCGCAAATCTTTTTTTGATTGCCTGCAATATAGAACTTAAAGAATCCTCACTTTTCAAATCTGCCTTCTGAATGTTGCTTTCAATCAGAAAAGATATCAGAAGTGGATCCCTTCTTCTTTTTTTAAACCATTCCATCAGTTTCTCATAACTATATGCCTGCTTCAAAAACGGTATTAATCTCTCACCACCCACTGACCCAGAAGGTGTTAAAATCTCTATATCTTCAACCGCAAGCTCAAAAAGCATCTTAACAAGCTCTGTTTCATTTTGTATGTAACGGTCAGTTTTACCTTTCTTAACCCTGTAAAGAGGGGGCTGAGCAATGTATAAATACCCCTTCTCTATCAATTGGGTCATCTGTCTGTAAAAAAAGGTCAAAAGCAAGGTTCTTATGTGAGCTCCGTCAACATCAGCATCTGTCATTATTATGATTTTATGATAACGGCTTTTTGTTACATCAAAATCCTCTCCCCCTATGCCTGTTCCAAGAGCAGTAATAAGTATCTTTATTTCCTCAGATGTTAGCATCTTATCAAAGCGAGCCTTTTCTACATTCAAAATCTTTCCTCTTAAAGGCAGGATCGCCTGAAATAATCTGTTCCGTCCCTGTTTTGCGGACCCCCCTGCTGAGTCACCCTCAACAATAAATATCTCGGATTTTGCAGGATCTTTCTCAGAGCAGTCAGCAAGCTTGCCGGGCAGACCTGTATCTTCAAAAAGGCCCTTCCTTCTTGTTAATTCTCTTGCTTTTCTGGCTGCATCCCTTGCCCTTGCCGCCTGAATAGCCTTTTCTATAATCTTTCTTGCAATTGCTGGATTTTCCTCAAAATAAATAGCAAGGGCATCATTGCAGGTTGACTCGACAATGCCTTTTATCTCGCTATTGCCCAACTTCATCTTAGTCTGTCCTTCAAATTGTGGAGAAGGAAGCTTCACGCTTATTACCGCTGTTAAACCTTCCCTTATATCTTCTCCTGAAAGACTTTCTTTGCTATCTTTCAAAATGCCTGAAGAAAAAGCATAGTTATTAGCTGTCCTTGTTAGGGATGATTTAAAGCCGACAAGGTGCGTCCCGCCCTCTTTTGTGTTGATATTATTAGCGAAGGTATAAATGTTTTCTACATATCCATCGTTATACTGAAGGGCTATCTCAACAAAAATCCCTTCTCTCTCATTATAAATGTGTATAGGTTTTGGATGAATGGGCACTTTATTTTTATTCAGATGCTCAACAAAGGAAACTATACCGCCTTTATAGTAGAAAGTCTGTGATTTATCAGTCCTCTCATCAGATATGGATATTTGAAGCCCTTTATTCAAAAAAGCCATCTCCCTTAGCCTTTGTGCAAGAATATCATATCCCAGCTCAAGGGTCTCGAAGATTTCAGAATCAGGTTTAAAAGTAATCTTTGTCCCTCTACTTTTAGTCTTGCCAACAATAACGAGGGGGGAAACAGGTTTTCCTCTCTCGAATTTTTGATTATAAACGAGTTCATTCTGTCTGATCTCAACCTCGAGCCATTCTGAAAGGGCATTAACAACGGATACTCCCACACCATGAAGCCCGCCTGATATTTTGTAAGCCTTGGATTCAAACTTTCCGCCTGCGTGAAGTTCTGTTAATACTATCTCTGCAGCAGTTCTTCCCTCTGGATCGCCTGGATGCGGTTCAACAGGTATGCCTCTACCATTATCAATCACAGTACAGCTACCATCGAGATGGAGTATAACCTCGATATTGGAGCAGTGACCTGCAAGAGCCTCGTCAACGCTATTATCTACAACCTCATATACAAGATGATGAAGACCATCAATACCTGTAGAACCAATATACATAGCAGGTCTGATCCTGACAGCGTCAAGACCCTTCAATATCTTTATCTCTTCAGCACCATATGCCTCATTTTCCTGTGTTGCCTGTATTGAGGGTTGTTCTAATGTTTTCATTTCTTTATCTTCGAGCATATTTCATTCACCTAATCAATTAGATTCTGCTTATAAATTATCAATAATCAGTCATTACCATAAAATACTAGGATTGTAAACTCGTTGATCTGTCATTTCGAAACATCCAAAGGGTGTGAGAAATCTTTTCTATAAAGAGGCAAGGTTCCTCCCCTTCGCTATGCTCAGGGCTTCGGCTCACTTGATCGGAATGACAGATTTCTACCCCTGTTTTTCAGTATTTTTCCAAGCTTGTCTTTAGTGCTGATTTGCTCTGGATGATGAAAAAGCAATTTATGGACAGATTCTAATTATAATTAAAAAAAATTATTTTTTACCAAGTCTATTAAGACCTCAGAGGCATTACAATGCATTCATAATCTTCCTGTCCTTCTTCTTGAAGCATTACAGGCTTCAGAGGGTCAATGATTTTTATTAAAATCCTTTCTGTTGACATTATATTAGCTGCCTCTTGAAGATAACGGGCACTAAAAGATATAGTCAAAGGCTCTCCTGCATAATCTATGTCTATCTCATCAGTTGCCTCCCCATAATCAGGATCGCTCGATGAAATAACCATTGTGCTGTTTTCAATATTGAATGTTACAGCATAGCCCCTTTCTCTGCTGATTACGGAAACCTTTCTCAGAGATTTAAGAAATTCACTCCTATTTACTATTATCTCTTTCTCAAATGATTCTGGTATAGCCTGCTCATAATGCGGGAAGTTTCCTTCAATTTGTCTTGTTAATACCTCTATTTCTTTAATTTTGAAAAGCACATGATTTTTTCCTATAATTATAGTTACTATTTCTGACCCGTCTTCCAGCATCTTTTTTATTTCTGAAATAGCTTTCCTTGATATAAGCATATCCTTTACATCGCCTAACTTCTCTACTTCTTTAATTTGAACAGGACTTTTAGCTATAGCAAGGCGGTGTGTATCAGTGCCTACGACAGTTAAGCCTCCATCCGGAGTTATTCTAAAGAGAAGTCCATTTAGGAAAAACCTTGATTCTATATCTTTTGCTGCATAAAGCGTCCTTTCAATTACCCTTAAAAGTTGTGTTACAGGTATGCTTATTTCAGCCTCTCCTTCCAGATTAGGCCAAAGAGGAAAGTCTTCATGCGATAAGCATGAAAGCTTGAAAAGGCTTTTGCCAGAAGCAATCTTTAACCAGTTATTTTCAAAAGCTTCTATATCAATTGTTTTCTCCATTTCCCTTATTATCTCGAAAAATTTTTTACCATGAATACATATCTTGCCCTCTTCTTCTATCTCCATCTCAACAGGTTCTTTATAAGCAGTTTCAAGATCTGTAGCCATTATAAAAGGTCTTTCTTTATTAGCTTCGAGAAGAAAATGGTGTAGAATCTGTAAAGCGCCTCCTCTATCAACCAAGCCTTGAATATTCGATAATTTCTTTTGGAGCAAGTCCTTTTGCACTTTTATCTTCATTTCTCCTCCACTTTAACAACTTTATTCAATTTAAAAATATATTTATTTAAAGCTCGGTGATATTCAACCTTTTAGATATATTCTCAACTGCTTTAAACAATTTTTCTTCTGTAATCATCTTTTCTTCAACTTGTTTGCACGCATATATTACAGTTGCATGTTCCTTACCACCGAATAAGTTTCCAATTTCAGCCAGAGACAATTTTGTATGATGTCGACATAGATACATAGCAATCTGACGTGCATTAACTAAATCTTTCGTCCGCCTTTTCGATCTTAAGTCTTGCAATTTCAAACCAAAATATTCAGTCACAGTTTTTTGTATTGTCTCTACAGTTAAAGGCTTATCTTCATCAGATATCTGCCCCTTAAGAACATTTTTAGCCATCTCAAGGCTAATAGGAATATTGGTAAGGGAGGAGTAAGCTCCCAATTTTATAAGACAACCCTCTATATCCCTTATATTCGATTTAATTCTTGCTGCAAGAAAGTAAGCTACATCTTCAGGTATTGATATATGCTCTTTTTCTGCCTTCTTGAATATTATGGCTATCTTAGTTTCTACTTCTGGTATTTGTATATCAACGATAAGCCCCATATTAAATCTCGACCTTAGTCTATCTGTTATGTCGGATATCTCTGATGGTGCCCTATCACTTGATATTACAATCTGTTTTTGCTTTTCATACAGAGCATTGAATGTATGAAAGAATTCCTCTTGAGTTGCTGGTTTATTAGCTATAAATTGAATATCATCAATAAGTAGAACATCAAGATTCCTATATTTTTCTTTAAACTCTGACATCTTGTCGTTCCTAAGAGAAGACACAACCTCATTGATAAATTGCTCTGATGAAAGATAAATTAAAGATATTGAAGAATTAGTATCTACTATCAAATTTCCTATAGCATTTATTAGATGAGTCTTACCTAATCCAACCCCTCCATAAATAAACAAAGGATTATATGATAAACCAGGATTCTCTGCTACTTTCCTTGCAGCTGCATTAGCCAATTGATTTGAATTGCCTACAACGAATGTCTCAAAGGTATATTTCGGATTTAAATAAATACCTTTTCCAGAAAGCCAATTTCTTCTATTCTCAAGCGCCTTTATATTTCCTTTAAGTTTTAAATCCTCTTTTTTTGCAATATTGTATTCTATTTTCAAGGGTTGTTTAACTATATCACTAATAACCCCTTCGATAATATCAGGATAGAAATCCTCAATCCACTCCTTGAAAAACCTATTGGGTATCTCTATATTAACAATGGTATCTTCCAAACCAATTAACTTCATCGGCTTAAACCATAAGTCGAAGACCCCACTTCCAACCCTTCCCTCTATTTCTTTTAAGGTTTTATCCCATATTTCATTTAAATTCATTTTATCAAGCAATTTCAATCACTTAGAATTATTTACTTTCAAAAAATATAGATACATATAAACAGGTTTTTAACAATTGTTAAAAACCTGTTTTTTTACTATGCAAATTATAAAACACCTGTTAAAAGCATTTCAATAAAATGTTTTCTTTATTAATTCAAGCCTTTCTCAACGAAAAAGAAACCTTATAAAGAAAAAAACAAACATAAAAACTTACACAAAAAAACCTTATCAAACAGATAGTTTTAAAAATTTTCAACATTTAAACCATAGTTATTACTATTATCATAAAATACTTTACTAAAAAAGAATTAGAAGACTTAAGATTTATGGTAAATTAAAAAATTAGTTTACGCAATTCCTTAAACTATGTTTGCAACCTAAGAAAGGCTGTAATGAAGACATCAATATCACCATCTAAAACAGCATCTACATTGCCAATCTCCAATCCCGTTCGATGATCCTTAACAAGCCTATACGGCTGTAACACATATGATCTTATTTGGTTACCCCATGAAATATCTTTTTTATCGCCTATTATGTTTTCAAGCTTTTTTTCTTTCTCTTTAAGGTGTATATTATAAAGCTTTGATTTAAGAATCTTCAGAGCAGTTATCTTATTTCTTAACTGGGACCTTTCACTCTGACAAGAGACTACAATTCCGGATGGCATATGCGTAATTCTTACAGCAGATGAAACCTTATTTATATGTTGTCCTCCTGCACCTGATGCCCTAAATGTATCAACTTTTAAATCATCTTCCTTAATATCTATTTTCAAGTCATCCTGTATCTCAGGATAAACAAGAACAGCAGAAAATGATGTATGCCTTCTTTTATTAGCATCAAAAGGAGAGATTCTAACCAGCCTATGAACCCCTGCTTCAGCCTTCAAATATCCAAAGGCATAATCACCAGAAACAGTAAAAGTTACATCTTTTATACCTGCTTCTTCTCCGGGTTGTATATCTATAATTTCTGCTTTAAAGCCCCGTTTGTCTGCCCATTTAAGATACATACGCATTAACATCTGTGCCCAGTCCTGACTCTCAACCCCTCCCGCACCAGGATGGATTGTAACAATTGCATTGTTCTTATCTGCTTCACCTGAAAGTATAAGTTTTAATTCAACATTGTCAAGTTTTTTCTTTAACTCATCTACTTCTTGTTTAAACTCATTCAAAAAAAGCTCACCCTCTTCTTCATTAAGTATATTGAGCGAGTCTTCAAGATAATTTATCTTATTAAGAGATGTTTCTATAGGTAAAATAGCTTCCTGAATATTTGATTTAACTTTTTGTAGCTCCATTAATTTTTCCGGCTCAGACCAGATATCATCTGATGAGAGTTCATCTTCAATTTTCTTTAATTCTTCTTTCTTTTTGTCAAAATCAAAGATAACCTCTTAGAAAATCTATTTTCTTTTTTAATACTTCTAAATCTTCAAAAATTTCTTTTTGCATTAGCATTTTAGGTTCCTCCAAGGATTAAATGGCTCTAAGCCTATAATTAAAATTATTTTTTAATTTTTTATTTCTTAAGATAGGAAAGTTGAGGCAGTCAAAGCTTTTTATGGAAAGAAATAAATAAAGTAACTGATATCAGAATACAAAGATATGAAAAGATGTCTCCAAACCTTGTGTATATTGTTTTAGTGTTATCCTTTTTAATTTCACTTAATAGATAAGTCCGATCAAAAAGTTTTGTAGTAGATAATATTTCACCATTACTATCAATAAAACCCGAAATTCCTGAGTTTGCTGCTCTTAAAACTGGTTTTCTATTCTCAATAGCCCTAAATACAGCCATACTGAAATGTTGATATGGGCCGCTGGTAGCTCCAAACCATGCATCATTGGTAATAGTTACTATAAAATCACCCTCCTGTAGAAAGAATTTCCTTACCATGCCGGGAAATATTATTTCATAACATATCAAAGTTGCAAAACTCCCAAATGGTGTTACAGCTCTTAGATAACTATCTCCGGGATAATAATCTCCAAGACCATAAACTAATTTATCAATAAAAAATAAGAACCTTTTGAGCGGTACATATTCTCCGAAAGGCACTAGATGAATTTTATCATATATGTATGAAACATTACCATTTTTATCGAGTAAAACTGCGCTATTAGAGAGTTTTATCTTATTAGAGTCGATAGCTTTTTTATCTTTTTTGACGAGGATGCTTCCAAACAACATGTATGTATCAAGTTCTTTTTGGAAAGTTATTAGCTCTTCCGTTAAAATTCTATCATTCTGAAATGGGAAAGGAAGAGCGGTTTCAGGCCAGATAATCAAATCAGGCGAGTCAGCAACAGCTCGCAATGTTAAAGCCTGATATGTATGAAGGACAGATTTTTGGTATGTGATATCCCATTTTTTATCTTGTTCAATATTGCCCTGTATGATAGCAGCCTTGATAGGTAAACCATTTCTATCTTGATTAAGTCTATAAAATCCATATCCAAATATAAATATAAATGCTATAACAAGGCAGACAAAACCTCCAAAAAAAGACAGAGATGAGTAAAGTGGTTTTACGGTTCTTATTCTTTTGAAAAAGAAGAAATCGGCAATAAGCCCATTAAAAGCTAAAATAATAAAAGAGACGCCATAGATACCAGTTATATCTGCAAATTGTATCAGGGGAAGGAACTTATATTGGCTATAACCAAGACTTGACCATGGAAACCCTGTAAAAGCATATGAACGAATAAATTCAAGAGATGTCCATAAGCAGGGAGCAACCAATAAAGCTGGGAGGGTGGTTTTCTTTATAGCTATAGAATAAAGTAGGCAGAAAGTGGCAGTATAAAGGCTTAGATAAAGAGATAATAATAGCACAATTAATATACTTAGAATAAACGGCATAGAACCATAGACATGCAGGGCATGGTAAATCCAGTAGGTAGTTCCGAAGAAATAGACTAAACCAAGGCAAAGACCAGCATTAAAAGCAAAGTTTCTTGATTTGCCATATAGAGATATGAGAACAGGTGCAAGCGCAATCCATGGCAGGAAATAGAAATCAAACTTTGGAAATGATAAAAAAAGTAGAAACCCCGATAAAATATATATAAAATAGGATTTCAAGGTGTTTTTAATCTTTAAAAAATAACACATCAAGGAATCTAAAAACTAACTATTTTGAATTTTTTTAATA
>DYHD01000006.1:12898-61779 GCA_020724365.1 Thermodesulfovibrio yellowstonii | reverse complement strand
ATTGCCCAATTCCCTACAAGCTGTGTTGGGTTAAGTGACATTGAACTACCCTCCTGTTTAAATTGTCTTGAATGGTACTGCAAATTACCACCACCTGTCTAGGGCTTGACGTCTCCAGTCTAACGATAAAGCTCACTGGCGGCAATGGATCGCAGCGGAATTGCCGTCCGGTGCTGCGCCTTGTTAGATGTCTTCATTTAGCAAGTACCAATAACGAATAGCCTCCGAAAACTCTTGCTGTAAACGGGAGACTAAACTTCGAAAAGAGCCAGCGAGGGACATTCGCTATTGCTGTCTTGATTGATGGATGCTGCCGAAAAACCCCAAAACAACCGCTTGTGTAGAAATAATCTACTATTTCATGACCAGTATCTTTAAGCGTAGCGAGCGCAGAATCGGCGGTGAAATAGTGCAGATGACCAATAGAATAACGATTACGAATGAAAGCGTTTCTTAGAACCGAAGAAACGTGAATATCCAGAGGTATGTGATATATCTTGTAACTTGCTTTTTCTCTACATTGCTCTACGAACCCCATGTAATCAGGAACATGCTCGAAGACATCAATTACCAAAAGAATGTCGAATTTCTGGGTATTGCCATTTTCCCCCGTAAAGATGTCCTGGCAGAAAAAATTGCAGTTTTTTTATCTTTCTTGCAAAGATCTATAGCTTGTGGACTAATATCATATCCCTCAAATTGACAATCTTTCAGATATTCCTGCTTAGACAGTTCTACAAGGATTTGCCCTGCTCCACATCCGACTTCCGCGATGTTTCTTGGCTGGATGTCATTGTCTCTGATGATGCGTAATATCTGCGCAGCCTTCCAAAGAGAATCCTCAGAATGCCAAGTATTGCCTGTTGCGGCCAGATACTCTCCTGTTTCGTAAATGTTGCTCATGTTTACTTACCTCTAACATTCTCTTTTAAGTTTCTTCAACATTCTGATAAATTATAGCAATCAAAAATGAGGGAGTCAAGAAAAATACAACAAAAATAATTGAGAATTGGTTTAATATACAATATAATAATGTTATAGAACTTATTATATTAATAAAGTATAATATTGCATACAAGTTATGTTAGAGCCATTTAAAGACTTTTTATCATTAAAAAATAAGGTAAACGACAAATATATTCCATTTTATTCAAACTGGGTTACGGAAGGCTATCGTTTTCTTGATGTTTCATTATCTCAACTCATTACAAATAACTAGAAATCTCAATTTCTCAAATACTTATCCAAAACATATGAAAGATGGCGGATAAATCAGGCAGATAATGCGATTAGGCTCTATGGCCATTTCCTTTCATTGCAGCATTCTGATAAGTCAGGCAGCATTTCTAAAATATTGATTAATGACTGGAAGGCAGTCGAGGAACAAACAATAGAGGCCATCAAGCTTCATCATAGGTCTTACAGCACTGAAAAAACATACATTGCATTGCTTAGGCGCTTTCAGGGTTTCGTCAAGAGCAAAGAATTAAAGGAGCTTAATGGAAAAGACCTGCAAGACTTTTTAAGCTATCTTGCGGATGAAAGGAAGGTATCCGCTTCTACTCAGAATCAGGCGTTGAATGCTATTGTTTTTGTCTATCGCCATGTCATTGAAAAGGATATCGAAGATCAGATCAATTCTGTTAGAGCAAGGCAAAAACGTCTTCTTCCTGTAGTGTTGACCGTTAGGGAGGTTAATAATATCTTTGATGAAATGTAGGGACTGCTTGCCTGATGGCAAAGCTTATTTATGAGTGCGGTCTCAGGCTTCAGGAATGCCTCAGCCTAAGAATAAAAGATGTTGATATTGAACAGGGGATTGTATTTGTCAGGGCAGGCAAAAGAGATAAAGACAGAAAGACTGTGCAGGCATCGGTTCATACGCTTAGACATAGTTTTGCCACCCATCTTCTGGAAAACGGCTATGATATGCGGACGATTTAGGAACTGCTCGGACACCGCAACCTCCAGATGACTATGATTTACACTCATGTGGCAACAAAAAATATCCTTGGCATGAGAAGTCCGCTTGATAAATAAATTAAGGTTAGAATTGATTTTATTGACACCTCCTATCTTAAATTAATTGATAAATTGGTATATGAATTATATGATTTGGGCGATGATTAAGTTATGATTGTAGAGATAAATTTTATGATATAATTACAGCATATTTAAATATATCTAAGGAGAGGTTTCTATGAGGATTTTTCTGATTATAATATCACTAATTCTAATCCTGCCAACATTAACATTGGCAGAAAAGGAGGTTAAAACAATGGTAAAGCATATTCATTGGTTGGGGCATGACACCTTTAAGGTAACAGGTGAAAAGACGATTTATACTGACCCGTATCAAATTAAAAAGAAAGACATCGCTGATATTATTCTTATTACACATGATCATTTCGATCACTGTGTTCCTGAAGATGTCAAGATGGTTCAGGGTGAAAAAACCATAATAGTTACAACGGCTGATTGTGCTAAGAAATTAACAGGTAATATTAAAATTGTGAAGGTTGGCGACAAAATCAATGTTGATGGAATAGAGATTGAGGCGGTGCCTTCTTATAACACCAATAAGGACTTTCACAAAAAAGAAACCGGCTGGGTTGGTTTTATTTTCACAGTAAATGGACAAAGGATATATCTCGCAGGTGATACAGATTACATTCCTGAGATGAAGACATTCAAAAATATTGATATTGCTTTGCTTCCAGTTTCTGGCACATATGTGATGACTGCATCCGAAGCAGTTCAGGCTGCCCTCGATATAAAGCCTAAAGTAGCCATACCTATGCATTTTGGAGCAATAGTAGGGAGCAAGAATGATGCAGAAATATTTGCCGAAGCCCTCAAAGGAAAGGTTGAGGTAATAATCTTAGAGCAAGAATAATCCCTTACATTAAAAAATTGAAAAATATTATAAATAACGCTCGAATAATCGAACTACTAAGGGAAAGTGATGAGTATCTTTCAGGGGCTGAAATTGCTTCTAATATAGGTGTAACAAGAGTCGCAATATGGAAAAGGGTTAATTCACTTAGAAAAAAAGGTTATGTGATAGAAGGTTCTCCTATGAAGGGCTATAAATTGGTGCAGTTGCCCGATCTCTCTATAGAAGAAATAAAAAATGCTTTATCAAAAGAAAATCTTAAAATAGGTTCAGATTTAGTATTTTATAAGACCTTATCTTCTACTAATATCACTGCAACAGAACTTGCCCTTAAAGGATATTCTGAGGGAACGGTAATTATTGCTGACGAGCAAACAGATGGTAAGGGGAGACTTGGGAGGAGATGGATTTCACCTGCAGGCAAAAACCTATACATAAGCGTAATACTCACTCCTCCAATATCCCCAAGAGATGCAACAATCCTTACTATTTTATCTGCAGTTGCATGTTGTATTGCTCTAAAAAAGTTGCTACCCATTCCTATTAGTATAAAATGGCCTAATGATCTGATTGTTAATGATAAGAAGATAGGAGGAATTCTTACCGAGATTAAAGCTGATATTGACAAAATATTCCTTGCAATTATTGGAATAGGCATTAATATTAACCTTGACTTAGAAGATCTTCCGGATGATATAAGAGAAACAGCTACTTCAATCAAAATATTGACTGGTGAGCATTTTTGCAGAACAACCGTTGTCATCGAAATTTTAAGAGAAATACAAAGATGGTATGATATACTTCTCAGTAATGGAAAAACGGACTTGCTTCTTCAGTGGCAGCTTCACACTTCCACAATCGGCAGGAGGGTGAGAGTAAAAATAGGTAATGATGTATTCAAAGGGGTTGCAGAAACGATTGATAGTGAGGGATTGCTTATCTTAAGACTTCCCGATAATTCATTTATGAAGGTGAATGCGGGTGATATTACAATGTTAAGAGAATGGGAATCCTAACGATCGCAATAAAAAAACATCTTTATAAGGATTTGAACAGACTGTGTTGATATGTATTGACATAGGCAACTCAACTATTGGTTTTGGTTTATTTTCTGAACCTTCAAGAAAGAAATTATTGTGCGTCCAGAAGATACCAACCTATCCTTTTGAGAGTGTTTCAATTTATATGAAAATAATCAAAGATATATTGAAATATTGTTCTCATAAGGTTCAAAAAAAATCGCCAAATAATGAGATTGTAATTTCATCTGTTGTCCCTAATATTACTCCTTTAATAATAGAAGCTTTGAAAGGATTATATACAACAAATCCGCTTATAATCAGTTATAAAACAACCACAGGACTGAGTTTAAACATAAAGAAAAAAAGCGGTATCGGGGCAGATAGAATTGTAAATGCCGTAGGAGCCTATTTTTATTTTAGCGAGCCTGTAGCAGTCGTAGATTGTGGGACTGCTACAACAGTAACCGTTGTCGGGAAAGATAGCGATATCTTAGGTGGAGCAATACTGCCAGGCATTGGATTAATGCAAGGGTCGCTTTATGCTGGCACAGCTAAATTGCCTGATATTTTTCCTGTAAGACCAAAAAGTTTTCTCGGTAAAGATACAATTTCTTCAATAAATTCTGGAGTGGTTCACGGTACAGCAGGCGCTTTAGAAAAACTTATTTATGGCATAGAAAAAGAACTTGGATATAGTTTAAAAATTGTCCTGACAGGCGGTTATGCAAATTTAGTATCTCCATTTTTAAAAATAAATAATATCCTAAAACCCAATCTGATTTATGAGGGATTGAGGTTAATATATCTGAATAATAATAGAAAGAATAATGTAACCAAATAATAAAGATAGAAAATGATAATCCCTATAAATCCCCTTCTATCAAGGGAAGGGGGCGAGGGGGGTAACCTTACAAAAAGAGTTTTTATTATCAAGATTTGCTCAAATTTAGTTATAATTAAAATAATCGCGTCTTTATTTAAGATGCTAACCTATTGAGGAGGTTTTTATTATGCAAATTAAAAAGATTCTTTTCCCCACTGATTTTTCCGAAGGAGCTAAAAATGCAATGCCTTATGCAGTGGATATGGCAAAGACTTATGGTGCAAAGCTCTGCCTTCTTCATGTGATCTATGATATAGCAACAGCCTCAGGATTGCATGTGCCACACTCATCTGTTGATCAGATGTATTCTGAATTGCAAACAACCGCCCAAAAAGAACTCGAAAGATTTGGCATGAGAGAAAGGGAAGGATTAAAGGATGTTGAATACTTTATTAAGCGCGGAGTCCCTTATGAAGAAATCTTGACATTTGCAAAAGATAACAATATTGATCTTATAGTTATCGGAACACACGGAAGAAAGGGTTTAGACAGAGTTTTATTTGGAAGCACTGCGGAAAGAGTTGTAAGAAACTCTTCATGCCCTGTGCTGACAGTAAGAGAATAATTATTGTATTTTGTGATTTATTTCCAAGACTGAAATTAATGCCTAATTATTAATATAACTTTCTCATTAAAAAATATTGCTCAAAACCCTTTAAAATCAAGGGTTATATCGCAAAAATATTTCAAGATGGTTAAATATCCCAAATCCCGATTTGGATATATTAAACACTGACAGGACAGGCACCTGCCTGTGCGTGTCCGCATGCAGACAGGTCTCACCTGTTCTGAAAGATGGTGTGGCATAAGACAGCTGGGATAGCTGTCTTACTGGATGAGGGATGTTTAAAAAATTCTATATCTGGATTTAGGAATATTAAATAGAGTTTGTTTATAAATTACGATTATTCACCCTCCCCCAACCCCTCCCGTCAAGGGAGGGGCTTATTTAACAACCCTCTCCCCTGTCTGCGTGCAGGCACGCAGACAGGGGAGAGGGCAAGGGTGAGGGGGATTCTATAGTTTATAAACAGACACTAAATATAGGTAGCCGCAAGCTTCAGACTGTATTATGAACAAAAACTATCGAAAGCTAAAGCTTGCGGCTACAGATGCCCCAAATGCAACACCGCCAGCAAGCCCTTCAGATATATTGTGCAATGTTACAGCAAGCACAAGAAGAGTCGTCCTCCTCCATGATGTCTTTATTCCCTCTTGAGCATTACTCCTCTTTACTGTTATTGCTAAGCATATTAGCTCTAAATCAATCTTAGTTTTTAAATCTATTATAATCAACTATTTCATATATTATATTTTGGGCAAACATGATATAGTTAGAATATTGACAATATAAATACGAGACAATTAAAATCAAATTAGAACCATATTAAGAAATAAACATATAAGAAATACAAAGGAGAGAATAATGTTTGAGAAATTTACGGAAAGGGGAAGAAAGATAATAATATATGCTAAAGAAGAAGCTGAGAGAAGAAACAATGACTATCTTGGCACAGAACACCTTCTTATTGCAATTATCAGAGAAGAAGATTCACTTCCAGTAAATATATTAAGAAAAATGGGGCTTTCAATAGATGAGGTTAGATATGAGATTGAAAGAAACCTACCAGTTGGTAGTAATCTACTTACATTTGGTGAGATACCTTTTACCCCTCGTGCAAAAAAGGTATTAGAGCTTGCAGTAGAGGAAGCAAGACTGCTAGGGCATAATTATATTGGAAGTGAACATCTTTTACTTGGACTCATCAGGGAAGATGAAGGAATTGCTGGAAAGATTTTGAGAAATCTCGGCGCTAATCTTCTGGCTGCTCGCCAGTTGACAATCAACCTTGCAGTTAAACCACAATTTCACCAAAGCCATCAGAAAGATAGACGAAAAACAAATACTCCAGCACTCGATGAATTTGGCAGAGATTTGACAATACTTGCGGCTGAGGGAAAACTCGACCCGGTGATTGGCAGAGAAGATGAAATTGAACGTGTGCTTCAGGTTCTTGGCAGAAGGCTCAAAAATAATCCTGCTTTAATAGGTGAACCAGGCGTTGGCAAGACAGCTATTGTTGAAGGGCTGGCTCAAAAAATAGTTATAGGTGATGTGCCTGATGGTCTGATAGGCAAAAGAATAATATCTTTAGACCTTGGATCCCTTATAGCTGGAACAAAATATCGCGGACAGTTTGAGGAAAGACTGAAAGCAGTAATAAGAGAAATATTACAATCTGAAAATATAATTCTCTTTATTGACGAATTTCATACTCTAATAGGAGCTGGCGCTGCTGAAGGCTCAGTTGATGCATCTAACATGCTTAAGCCTGCTCTATCCAGAGGTGAATTGCAGTGCATCGGTGCTACTACACCAGACGAATATAGAAAATATATTGAAAAAGACGGAGCCCTTGAAAGGAGATTCCAGCCCATACACATACAGCCGCCACCTGTGGATGTTACAATTGATATCCTAAGAGGATTGCAGAACAAATATGAAAAACATCATAAAGTTAAGATTAGTGAAGAGGCAATTATTGCTGCCGCTAAGCTTTCAGATAGATATATAACTGAAAGATATATGCCCGATAAGGCTATTGATGTAATAGATGAGACAGGTTCTCGACTGAAATTAAAAAGATCAACCATGCCTTTTGATTTGAGGGAAATGGAGACGGAGCTTATCAGATTGTCTAAAGAAAAGACTTTATATATGAGACTCCATGATATTCCAAAGGCTCAAATGATCAAAGAACATGAAGATAGGCTTAGAAAAATTCATGATGTTCAATATAAGAAATGGAAGGATTCACTTTCTAATGAGGTGCCCTAGTTGATGAAGACGATATTTCTTATACAGTCTCTAAGATGACAGGTATTCCTCTTAATAAATTGGAAGAAACTGAAACAGAAAAGTTATTAAAGATGGAACAGGTACTGCACGATAGAATCATTGGGCAGGATGAGGCAATAAAGGCTGTTTCAAAAGCAATTAGACGCTCAAGGGCAGGATTAAAAACAAAGAACAGACCAATCGGCTCATTCTTCTTTCTTGGACCTACAGGCGTTGGAAAAACAGAACTTGCAAAAGCATTAGCAGAATTTATGTTTAATGATGAGAATGCCCTTATTAAAATTGATATGTCTGAATACATGGAAAGATTTAATGTCTCAAGACTGACTGGAGCACCTCCAGGTTATGTAGGCTATGAAGAAGGTGGTCAGTTAACCGAAAAGGTCAGAAAAAGACCTTATTCCGTAATACTCTTTGATGAGATTGAGAAAGCACACAATGATATTTTTAACATTCTCCTTCAGATATTAGATGAGGGTGTTATTACGGACAGCTATGGCAGAAAGGTTGATTTCAGAAATACAATAATAATCATGACATCCAATTTGGGGGCAAGGATAATCGAAAAAGCCACACCACTCGGCTTTCAAAGATCATCATCTGAGGATGCTTATTTAAAGATTAAAGATAATGTTCTTTCAGAGCTTAAAAAGACATTCAATCCTGAATTTTTAAATCGTGTTGATGAAATAGTTGTATTTCATCCGCTCGACAAAGCACACCTACTCTCTATTATTGATCTTCTGATAAATGAGACAAATAAGAAACTGTCAGAGCATGGGTTAATGATAAATGTATCATTAGAAGTTAAGGAATGGCTATTAACCAAATATTATAACCCATCATATGGTGCCAGACCTATGAGGAGGGCAATTTATAAGGAAATTGAAGATATTCTCTCTGAAGAGATTCTCAAGGGTGCTTTTCAGCAAAGTCACATGATAAATGTCGAACTCCAAAACGGTTCGCTTGCATTTAAAGAAGCAAAAGATTCTTTTTTGCTGACTTATAATTAATTTTGCTTCTATCTTGCATAGCTCTTAGCCCCATCAAGAAATTGATTCGCTCAATTTAAGGTGGGGCAGGATGCTCATTATTTAAATCCTTTAATTTTCTAAACTGTGTGAAAATAAAGAATCTTTGCCTATCTTTGCAAGATTCATATAAAATAAATAAATTACATCTATATTCTAAATATAACTCTTACTAATTAAGTTCGTAAGTATCTGAACATCAGAATTCAGTTTTTGTCATTGCGGCTTTTCCGCAATCCTTCCGACTTGTTTGGAATCATAAGAAAGATTCCCAACAAGCGGGAATGACAGAGAGCATAATCTTACTTATGAACTCCTTAGTATTTTGGAGAAATAATCAAATGAAACAAAAAACTATCTTTCTTATCATTATTTTTTTAGCAGGAATATTTATAATCAATCTTCTAACCTCAAATAAAGAAACCATAAAACCAAAAGCGGTTATAGGTCTTGATGCACCACCCTTTGAGCTTACAGATATTGATGATAAAAAATGGAGGCTATCTGATCTTAACGGAAAGGTTGTTTTACTCAACTTTTGGGCTACATGGTGCGAATCTTGTAAATTGGTTAATTCTTCACTCCAGAGCCTTATGAACTCAAGGAAAGACAACGATATCATCTTTATTTCAATTCTTTATAGAGATAAGCCCTCAAATGCAAAGCAATATATGCAAAAAAACAGCTTTAATTTCCCCGTCCTAATTGATGACAAGAATATAGCATTAACTTATGGTATCGGTGGAATTCCAGAAACTTTTATAATTGATAAGAAAGGAATAATTAAAGAAAAGGTTGCGGGCCCCATTAACTGGGATTCACCAATGATAAAAAGTGCCCTTGAACAATTAATACAGAACTAAAGATAATCAATGGAAAATGCTAAACCTCAATTCCCTCCTAAGGCTCTCCATTTTATGGGTATATTATATTCAGATGAAGGTTTTTATAACAAAGCAATCCAATCCCTTTGTTCTCACTTTGGAGAAATATCAATGCAGTCAGCGCCTGTCAATTGGAATTACTCAAATTATTACAGAGAAGAACTTGGAGAAAATATCATAAGAAGATTTATATTCTTTAGAAATTTTATTGAACAATCTGCTATTGCTGATATAAAGATAATAACAAATGGGATCGAAAAACAACTCTCTTATAATGATAAGAGAAATGTAAATATAGACCCTGGTTATTTAACTTTAGCAAAAATAGTGCTTGCTTCCACAAAGGATTATTCACATAGAATTTATCTCAAAAATGGTGTGTACGCTGAAGTAACTTTAATTTTCAAGAAAAAATGTTTTATCCCTCATATAAATACTTATAAGGACTATCAAGACCAGAGGTATCTCGATATACTTTTAAATGCAAGAAGGCTTTTTAAAATAATTTCAAGGGATTAACCCTATCCCTATAAACTCCGAAAATTAGACTTAAAATGTTTCAAAAATAAAAAATACAACAAGGTTTGTAAATTCAATGTCTATTTGTTCAGTAAACTTATTCTATGGAAAAATTAAACTTTTTTCTGCTTAGTATAATACCAATAATGGTTGCCATCAATGCTCCAGGCGTCCTACCTATTTACATATCAATGACTGAAGAAATGTCAAAGGAAGAAAGAAGGAGGATAGCCCGTCAATCGGTTTTCACTGCATTATTAATCACTATTGTATTCGTATTTGTAGGTAATGCTATTTTACATTCTCTATCAATAGAAGTAGAGGATTTCATGATTGCTGGGGGGATACTGCTATTAGTTATATCTATCTCTGATATGCTAAAAATGGGTGAAAGCAAGATAGCTACAACTTCCACGCTTGGGGTTGTCCCGCTTGGGACTCCTCTTATTGCAGGACCTGCCACATTGACTACTTCCCTTATTTTAGTGGGTAATTATGGTTATCTACCTGTTATTATGTCTCTTATACTAAATCTTTTTATTGCTTGGCTGATACTATACAATGCGGATTCAATCATAAGGCTTATGGGCATAAATGGCTCAAGAGCATTTGCAAAAGTATCTTCATTGCTGTTAGCAGCAATTGCTGTTAAGCTTATAAGAACAGGCATCTTTAAGATAATTGAAAATTGATGTCCTTATTTTATAATTATATTGAACTCGGTTCCTTTTTCTTGTATGCTCTCGATCTTTATATCCCAGCCGTGTGCTTTAACGAGATGTTTTACTATAGCAAGTCCCAATCCAGTTCCACCTAATTCTCTTGATCTTGCCCTGTCAACTCTGTAAAATCTCTCACCTAATCGGGTTAAATGTGTGGCTGGAATTCCTATACCAGTGTCCTCAACAAAAATTACATTATTATTATGAATTTTTTTAATTCCTATTGTAACTCCCCCGTGCTCTGTGAATTTTATAGCATTATCCACAAGATTGAGAAGGATTTGTATGAATCTATTTTTGTCAGCAAATATTGATATATTCTCATCAGGTATATTTTTTCTTAAATAAAGTCCTTTTTTTTCAGCTGTTTCTTTAAAAGTCGAGATGACTGTATTTATGACATCACGAGGGTCAATTAATACCTTTTCAACCTTTATATCACCAAGCTCTATTCTTGAAAGGGTAAGAAGGTCATCAACCAGACTATTAAGTCGTATGCTATGATTTTTAATCATCTGCAAAAACTTTATAGCATTTTCTTTGTCGTTGATAGCTCCTTCTAAGAGTGTCTCTGAAAAGCCCGCTATAGCGGTTATTGGTGTCTTAATCTCATGAGAGACATTTGCGATGAAATCAGTTCTAATTTGTTCAAGTTGTTTAAGCCTAGTTATATTATGAAGGGTTAGAACAATACCGCTCACGCTATCTTCTGAGTAAATAGGCACAGCAGTGGCAACGAGATAAATATCAGTATTGGCTCTGGAGACAATGATTTCATCAGATATTATCTCCCATGTATCCATTGCCTTTCTGAAAATATCTATCAATTGTGAATTTCTAATGACCTCAATAAACTGTTTTTTCTCTATACTTTTGTCAACATGAAATATCTTTCTAAAGGCTCTATTAGCAAGCAGTATTTTACCAGAGGTGTCAACAATCAATACACTGTCAGTCATTCCTCTTAGTATTGCTTCCATTCTTCTCGTTTCCTCATCAGCAGAATCAAGCTTTAATTTCACTACTTCTAAGAAGGAGTTAATGCCTCTGATAATCTCATCTAGTGGGGTTTTTGTCTTCATAAATAATCTTGCATTAAAATTCCCGGTAGAAAGTCCCTGTATGAAACGTTTAATTTCAACTGCAGACAAAGAGATTCTATAGTAACGATATAGGAAATATATGATACATGCAGAAAGGATAATAATTATGATATGTTCATAAGTCATAGTTTTTTATCAAGACTCAATAAAATAACCAATACCCCTCATAGTCTTAAGATATTGTGGCTCATCAGGATTTTTTTCAATCTTGGATCTGATGCGCCTGATATGCACATCCACTGTCCGAGGCTCAACATATATTTCATTACCCCAGACAGCGTCAAGAAGCTGTTCTCTATTGAAAACCTTATTAGGTCTTTCAGCAAGATAAAGAAGGAGTTTGAATTCTGTAGCGCTGAGCTTTATCCTGTTTTCTCCTAAACTAACAATATATTTTTCTTTGTCTATAAGAACATCCTTCACTTTTATAATATTGCTTTTCCCTTCTTCTACTGAAGCAGTTACGGGTTTTGATATTTCTGTTCTTCTCATGATTGCTTTTATCCTCGCAAGAAACTCTTTAGTGCTGAAGGGCTTTGTGATATAATCATCAGCACCCATCTCAAGGCCGTGAACCTTATCAAACTCATCACAGCGAGCAGTCAACATGATGACGGGTATATGCGATAATCTTGGATTATTTCTGATAATACTGCAAAGCTGCAATCCATCAATAGATGGCAACATAAGGTCGAGAATAATAAGATCATATTGTTTTTCATCTAATGTTTTAAGGGCTGCTTCACCATCGAAAGCATAGTCAACATCAAAACCGATATTTTTAAGATTGTATGATACAAGTTCAACTATATCGGGCTCATCATCAATAACAAAAGCTTTTTTCATAATTCTAAATATTTTTGAAATTCTTCAATATGTCCTTTCTTTATTATTACTTTCCCAATCTTTTCTGGGAGAATAAATTTTATCTGTCCCGCTTCCATTTTTTTATCAAACCTCATATGAGTAATCAGCTTACTGATTTTAATATTAGCTGGCAGTTCAGAAGGCAAGCCGAATGATTCAATAATTAATTTTATTCTTAAAGCCTCCTGTTTATCAAGTAACCCCATTGTCTCTGATAATCGTGCCTCGAGGCACATCCCAATAGCAACAGCTTCTCCATGTAAGAAAATGCGATAGCCTGTTTCGGTCTCTATTGCATGCCCTATAGTATGACCATAATTTAAAATTGCCCTCAACCCCGATTCCTTTTCATCCTCCGAAACAACTTGTGCTTTAATCTCGCAAGAACGTTTGATAATATATTGAAAGTGGGACTTAGACATTTTTAATATTTCATGACAGTGTCGTTTCATAAATTCAAATAAATTCGCATCCCAAATTACAGCATATTTGATAACCTCTGAAATACCGCTTGCCACTTCCCTTTCATGCAAAGTTGTCAGGGTATCTATATCTATCAATACAAGTCTAGGCTGATAAAAAGTTCCTATCATATTTTTACCGATAGGGTGATTTACTCCGGTTTTACCACCAACTGAGCTATCAACCTGAGACAGAAGGGTAGTCGGCACCTGAATAAAATGTATGCCTCTCATATATATTGACGCAACAAAACCCGTTATATCACCTATAACACCACCGCCCAGGGCTAATAGACAAGAATTTCTATCAATACCTCGACTTAATAGCTCGGTGAGTATATGGTATGTCCAAAAATAGTCTTTATATTCTTCACCATCAGGTATTATTATGTTTGATGCCTCAAAACCTGCTTTTTTTAAGGATTTCATTACAATATTGCCATATAGATTAAATACTGTAGGATTGCTTATGACTGCTATTGTAGGAGAAAAATTAAATGGTAAAAGCCGTTCTCCTATTCTTGATAAAATACCCGAATCTATTAAAATATCATAGCTTCTATCTCCAAGCTCTACCCTCACCATAATCCTGATAACTCCATTACATTGTCTTTAATAATTTTCACATCTTACCTGTATAAAAATGAGATTGTTTCACTTCATTCAAAATAATGAATGAGCATTTACGCCATATTGCTATCATTGTTAGGGAAAATAGCTCATCTAAAACTCTAAATACCGTCGCTCTTTAGGGGCTTTACTTATGCAAAGCTTTTTTAATGCCACTTTATATCACTTTTGAGTACTATCTGTCAATAATAATGATAGCAAAAAAATCTCAAATTTAAAAAATCATTTTTTATTGAAGCTAAATCATTGACATATAGTTTTATTAGGTGATATATTTACTCTAAAATTAAAAATTTAATAGGAGATAATTGTGAGTAAAGGCAGAATTCTCGTCATAGATGATAGTCCGATAGTCAGAAAGATGGCCGAGATAGCACTTGAGGAGGAAGGATATGAGGTTTATACAGCTGAAAATGGTGAAGATGGTATAAAAATCACTGAAGCTGTCTTGCCATCCGTTATTCTTATTGATTTTATTATGCCAAAGATGAGCGGTTATCAATTCTGTCAGGCTATAAAAGAGAATGAGACTTTAAAAAACATACCAATTATTCTTATTACAGGAAAAGGCGAAGATGTAGGGCGTAAGTTCTACGAAAAATTCAAAGTTTCAGATTATTTCATCAAACCCTTTAAGAGTGCCGATCTGGTGGATAAAGTCAATTCTATAATGCAAATGCAGTCGTCTATGACAAAAGAAGCTGTAAATCTTGAATCTGCTCCTGAAGAACCTGTTACCTTTGAGCTCCCAGAACCAATTACTGCAGCAACTATAGAAGAACAAAAGATCACTGAAATCCCTATTCCTGAAGAACCTGTTACCTTTGAGCTCCCAGAACCAATTACTGCAGCAACTATAGAAGAACAAAAGATCACTGAAATCCCCATTCCTGAAGAACCTGTTATCTTTGAGCTCCCAGAAATAGCAAAGACTGATGAATTGAAAATAATACAAAAATCCTTCAAAGAATCGCCAGAAAAAATACCAATGGAATATTTATATATCTCAGAGATTCAGAACACCTTTGAGAAAGTTATAAGAAAAGTTTTTCAGGAGGAATTCCAGTGTGCCATTCAAAAAAATATTTCAGATATCATAAAGCAAACATGTATAATGAAATCAACTGATGTAATACTTTCTGGGGCTCTCTTAATTTTTCCTATTAAAAATATTCTCTATCTGGCAGATAACGGTATGATAACTGGTAAGCTTTCAATTTTTTCTGATTTTATGAGTGCTGATATCTATTTTGAGCAGGGCAAGATAATAGGTGCTTCAAAAAGCAAACATTCAATAGTTACTGCTGAAAGCTCTCAAATCCCTGAAAAACCAATTTCTGAAGATTTAATTAATTATACTAAAAACTCTATTTATGATACTATTTCTGCAGTTATGGAGTTGAAATCAGGAAACTTCTTTATAGAAAAAGCATTACTACCGGACAACTTAAGAGATGCCCATGTTAGACTTACTGTCATGCAAACACTTATAGAAGTTTCCAGACGAGCAAATCAAAGCGTTTTTGTAAATATTTTTAATGATAAAATGATATTTATTAAAAATATAACTGATGGGTTTTTAAGGCACTATAATCTCTCTAAAAGTGAGTTGCTAATATATGCCTGCATTAACGGTGAAAGAACTCTAAGTGATATCATTGAGCTAACAGGATTTGATAGAATACAAACATATAGAATTCTTTTCACTTTACTTAATAGTGAGATTATTAAGCTTTTCAATTTGGAGGAGTAAATGGCGAAGATACTAATCGCCGATGATAGTCAAACAGATATTAAGTTCATTGAATCTGTTTTGAATAAATCAGGGCATGATCTTTTTTTTGCTAAAGACGGAGAAGAGACAGAAAAAATGGTCAAAAGCGATCGTTTTGATCTTATTATTCTGGATGTTGTTATGCCGAAAAAAAATGGTTTTCAGCTTTGCCGTGAGTTTAAGAAGGACGAGAGGACTAAAAATATTCCTATTATTGTTTTGACCTCAAAAAGTCAGGAAAGCGATAAGCTATGGGGAACTAAACAAGGTGCAGATGCTTATATTACAAAGCCTTGCGCTCCTATTGAATTAATTTCGCTAGTTAAAAAATTTGTAGGTTGATATTGATGTCTAAAGACGACGAGACTAAAGAAATCAGTTATTGTGTATTTAGAGTTGGTGAAAAAGAATTTCTATTGCCCACATCAGTAATAAGAGAAGTTATTGATATAGTTAAGATATTTCCAGTTCCGGGCTCTCCTGAATATGTTTATGGTGCAATTCCTGTTAGAGGTAAAATAGTCCCTGCCATTGATTTATCTAAAATCTACCCGATTGAAACACCTATATATAACGATGCAAAACTTATTATTGTAGATATAAAAAACGAAAATATTGGTTTTCTATCTGAGATTGCACCCTTCTTTGTCTCGTTTGACCCTGAAATAGTCATTGAAGATGTTATCGATATAAAGACCTTTTTTGAAACATATTCGATAAAACAACCAAGATAAGTATTTATGATCAATAAATCTGAACTTCTTGAGTATTTTCTTTTAGAAGCAGAAGACCATATAAATGCTCTTGAAAATGGAATCTCAGAACTTCATGCTTCATCAGAGAAGTCTAATATAATAGAAGAGCTTTTCAGAGTCTCACACACCTTAAAGGGGTCTGCAGCCCTTGTCAAGCTAAATATAACCAGCACCATAGCCCATAAGATGGAAGACATCCTTGAAGCTCTAATGAATAATAAGATCGAAGTAAATAGCTTAATAGTTGAATCATTGTCATACATGCTTGATGGTATAAAGGCTCTAATATACAATGTATCAAGAGGATTGGATGAATATTTAGAGACTAACCAAAACATTATGCAAAGAGCCGATGAGATTTTAAAAAAAGAAAAATCAGATACTACTATCTTTGAAACAAAAGCCCCTGAAAACCTATCAGGGTTAATTTCTCAGGAAATTAAAGACTCAAAAACTTATGAATCGGCTCAAGTAATTAACACATCAAAACCTGCTATTGAAAATATCTCTAAAAAACTCGATAAAATTAGAGAAGAATCTGATTTTTTTGTTGGCAACTTTGTAAAGGTTGATGCTCAAAAAATTGAAGACATGCTAAACCTTATAGGAGAAGTAACAATAAAGAAAAATTACCTTCTCCAGAAGGCAAAGAATGTTTTTGATACCTCAGATGAAATTTTTTTTACAGGCAGAAAACTAATTAATGAAGTTAATGAGTTTGCTGAACGCAATGCTTATGCCCTCCCTGATAATATTAAATATATTGACCATCTTCTTTCAGAATTTGGTGAGCTCGAGTTCGATAGATATGACCAATTAAATCTTTTTTCAAGAAAACTTCAAGAGATAACCAATGATATGGCTGAATCCTTAAGAGAATTAAATAGCTTTTTTGAGATTTTCGGTGACAATTTAAAAAGCATGGATAGCATGATTAAGATTCTCAAGGCTAATCTTACAGATTCCAGAATGGTTGATATAGGAATACTCTTTCAAAGATTTGTAAAGCCAGTGAGAGAGGTAGCAAAAAAGCATAATAAGAAGGTAGAACTACGAATCTTAGGTGGTCTGACAAAAATTGATAGGGTGATATTTGAAAGGCTGTTTAGCCCACTGATGCATCTCATAATGAACGCCATAAGTCATGGCATCGAGAGCGCTGAAATAAGGCTCCAAAAAAATAAAAAGGCTGTAGGTGCTATAACTCTTTCAGCTAAAAAAGAAGGTGGATTAGCCGTTATAGAAGTAACAGACGATGGCAAGGGTATAGATACTGAACTCATTTATAGAGAAGCCTTTAAACAGGGATTATTGAATGCTAATGACAAACCTTCTCAGGAAGAACTGCTTCAATTGATATTCATTCCTGGTTTTTCTACTTCTGTAATCACTGATATGACATCTGGAAGAGGGATGGGAATGAGTGCGGTAAGGAGAATGATTGCAGGGATAAATGGGATTTTAGAAGTCTCTACTGAAACAGGTATTTGCACTACATTCAGAATAAAAGTACCTCTATCTCTTGCAATATCGAATGTTTTGCTTTTCCGCTGTGGCTCTCCGGAATTTGTAATTCCATCAAACTTTATTGAAGAAGTCATGCAATCAACAAGTATTGCCAATAAAGGAACAATAGAATATAGAGGCAAAAAGATCGTAATAGTAGAATTATCTGAGATATTAGGCATCCCAACAATATCAGATACCACTGATAAATATATTATTATATGTAATGTTTCTGATAAAAAAGTTGGCTTGATTGTTGATGATGTAATAGGGCAAGAAGAAACGATAATAAAAACGATGCATGGTTTTCTGGAAGGGTTGCAGATATATTCAGGTACAACTATATCAGGTGATGGCAATATAAGATTTGTATTGAACCCTGTCAATATATTTGAATCACAGTTTAAACCTGTAACAACTATACATACAATCTTTAAAGACTCTAATAAGAAAAGCATTCTTATAGTTGATGACTCTATAAGTGTAAGGAAATACGCAACCCTATTCTTTGAATCAAAGAACTTTAAGGTTTATTCAGCCTCAAATGGGGTAGAAGGCTTGAATATCCTATATGATAAGCCTGTTGATTTGGTAATAACGGACCTCGAAATTCCTGTAATGCATGGTTATGAACTTATCAACAGAATTAAATCATCTACAGAACTTCAAGATATCCCAATTGTTGTGCTAACATCCAGAAGCGGTGAGAAACATAGAGAAAAAGCGATTGCATTAGGTGCACAAGACTATCTTGTGAAACCTTTTGATGAAAAGTCTTTGTTAAACATTTTAAGAAAATACCTTAATCCCTCTATTGCTTAACTCAAAAAATACATTTGACTTCAAGATAGGTTAGCTATAGATGCCCTACAAAGCCTTAGTCCTAAAAAATTTTATTAATGCGGCTATTTGGCAGAGCAACAGCGATCTTTGAATTTTATCACAACCAGTAATGGATAAATATTTTAGTTAAAGTTCACCAAAATCATCTCTTCAGAAACTTGCTGATATCTACAGCCCCTGCTCTGATTAACCTTGCTTCATTTCCTGTTACATCAACAATAGTAGATGGAGGTTCTCCAGCTGTTTTTCCACCATCAATAATTAAGTCTAAATTATCATTGAAATAATTCAATACTGTCTCTGCATCTTGAGCAGAAGGCATTTTAGATATATTGGCACTAGTGGCTGTTATTGGAAAAGGGACAGATCTTGCAAGCCTAAGAGCAAAAGAATCCCCGGGGATTCTAACTGCGACAGTATCGTCAAGTTTGAGATGCTTTGAAATATCATCTCGTGCTTTAAAGACAAGGGTCAAAGGACCAGGCCAGTAGAGATTTATGAGTTCTTTTGCAATATCTGAGACTGAGTTAGCAATTAAAGATAGTTGTTCATTATTGCCAATTATAAGAGTAAGGGCTTTCTCTTCAGGTCTTTTTTTGAGTTCAAAAATCCTCTCGAGAGCCTGTTCTATATCGTATCTCGCACCAAGACCATAAAGCGTTTCAGTAGGATATGCGATAACACCCCCTGCAGTAAGAATATCAACAGCTTTTTCTAAGATTTCTTTATAATTTGTGTGTGTTAATTTAATAAGCATAAATCCTCAAAATATTAGTTTATTCATACCTGTTAATGATAACACATGGAGTGTAAATCGTTGCTATATTTAAGCATACTTTTAAAAACTTAACATATCTTTTTTGGTGTATGCTAAAATATCACAACAAACATGCGAAAGCTAAATCTTGATTCTATAAAAACCTTTCCCGGTCAGGAAAAGGCATGGGATATTCTATCAAGCATGAATCCTGATAATATATGCAGAAATGCCCTTGCCTCTTTCGATATTAATTCAGGTCTTTATACTATTAAATCCTTCGGCATCGATTTCTTTGTATCACCTATCGAAAGAAAGGTATTCAGCAATATAGAGTTGGGTCGTTCTCTGCTTGATATAAAAGAATATTTCTTTGAATTATCAGTCGTCTGGTATCTGGTGTCTGCTAATAATATCAGTCCGTCAGGCAAATGGATTAAACCTATTAATGTCAACGGAGGGCAGATTTTTTTTATGGGCACACATAAACTCCCACTTGATGAACTTGCAGAATTGTATGGTAATGACTCAGAGGCTTTTATTATGAAGGCAAAGGAATTCGGCGGCAGGGTATGCAATTATGCTGACGCATGCGTTGAATTTTATCCCTTCCCAAAGATCCCTATTCAATTATTGCTCTGGCTGGAGGATGAGGAGTTTCCTCCTCGGGTTGACCTTATGCTCGATACTACATGCGATATCCATTTACCCACAGATGTCATATGGTCTGTCGCTAATGTCACAGTCCTTATAATGTTTTAAAGATAATTTATAGTGAGGTAAATATTAATGAAGATTCATGTCCACATACCATATAACAAAATTAATGCTTACTTAACTAAGATAAAGCAGTATAAACTAAACCTTGAGATCTATTTTAATTCAGATATTTTAGATACTCTAAAAAGCGAAGATATCACAAGGTTATTGGAAGCCCTCGATTATAAGCCATCACTGTCAATACATGCTCCTTTTATGGATCTTTCGCCTGGCGCACTCGATTCAAAAGTAAGGGCGGTTACAATTGAAAGGTTCACCCATATCCTTGAAATAGCTGGTATGATATCAGGATCTCATATAGTATTTCACTCGGGATATGAAAAATGGAACTATAACCACAAGATAGATGTCTGGCTTGAAAAAAGCATCCAGACATGGAAAAGTATTATCGAGGCTTCACAGCATCTTGATGTAAAGATTGCCATAGAGAATATTTTTGAGGATAACCCTCAGAATTTAAAACTTTTAATGCAGGAGATCAGTTCAGATAGATTCGGTATATGTTTTGATACAGGGCATTGTAATATTTTTTCATCTGTATCTCTGGATGAGTGGCTGATAGCTCTTGAGCCATATATTCTTGAACTCCATCTGCATGATAATGACAGAAAATCAGATGCCCACTTTCCTATCGGTGAAGGCTCTTTCGATTTCGATAAGCTTTTCTCATATATCAGAAAGAAGGATTGCCTTTATACCATCGAGACACATTCACCTGATATGGTTATAAAAAGTATTGAGAGGCTTAGAGTTTTGGGTGAAAATCTTAAATCTCTCCTTTAAGCTGTTTAGAAAGCCTGTCAGCTCTCCTTAAAGGTTCGGGCATTCTGAAATTAAGAACGCAATTCATAACTATTTTCAGGGATGAATCTATATCAATAAGATGACCGGGAGAAATGAAAACAGGCTTAATATTTGTTCGGGTTCTCATGACTATGCCTACCTGTTTGCCATTATAAAGAAGTGGAGAAGTGCTTGCTTTCTTTGTATCAGGTTCTTCATATTCGCCAACAAGCCTTGATTTTGCACACCCAATTGAAGGAATATTAAGCAAAACACCAAGATGAGATGCTATCCCGACTCCTCTTGGGTGAGCTATTCCTTGTCCGTCAAAAATTATCAGGTCTGATTTTATCTTTGATTTGCACAAAGCCGCAACGATTGAATGACCTTCCCTAAATGAGAGAAAGCCTGGTATATATGGAAAGTTTGCCTTTTCGATAGCGTAAGAGTCTTCTATATGTGACAATTCAGGATAGGAATAAAAGGCTGCTACTGCAATTACCTTATCTTGAAAGAATGCGGCATCAACGCCTGCAATAATAGATGGTGATTTATCGAGAGGGCAAATCTTAATCTTCTTTTTCAAATTCTCCTGTATGACTTTTGCATCAGATATGTTATCTGTCCATAGGATTTTGTCAAAGATTTTAAGACAGCTATAAAACATTTTTGAAATTAATTATACCATTCAACCCTATTCTTTGGGACATTCCAGTCAATGAAATTATGCCAGATACCCATAGGAGCTTTTTCCACTCCTTTAAACCTCTTATGGAGAGCTGGGAGTGCATCAGGCACATATAAAAATGTATAGGGTTGCTCTGCAGCAAGTATATCATGTATCCTGTGATAGATTTTTTTTCTTTTTTCAATATTAAAAGTTTGTCTGCCTTCAATTAAGAGCTTATCAATTTCTTCATTCTTATAAGATATAAAGTTAAACTCGCCTTCTTTAGTCTTTGAAGAATGCCAAATATCATATATATCGGGGTCTCTTGAGAGAGCCCAGCCCATTATTACTGCTTCAAATCTCTTTTTGTGTATGAACTCATGGAGCATTGCTTGCCATTCAAGCACTTTGATATTCATCTCTATGCCAACCCCTTTAAGCTGTTCCTTTATTATTTGAGCGGTCTTTATTCTGGCTTCATTGCCCTGATTTATAAGCACAGTGAAAGAGAATGTCTTGCCTTCTTTTTTAAGCAGCCCATCTTTATCAATCCTCCAGCCAAGGTCATGTAAAATCTTGCGAGATTTATCAGGATTATATTCATAATCCTGAACATTAGGATTATATGCCCAAGATTCAGGAGGGAAAGGTCCTGTGCATGGACTTCCAAGCCCCAAAAGAACCCCTGCTATTATATCCTTTTTATTGATGGCATAGGATATAGCCTGCCTGGTTCTTTTGTCAGCAAATAAAGGGTGTAAATGGTTATATCCAAGATATGTATAGCCAAATGAAGGGTATCTGAATATATTAAAATGCCTTCTAAAAATAGCGCTATCACCCTGAAGCTTGTATTGAGAAGGGGTAAGCCCCATATAGTCAATGCCTCCAAATTTGAGCTCTAGAAACATAGTGGCTGTATCAGGTATTATCCTCGCAGTGAATTTACCAATACCAGGCTTTTTTTCATAATGATATTCAAATGCTTCAAGAACTATCTTCTGTCCTGTCACCCATTCTTTGAGTTTATAAGGACCAGTTCCTAACGGATTTCTGTTAATCTCAGGAGATGCCAGATCTTTGCCAATAAGGGCATGTTTGGGTAGTATGCCCATTCCCCACGACTCCAAAGCAGGTGCATAAGGCTCTTTATAGTTAACTTTTACAGTATATCTATCGAGAGCTTCAACCTTTTCAACTGGACCATAAATACTGCTATATGGTGTTGGCATATTAGGATTAGTAATTGTATTATAGGTAAAAACCACATCTTCCGAAGTAAACTCAACTCCATCATGCCATTTTACGCCCTTTTTGAGGTGAAATATAATCTCTAAACCATTAGGACTTATCTCCCATGATTCTGCAAGTTCTCCAGTAATATTAATATTCTTATCATATTTTGTAAGACCATTGAAGATGTGTCCACTTATTTCAGCAGAAGCACTATCTGATGCAAAAAGTGGTAGTAGTCTTTTTGCATCAGATAGAAAACCTACAGTGATTGTATCAGGGTATTTTACCTCGGGTTCTTTGGCGCATGAAAATAGAAAGGGTAATAGAACAAATAATAAAAGGAATAAAAGCCTCTTCAAGTAATTGCGCATTGTTAAACTAAAAGAGACTTTATATTTCTTCACAATAAACTTTTATTTCTGTGGAGGAGGTGCTTTTTGTGGCTCTTGAGCAGGCTGTTGAGGGGCTTGTTGCGGGAGGGCTTCTTTTTGCTGCTCAACAGGAACTGGATCTTTGATAACCGTAGCACGTTTAGTTTGAATAATAGCTAAACCAAGAGAAGTGAGCATAAAAATGATTGCAACTGCTGTTGTAAGTTTACTAAGGAAAGTGGCAGCACCTCTGCTTCCAAAAAGGGTCTGGCTTGAGCCGCCAAAAGCCGCTCCTATCTCTGCACCCTTGCCGCTCTGAATAAGTACGACACTAATAAGCAATATGCAAACAAGAATATGTATAATCAATAAGAAAGTTGTCAAGATTTCCTCCTTCTATAATTTACAATTTTTGCGAAGCTATCAGCCTTGAGACTTGCCCCGCCTACTAAGCCGCCATCAACATCAATGCAATTCATAAGAGATTCTATATTTTCAGGGGTTACACTACCCCCATAAATAATCCTAATTTTAGAAGCATCTTTACCATAAAAAGATAAAAGCCAATTCCTGATAAAGTTATGAACCTCTTGTGCCTGCTCTGGTGTAGCTGTCTTTCCTGTTCCTATTGCCCATATAGGTTCATAGGCTATTATAATGCCCTCTGGCTTTATTTCTTTTAACCCTTCAGCAAGCTGTATTCTTATGATATCGAATGTTTTTTCCGCTTCACGCTCTGCGAGGGATTCACCTATGCAGAATATCGGGGTGAGCGCATGCTTTAGTGCAGCCTTGATTTTTTTATTAATAATTTCATTAGTTTCCTGAAAATACTGTCTCCTCTCTGAATGTCCAATTATAACATAGTTACAACCAACATCAACAAGCATCAGAGGTGAAATCTCACCTGTAAAAGCGCCCTTATCCTCATGAAAAAGATTTTGGGCAGAAAGTCTGATATTGCTCTCTTTTAAGGCTAAATGGGCTGAATGCAGTGCAGTAAAAGGGGGAGCTATAACAATATCAATATCGTTTGTATCTTTGGCAAGCGGGATTAACACTTCAATAAACGCATTTGTTTCATTAATAGTCTTATTTAACTTCCAGTTAGCAACTATTAAAGGTCTATTCATAACTTTTCATTGTATTATATTTAAGTCTCTCATGTCAAACTTACCCAATTTTGCAGAAAAGATAGGTTAGGCATTTATAAGCTGTTTATTCTTGACATTCTCAGCTTAAATATTATGTGAATAGATCAGCATTTATTGGATATATCTGGGTTCAATTGCATTTTTTGGGGTTAATTATAAACCTTAAAAGATACTGAACTTAAAATATCTTTTGGGCTGCTCTCTTATATCCTTAGTGAGCAGTTTGAGGTCATCTAGAACTTCTCTAAGATTGACAACTGTCTGTTTTAATTCTTTTGCTAATTCTTTGTCCTTAAGCAAAGTGCCAGCAACTCCTCCTTCGTTATCAATGTCATGAATAAGTTTTGTAAGTTTAATAGAGGCTTCATTTAAATTATCATAAAGAGCTGGGTCTGAAATGAGTTTTCCTATAGTTCCCTCGCCTTCATTGATCCTTAATGTCAAATCATCAATCCTTTCAGTCGTAGAAAGCAGTTTATTATACAAAGATGGGTCTTTAATAAGCATACTAAATGTGCCATTGGATTTCTCAACATCTTTTAAAATTATTGTTAGTCTCTTTGTTGATTCACTGAGATTTTGATATAAAGACGGGTCAGATATAAGTTTACCAACTGTTCCCTCGCTTTTTTCTATTTTCTCTATAAATATATCAAGTTTACCTATAAAATGAGTAATCTTGTCAATAGAACCAGCACTCGCATCTACAAGGTCCTTAATCTCAAGTTGTGGCTTACCTTCAATAATATCACCCTTCTTTATTGGCATGGCATGAGGCGAACCAGCAGATATCTCAACATACTTATCCCCCAACAAGCCCATAGTTTGAACAGTTACCTTAGAATCATTTTTAATAAAATTAAGCAAGTCCTCCTTGATAGATAATGTGACCAATGTTCCATACTTTTCATGAAGTTTCATATTCTTTACTGAACCTATTTCTATGCCTGCAATCCAAACAGGAGAGCCATTTCTGAGTCCTCTTACATCTTTTATATGGGCTTCTATCTCTACCTTTGGGGAGAGGAACTCTTCAAGGCCACCTGCAAAAAATATAGTAAAAAATAGTATCAGAAGAGTTACTGTTATAACAATTCCTACTTTTAGCTTTGACCACATAATCTGCTTTTTTATATCAAACATTATAAGTAACCCTCCATATTTCTATGATAAATTATATTTAAGCTCATTTATGAATACTACTATATCAGAGATATTTGATCTTATAAGAACAGAACTATCACCATCCAATGCTATACCGCCATCCTTAAGAAATATAAATCTGTCAGCAACCCTTAAGGCATCAATTACTCTGTGAGTAACTATAATATGACCTGTGCCATTTTTGCTAAGTTCATTAATCAAATTACAAATATTTTCAGCATTGACAGGATCTAAACCTGTAGTGGCTTCGTCATAAAGAAACATTCTTGGCTTAGTGACAGCTAAAGATCTAGCAATAGCAACCCTTCTATGCATGCCCCCGCTAAGTTCATCGGGCATATAATATTTAGCATGTTCAACCCCAACAATCCTTAGCAATTCATCGACTTCTTCATCAATCTCTTGTTCTGACATCTTTGTGTATTCTCTTAGACAAAATGCAACATTTTCTTTAACATTTAACGAATCAAAAAGGGCTCCATCCTGAAAAACTATACTAAACTTCTTTCTGACTTCCATGAGTTCATCTTCGCTTTTAATAGTAATATCATCATTATCTATCAAAATTCTTCCTGAATCAGGCTTTAAAAGACCAACTATAAGCTTTAATATTGTAGTCTTGCCCCCACCGCTCCCACCAAGAATAGCCACCCTCTCGCTTTCTTGAATCTGAAAATTGACGCCTTTAAGTATATGATGGTCGCCATAAGAAAAATAGACATCATCAAATGCTATCATAATGAGAACCCAAGCAAATAGAGCAAAATCTTTGTAAGCATAAAATCAGAGATTATTATCATAATTATTGAAAAAACTACAGCATTGGTCGTTGATTTTCTAAGACCTTTAGCCCCACCTTTAGTGGTAAGCCCCATATAACAGCTTATAGATGCAATCAAAAAACCGAACATAAATGGTTTGATTGAGCCTGAAAATACATTCTCAAAATTGAGTATATCTCTTATAGAACTCCAATAGACATACCCACTCTGATGGCTGACAAATACAGCTATATAATAGCCACCTAAAAGTGCTATTGCATTACCAATAATTGTAAGAGCAGGGAGCATAATAATGGAACTGAGAAGTCTTGGAGTGACAAGCTTCTTGATAGGGTCAACGCCAAATACCCGCAGTGAATCAACCTGATGACCTATAACCATTGATCCCAATTCTGATGCCATACCAGCCCCAACCCTTCCACAATATACAAGAGCGGCGGTAACAGGACCAACCTCTCTAATTATAGAAATGCCAACAACTTTGCCAGTATACATTTTTAATCCAAGAACTCCGAGCTCAGCAGAAAGCTGTAGAGATAATGCCATCCCTATAAAAAGAGATACTATCATGACAATTACAAAAGAACCTGCGCCAGCATAATCCATCTGATCAATAGCATCCTTTGAATAAAAAGGCTTCCTGAATATACCCAGAAGCCCCTGAATAGACAGCAGATAGTAGTCTTGAAGTTCACTTAATAATCTTTTTATTTTTTCAGACATAGAGACAAATTAGATGTTTTACAACTACCAAATCAATCTTGCCTTTCTATTAGCCCAGCAGGCAAACGAGATATCAACAAGGTAAATATCTGGATGGCGATGAGCGGTGTCTATCTTTACACTTAAAGCTTTAACCTTTCTATTGGTAGTTAATGACATAGTATTAATAGCATGGAGAGCTTTCTCTTCAAATGATGCGAGTATCTCATCAGGGAGCTTTGAAGGGATTCTTCTTAATAACTGCCTCTTTGATAAAAATGTAACCTGATCTCTCATCCCGCCTATTGCAATGCCAAAAGAATAAGGTGCGCAATTGTGATTTTTATTTTTTGAAACAGCCTCTATTAAACATTTTAAAACACCTTCAAGATTTCTCTCTGCAAGAGTATCTTCTCCTTGTATAACGAATTCAGTAGGGAGGCTAAACATAATACTCATTTTTTCACATTGTGCACATCTCAGCATGAGATCAATAGTAAATACATTAGATTTAGCTTCTTCAATATAGATAAGAGGGAAATAACTACCTACATTATCTGAGGTGTTTTTGCCGCTAAGAATATCAATAGCATTAGGGGATAAGGGTATCTTTTGAGTCGCCATCTTTGTAGATTCAACTATTATATCCATAATCATCTGATAGCTAATCCCCATAGGCACCTTCACAAAAAATATTGGGAATCCCAAATCTTCACATAAAGGCGTAGAGCTTTTTCGAGAAACTTTAATTTTTGTCAGTATATCTTCAAGTGAAGTCTTTATTTTTTCATCGGTCTCCACAAGATATGCATTCTTCAAAGCTTCTTCAACATCACTTGGCAATGATGTTGCCACTTTTCTATAAAGTTCAACTATACCATCTCTTAGCCTAAGCAAGTGAACCTCCAATATTTCATAACTATGTCAAAATAATATTTAAACATTTTAAAATTTTTTTACGAAAGAACCTTAATCTTTCAATAAATGAAAATTATTATTCAATATATACATAAGAAGTATATCAAAATTTGTTTATAAAAGAAAATAAAATAGCTCATCTCATCTTTTTGATCAAAACACCACATGATTTTAGATAGCTATGAAGTAAGTTATTTATATTAATTAGTAACGACAGACTTCAGCTTGCGATCTTAAGACTTATTTAGCAGAGCCTCCAATTAATAGTGAAATCTTTCAGGCAATAATTTAATCTTTTTTTGTTCAAGTTTTTCAAAAATCAGAAAAAATACTTGATTTTTTCCAAAGAAATAATTTATGTTAGTAAGTGCTTACTTGCAATTTATATTTTAGCTGATTAAATACATAATGACACCAGAAACCCGTTCAACAAAAGAAAGAATACTTGAAAGCGCCATTAAGCTTTTCTCCCAAAAGGGATATCTCGGTGCTTCAACCCGTGAGATAGCCAGAGGAGCTGGGGTAGCTGAGGTTACTCTATTCAGGCATTTTTCAACTAAAGAAAAGCTTTTTGAAGAAGTGCTTAATAATTACTCATTTCTGCCTGTGCTTAAACATAAACTTCCAGAGCTTTTTAATCTTGAATATGAAGAAGCACTCTTTGAAATCATCAGGAGCTTTCTTAGTTCTTTATTTTTACGGAAAGAGATGACAAAAATTATAAAGGCTGAGATATTCACACATCCAGAAAAGGTTGCTAAGTATGTGCAGGTTTTTATTGACGAGCTTTATAATACAATCGCAATATATTTCAAAGAAATGCAAGAAAAGGGCATCTTAAGAAATTTTGATACAAGGCTTGGCGGCAGGGCGCTATTAGGGATGGTTTTTTCTTATTTTGAGGTCGAGGAATTCATTTTTCAAAAACAGAGCAGTCAAGAGGACTATGAAAAAGCAATAAAGGAGTTTGTAAAAATATTTGCAAAAGGGACGCTTAAATGAGTTTTGAAAACTTTGCATTAAAAAAGAAAAACTACAAAATATTATTAATTTCTATAATTATTATCTCTTCAATTATAGCAGCAGATATCGCCTCTGCCACAAAGGAATATACCCTTGAGGAGCTCTACGCCATCGCTCTTGAGAATTCAGAAAAAATAAGGATTTCAGAAGAAGAGCTTTTTATATCAGAAAGGGTAAAGGATAAGGCTATTTCTGTTTTGCTTCCAAAAGTCTCTGCATTTGGAGGTTATACACGCTTCAGCGAAGAGAAAATTTCTGCAACACGGGGAGTTATACAACCACAGGATTCTGTTTTATGGGGGGTAAGGTTAGACCAGTCTTTTTCTTTAAGCGGGCGCGAGTTAACCGCCCTTAATATCTCCTCAAAAGGGATAGAAAAAAGCAAATATGACCTTTATGCTGCTAAAGAATCTTATCTGCTAAATGTAGCATTAGCATATTACGATGTATTAAGAGCAAAGAAAATACTTGATATTACTCAGTCAAATGTCGAAAGACTCACCAAACATAGAGACGCAGCACTTACAAGGTTGAAGATAGGCGAGGTTACCAAAACCGCTCTCTTAAGGGCGGAGGCTGAACTTTCAGGGGCAATATCTGATAGGATAAGGGCGGAAAATAGTCTTAAACTTTCAAAGTCTATACTTGCAAGGGTTGTTGGCTTAGATGATAATTTTGTGATAAAAGAAACTCCGATTATAGCTCAATCCTATGAATTAGATTTTCTAATGCCTAACTGCACTACGCCTGCTGTTGAATGTCTTAAGCAATCAGCTTTTTCACAGAGGTCTGATTTGAAATCTCTTGAAATCCAGAAAAAAATCTCAGAAAATCAGGTGAAATATGCAAAAGGGGCTTATTTCCCGACGGTTTTAATTGAAGGGGTATGGGCAAGAAAGGATGAAGACCCCATATCGGCCTCTCTTATTAAAGAAAATATTTATGGTGCAATTAAAATTAATTTTCCTTTCTTTGAAGGAGGATTAAGAAGAGCTGAAGTCAAAGAGACAGAAGCAAGAAAAAGGCAGGCTGAGCTTTTATATGAAGACACAAAAAAGACGATCAGCATTGAGGTAGAAAATGCCTATCTTGATTTTAATACTTTAAAGGGTATTCTAAAATCCCTTGAAGATCAACTGGCATTTGCAAGGGATAATTTCAATTCTGTCAATAAACAATTTGAATTTGGACTTGCAAACAGCATAGATGTCATGGATGCAAACACACTTCTCATTACAGCAGAAAGGCAGCTATCAGATGCTATATATGGCTTGCAAGCTTCAAAAACAAGAGTCAAAAAGGCAATAGGTGTTCTTTATAATAGTCGAGAGTCTATCAGAAATTGATATGTTAGAAAACCGTTTTGATATTTATAAGACTCAAAACCGAAATATTAGAGGTTATAAAAATGAATAGAAAACACATTAATTTGGCATTATTGCTCATAACAGTGGTCTTTTTTATTTCCTTATTACCTGCCTGTGGCAAGAAGGAAAACAAGGTGACCGAGGAAAAGGTTATAAATGTCAAGGTTCAACCTGCGGAAAAGAAATCTGTCCGCCCTTATATAGAGACAACTGGGTCATTAAACCCATTTGAGGAGGTTATAGTAAGCGCTGAGGTTGATGGGATAATAAAGGATATAAAAGTGGATGAAGGAATGCCAGTCTCAAGGGGCATGCTTTTAGTTACGATCAGCGAAACAGATTATAACCTTGATGTAAAAAGATCTGAAGCTGCCATGAAACAGGCTGAAGCAACACTGGCTAACACAAGGCTCGAATTCCAGAGAAAAAACGCTCTTTATAAGGAACAGCTCGTCACACAACAGCAGTTTGACGATGTCTCAACAAGGCTTGCCCTTGCCGAAGCTGAGGTAGAAAGGGCTAAATCAACCCTATCCCTTGCAAAACAGAAACTAATAAAAACAAGGATATACAGCCCGATAGATGGGTTTATAAAAGAAAAAAAGGTGACCGCTGGAAATTATGCAAGAAATGGCTCAAATTTATTCGTAATAATCAAAAATAACCCCTTGAAATTGAACTTCACTATTAGTGAAAAAGACATAGGCAAATTGAAGAAGGGGCAGGATGTCAATTTCCGTGTTGACGCCTTTGGACAGACAGAATTCAAAGGCAAGGTCAACATCATCTATCCAAGTCTTGATGAAAAAACCCGTAGCCTTCAGGTTGAAGCCTTAACACCCAATTCTGATGGCATATTAAAACCCGGACTTTTTGCAAAGATTACCCTTTATACAGGTGGGGATAAGGATGCTATATTGATTCCAGCTATCTCGTTGCTTTATGAAGGCGATAAGGTAAGGGCATTTATAGTCGAAGGAGAAATTGCCAAATTAAGAAACCCGAAGATAGGGCAGCAATATAAGATTGCATCAAAGACTGATGGAGCAGAATCTAAGGTTACTGAATATATAGAGGTTATTGAAGGGATTAATGAAGGCGAGATAGTTGTCACGGTGGGGCAACAGAATCTCTCGGAAAATGCGAAAGTAAAAATAGTCGATAGTCGATAGTTGACTGAGGACTAATAATATTATGTGGCTTGCTGATACATCAATAAAAAGACCTGTTTTTGCAACAATGATGATCCTCGCCCTCGTGGTGCTTGGAATAGTCAGCTATCCGAGCATTGGGGTTGATCTGTTCCCAAGGGTAGAATTTCCGATAGTTAACATCAAGACTGTCCTGAAGGGAGCAAACCCTGAGATAATGGATATTGATGTTACAGATAAGATTGAAGAAGCTATAAGCACAATAAACGGGGTTAAGACAATTAACTCATCGAGCACAGAAGGGGTCTCGATTGTAACAGTAGAGTTTTTTCTCGAAAGAGATATTGATCTTGCCGTGCAGGATGTCAGGGAAAAGATCGCTGCTATCAGAAGCAAACTACCCACAGATATCGAAGAGCCAGTAATCGAAAAGGTTGACCCTGACGCAACACCCGTCTTATGGCTTGCATTAAGCGGAGAGCAATCTCCAAGGGAGTTATCAACTTATGCTAACGAGGTTCTGAAAGAACAGCTCCAGAAGGTAAATGGCGTAGGCGCTATTAGATTAGCTGGGCAGAGGCTGAGACAAGTGAGAATCTGGCTTGATCTTGAGAGACTCAACTCACATAAAATAACCGCTCAAGATGTCATAAGAGCCATTCAGAGAGAGAATATAGAAATTCCTGGTGGCAGAATTGAAAGCGATTCAAGAGAATTTATAATAAAGATTAAAGGTGAGATAGCTACAGTTAATGACTTTAATGAGCTTATTGTAGGCTATAATCAAGGCTCTGCTATAAAAATTAAGAATATCGGAAAAGCTGAAGACGGTATAGAAGAGAAACGGACAATCGCAAGGTTTAATGGCATCCCTGCAGTCGGTCTTGGGATACAGAAGCAGTCAGGCACGAATACAGTAGAGGTAATAGACCGAGTTAAAAGGGAGATGGAAAAAATCAGCAAGACCCTCCCCCCCGGAATGAAACTGGATATTAGCTTTGACCAGTCGCTTTTTATCAAACGTTCCATTCATGAAGTCCAGACTCATCTCGTATATGGGGGATTTTTTGCAGTGATTGCTGTGCTTGTATTCCTTAAAAGCATAAAAATCACACTTATCAGTGCACTCGCAATACCTACATCCATCATAGCCACATTCACTATTATGAATGCCTTCGGATTCACCTTTAATAATATGACTATGCTTGGTTTATCTCTGTGCATCGGTATTCTAATAGATGATGCAATTATAGTTATAGAGAACATACACAGACATATCAAAAATGGGATGAAGCCAATGCAAGCAGCCTCATTCGCAGCTTCTGAGATCGGGCTTGCGGTAATGGCAACCACGCTGGCGATTGTAGCGATTTTCCTGCCCGTAGCATTTATGAAAGGTATAGTCGGGAGGTTTTTCCTCCAGTTTGCATTAACTGTAGTCTTTGCTGTAATGGTTTCTTTGCTCGTTTCCTTCACCCTCACACCAATGCTGTCGTCCAGATTTCTCAAGGCAGATGGTGAAAAAGAAGGAGACAAGCATTCGAGATTCAAGTTTATCAATAATCTATCTCTTAAACTCGATAATGTTTATGCAAAAACAGAAGAATTTTATAGAAAACTTCTTATATTTTCACTTGACCATAAGGGAAAGATAATACTAATAGCAATAGGCATATTTATATTCAGCCTTATTATCACACGATTTATAGGAAAAGAATTCGTTCCACCAGAGGATCAGGGTAGATTTATCGTCAGGCTTCAGGCGCCTGTCACTTATTCAATTGATGAAGCAGACAGGATGTTTCGTCAGGCTGAAGAGATAGTAAGAAACCTTCCAGAGGTTAAGACAGTTTTCTATGCTCAGGGTTCAGGTTTGACGGCTGAGATAAATAAGGCGTCAATGTTTGTTGGTCTTAAGCCTAAAGCAGAGAGGAAAAGAACTCAGCAAGAAATTATGAAAGAGGTTAGAAAGAGATTCAGCGGAATAGTAGGATTAAAGGGGACTGCTGAAGATGTCTCTCTGATAGGTGGTGGCGTTAGGCAAGTGCCTATTCAATTCAGCATTCAGGGAAGAGACCTTTCAGCCCTTGAAGAATATTCAAAACAGATAATATCTGAATTTGCTAAACTGCCTGGTATCGTTGATGTTGATACAACATTAGAAGCAGGTAAGCCAGAGGTCAAGGTCTTTATAAACAGAGATAAGGCTGCAGAGCTCGGGGTTGATATAGCAACAATAGCTGAGTCAATTAGTTTTCTGATAAGCGGTGAATTGGATGTGGCAAAATTTAAGGATGATACTAAAGGCAGGAGATACGATGTAAGAGCAAGACTATATCCCGAAGATAGGTCAAATCCACAGGACATAGGCAGAATATATGTAAGGTCTAAGGATGGAAGGTTAATAGAGCTTTCCAATATAATCAGCCTTCAAGAAGCAGGCGGTTCAAGTATTATCAACAGGGTTGATAGGCAGAGGGCTGTAATCCTTTTTGCAAACCTTGAGGGCAAACCACTCGGTCAAGCAAAAGAAGAACTTAATGCAGTTGCTGGCAAGATATTACCTTCTGGATTTTCTACCTCATATAAGGGAATGGCAGATATAATGGATGAATCATTTTATTATCTTATATTTGCGCTCGTCTTGGGGGTTATCATGGCTTATATGATACTGGCATCTCAGTTTGAGAGCTTTATACATCCAGTTACTATTCTAATATCAATGCCGTTGTCATTTATAGGCGCATTTGGCGCTCTTTTAATAACTGGCAATACAATTAACATCTTCAGTCTTATAGGGCTAATTCTTTTGATGGGTCTTGTTAAGAAAAATGCAATTCTACTTGTTGACTATACAAACACACTGCGAGCAAGAGGTATGAGCAGGAAAGAGGCATTAATTGAGGCAGGTCCTGTCAGGCTCAAACCAATTCTTATGACAACCTTTGCAATGATTTTTGGCATGATGCCAATAGCAATAGGCATAGGAGAAGGTTCTGAGACTAGGGCGCCAATGGCAATTGCAACAATCGGCGGGCTTCTGTCTTCCTTGTTCCTTACCTTAATTATTGTTCCGGTCATCTATGATGTCTTTGATAAACTTCAAGAAAGATTTATCAGAAAACAGCAAGCTGACTGAACTATTTCTTTTGCGGTCATTTAATGCTCTTTTATTGTTAAGAACGAGAAGAAAGCTTCAATTTAAATAATGAAGATATTATTATCCTAAAATTGTCATTAGAGTCTTGTATAACGCACCACGCAGCTACTGTAAGCTGGCAGTTTTTTCTCTTTTAAATAGTCAAATACCCTGAAATTGTTTGCTATAAGCAAAACTCTCGAAGACCAGTAATTTCCCCAGAGTATTCGGAGTTTATTTAATTCTTCCTGTTTTTCATTATTTTTTACACCTCCAAAAAAATTAGAGCATGTTCAAAAACTACCAAACCCTTGTTAAACATGGCATTCAAAATATATTATTTTTTCGCTCACAGCAATCTATCATTCACCGACTTGATCGGGGAATCCAGTATTATCAAAGACCTCTATATTCCTGCTTTCTCAGTAATGACAAAAAACCTTCGTTGTTATTGAACAGCCTTAAATTAGATCTTACCCACTGCAGCAAGATAAATCGTAAACTCGTTCTCACCGTCAACAGCAATTAGATTGTCCATCAATTCCTGATGATATGCTCCGACAGCACATGTCCCACTACCCACTGCAGCACAAGCTAAATAGAGATTCTGACATACATGACCTATATCTATTGCGATAACCTTATGAGCTGCAAGATGATACCGCCATTCCATCCTATACGGTATCACAGCCCAGATGAAGGTCACCGCACCCCTTCCTGTGAAAGACTGGTGAAAGGTCGCCTCAATAATCTCATCCGAGATATTTTCACTCTCCCTTTCAATTAAAAGTTGATGCTCTATTGGGAGATAACGATATATCCCTCTTTTCAGCCCTTCAACATTAAGGATACAAAGATAAGTCTCAAAGGCATGGCGACAGCCAGCAGAAGGGACGGTTCTGTATGCTGTGCCATTACTGGTAACATTTTTTATGCCCTGAGTTGCCCACAAAAGAAAAGATAATTCCTCCAGAGATAAGGCGGCAGGCTTAAAGTGTCTATGACTTTTCGTGTTTTCAATTGCTGTAATAATGCCAACATTTGAGATGTGATGCCAGTGTTCTTTAGTAACAAGGTCAATCCGCAGGCTATCATCTCTGAAAGGTTTTTCAATAGGCGGGGGCGGTTTCCCCTCGCTCTGGTCAGTCATGCGAAAATTAATCTTCTGGCGAATGCTGTCCTTCAAGAAATAACGGAATTGGGGAAGTGAGTTTTCCATAATTCACCTTCCTTTTTGGTATTTCCAAAAATTTTTACTTTATTGTCTTGTTTGGCAAATGGTATTTATCAAAGAGAAGACCCCATCTTCAGATGTATTTATACCATTATAATAGCCTACCTTAACCTTAATTGTATATCGAGCGAAAAAGAGGGGGGAATCATTTATAATGTAGAGGAAGAAGAGATAATAATCTTTGCTGTAATTCATGGCAAGAGAATGCCTGATTTAATAAAAAAGAGAATAGATAGCATCTAACAAATCACTCCAGTGGATGGCTGAAGCCACCACAGATTTTGGTCGTTCCCTCCCTTCAGGGGCTGCTCATCCGCAGCGTTACACACAAATAATAATAAGGGCATTAACAGCAAGTTAGTAGAAATTTTGCATTCATTTCTATAAGGTATTGTTTATAATACGATATGGACAAAAAAGAACTTGGGTCTAAAACTGCTAAAGGCGGCTTTGCCAATGAAAAAAGTATCTGTAAAAAGTTTAATTCCTATCAACATGATAATGAAGCTCGAGAATGGCTTAAAACTATGGGTTACAGCATTGATAAGCTGTCTTCAGTTAAAGCAATTCAAGTTCCCGCGAGGATAAAGAAAACCAATTTAAGTGAGTTTGAAATAGACGAGAAAGAATATGAAGGGTTAATGAAATTCAAAAAGGCTGATGCTCAAATAAGAATCATCATAAAAATAGGTAATATTCTGAAGATTGAAAATCTATCTCTTAAAAAGGCTAATTCTGACGCTGACTATAATCAGATAGATAAAAGGACTATTGATGCCTATCAAGAGATGTGGGGATTTGATAATGAGACTACTTTATGGCTAAAACTTTTCACAGGTGAATTAAATCCAAAGTCATATTCCAGATTAATAGGTAAAAAGACGCTACGAGACAAAAGAAGATTATTTATTGATGAAATGCCTAAAGAAATTCAGGATAAAATAATTGATTTCTTCAAAAGAAATCGCATCATGATAGTAAGTGATATATTAAAAGGGAGAGGCGGTTTGTCTGCTAACTGGATGCTGGTAACCCGTTATAATAGAAGTGAGAATACAACAACATGGGCACTAGAAGACATTAACGCTGTGATGAATTTTTTCGGTGGCGGAGATATTGTAGTTTCACCAAGAGGTAGTTTTTATATTGGCAGGATTACGGCACAAAGAAAAGGTGGAACTCCTGACCCTACAAAATTGCAGTTCAAGATAAAACCTTGTGATTTATTTGGATTGGAATAATTATGGAAGTCAATAAAGTTTATTTGGGTGATTGTATAAAAATAATGAAGGAACTTCCTGCAAATTCAGTAGATTTAGTTTTTGCAGACCCTCCATTCAATATTGGAATTAAATATGATAAATACAATGACAATCTTTCTTATGACGAGTATTACAAGTGGTCTGAAAACTGGATTGCTGAAACCTACAGGATTTTAAAAAAGGATGGTTCTATTTATATAGCTATAGGAGATGAATTTGCAGCAGAAATAAATATCATCCTAAAACGCATAGGATTTTATTTCAGAAATTGGATTGTTTGGTATTATACCTTTGGGCAAAACCAGCGAAAGAAGTTTAATAGAGCGCATACCCATATTCTTTATTTCACAAAAGATAAAGAAAAGTTCAAATTTAATGGAGATGCTATCAGAATACCATCTGCACGCCAATTAGTTTACAATGATAGAAGGGCAAATCCTCAAGGAAAAATTCCTGATGATGTCTGGGAGTTTTCAAGGGTTTGTGGCACATTTAAAGAACGACTGGGAGAACATCCTTGCCAAATGCCAGAAGCCTTATTAGAGAGAATAATTAAGACAAGTTCAGATATTGGAGATATTGTTTTAGACCCATTTGGAGGAACTGGTACTACTGCAATGGTTGCTAAAAAATTGAAAAGACAATATATAACAATAGAAATCTCTGAAAACTATTATGAAGTCATAGTCAAAAGGTTAAATGGGCGAATTGAAGAAATAAAAAGAACATCTAAAACTAAACACCGACATCAAAAAACATTATTTAATTTTTAACATGACAGCTGATAAAGCACTTTGTTTGTGATGAGAACATTAAGAAAAATATAGAGCTTGTAACAAATCGCTCAATACCGACGCTTCATTCGCATGGGTTATCTCAGTCGTTATCTCCACAAAATAAACAACGGAGAGGTAACAACAGAGGTAACGACAAATGAAGGTAAGATATTGTTATAGCTGTCGCAGAGAAACTGGTTTCAAACGTGCATTTGGATTTGGAACAATCATAGCAATAATTATTACGTTTGGATTATGATATCTAATAGTGCTTCCATTCTATCCTAAACGCTGTGTTGTTTGTGGATTTCAAGAACCTTCTATAATACCTTTGGAAACAATAACGAAAAATATACAGAAACATTGCAAAGAACAGATAACCAATCGTTCCACAGGATGCGGTAAAACGACCGCCGCACCTGTGACCTCATGTTAGCTCCATAAAATTCAAAATAAAATTTGACAAGTGTTGATTAATGTTGTATTATTTTGTTAAAACATATTCGAACTTCTATCGGAGATATTGTTATGGAAGAAAAAACTATTTTTACAACAAAAGAAGCAGCAAAATACCTTGGAATAAGCACTGCAACTATTTATCGTATGGAGAAGCAAGGCCTGATATCATCAATCAAAACCCCCGGTGGGCAAAGGCGCTTCAGCAAGGAAAATATAGAAAAATATTTACAAGAAAGCCAGAGTTTTGAAGCCCCTCAAAATCCAAGCAGATATAAAAAAAACGATTTTATGATAAGAGAATCTGAAGCGGTTTATAATGCAAAGCAAGCAGAATATAACGGATGTATCTTTACATGCACTGATAAAACAGAAAAGGAATGTTTTGATAGGATGCTTTTCGCAACAAATAAGATATATGAGGAAAAAGCTCTTAAAGTAAAAAGAGGAGATATTTTATTTTTATTTAATTTAGATAGCGATGTGCTTTACGGCACTTTTGAGGCTAAAACTGATGGCAAGAAAGATATTGTCCGTGATGCATGGGGTGGTAAATATCCGTATCAGGTAGAGATAGAAAAAAATGGGCAAATAAATATTATAAATGGTGCAAAGAAAATACTTGCAAGGCTGAATGTTAGTTGGAAGGATGTATTAAGTAGAAATGAAACTGATTTGATTTTAGATTATATAAAAGAACCTAAACAGTTTAATTGGGATAAGATAAAAATTAAAAAACCAGCTAATAATATAGATGAAAAACCATCTATTGAGGCTACAACCTTATGGGATTATCCAAAACAAAGTTATGGCAAAACACCAAAAGGAAACAATAAATATGCAGGTGTTACACCTGCTTTTATTATATATAACATGATTAGACGCTATACAGAGAAAGGGGATTTAGTGGTTGACCCTATGGCAGGCAGCGGAACTACATTGGATGTTTGTAAAGAAGAAGAAAGAAGATGTATTGCATACGATGTATCTCCGCCAAGACCAGATGTTATTCAGAATGATGCAAGACAAATTCCACTCAATGACAATAGTGTAGACATGATATTTATAGATTCGCCATACGGGGATAATATAAAATACAATGAACATCCTAATAATATAGGAAGGATTTCTTCAGAAGACGAGAAATTTTATGATGAGTTAGAAAAGGTAATGAAAGAATGCCACCGCATATTAAAACCAGACAAGGTGCTTGGATGGCTGATTGGAGACCAGTGGGTGAAAAAGAGATTTACACCTGTTGGCTTTAAGATTTATGAGAGGTTATGCAAATATTTTGATACAGTAGATGTTATTTGTGTAGCAAGACGAGGGCAGACATCAAATACAGGTATCTGGTATAACAGGGCTGTTCGCTTTAATTTTTATCTGCGGGGATTTAAATACCTCTTCTTAATGAGAAAGCCTGTAGAAGCATCAAAAAGCAAGGATTTGAATAATATATCTGATTCAAGAAAAATTGTTTGGACACAGTATTCAAGAAAATAAAAATCTTGTTATGAAAAAGAAGAAAAGGAAAAGGATGACCTTTAACGACTTACTGAATCTTTATAACCAAAAGAAGGCGATATATGGTATTGAAACTTATAAGTATATTTCTAAACTACTGCAAGAGGCAAAGGGTATCCATAGGGAATATTTTTTAAGAAGTGATACCGCTGCAAAGGCAAGGGCAAAGGGTAAAACCCCTGACCATGAACAGTCATGGCGTGCATTTAAAGGAAAAAACCTTGAAAAACTTGTTATTCATATAATCAAAGATGAAATAGAAAGCCTTGGTCTAAATATTGTTGAAGGAAATACTTTAGAAAGGACTAATAGCAGAAATCTTTCTAAAGAGCTCAGCATAGTAAAAAAACATCTACTTGTTGACTATGATGAATTTGGTTCTCATCTCCCCGATGTAGATATAATAATTTATAATCCAAATACATACAATATCGTTGCTGTTATATCCAGCAAGGTTACTTTACGAGAGCGGATTGCACAAACAGGATATTGGAAGATCAAACTTTCACAGGATGAAGCCACAAAACATATAAGAGTTTATTTTGTTACACCTGACGAAGATGAAACTCTGATAACTAAAATACCAGCCAAAAAGGGAAGGGCAATAGTTGAAGTTGATACAGATGGAAGTTATGTAATGAGTGAAACAAAAATAGAAGAAAGCAATAAAGTAAAAACTTTTGACAAGTTTATTGATGATTTGAAAAGGATTTTAAACACTCAAGAATAGACAAATCAGGAGATATCATGAAACCACATCTTGTTGAAATTGAAAATCGAGAGACCAATACAAGTATCATCGTTGACATGGAGGGTCCATATCATTCTAAAAAGATAAAAATTGGCGAGCATATATATGGCGTTACGATTTATATCGATAACATACCTTATCATTTTGAGAAATACATCCCAACTGAAGAAGAATTAATAAAATTCAGAAAAGAAAATGAAGGCGATGCTCAGTTTTCAAAGGGTGGCTTTCTTTACCGTATTGTGCCGTTTACGAAATGAGGATTTTAGGTATGGTGTGCTTTAAAAAAGAAGGAGGTGTTAAATGATAAATTACAGTGAGAGGATAGAAATCAACCCTAGAATTCTGCTTGGGAAGCCTGTATTTAAAGGCACTCGAATACCGCTTTATGTTGTACTTGATCTGCTTGCAGAAGGCACGTCCGTTAAAAAGATAATCAAATTTTATCCTGATTTAACTGAAGAAGATATTCGGGCTGCAATAAGATTTGCTTCTGATACTGTTAAACATATTGCGGAGATAAAACTTGAAACTACTCATAGATGAAAACATGTCTCCAGAAATAACATCTCGTCTAAGAACACTAAAATATGATGTGAAAAGCATCCGTGAATGTTGCAAGGGTTACGATGATAAAAAAATAGTTGAGATGGCTGTAGCTGAAGAAAGACTCATTGTTACATATGATTTGGATTTTGGTGAGCTCTATCGTAATTTTGGAGCAAGTTCTTTGATATTAAGATTAAGAAGCAAAAATCCCTCAATAGTTTTAAAATATCTGCTAAACTTTCTCACTATGTTAAAAGAGCAAAAAATAGATATGAGAAATAAACTTGCAATAATTACCGAAGGAAAGGTTCGTCTAATCGGGTAATGCTTAAACTTTCTGCTGCATAGTATCGCTTGTTGGCACTAAAGATAACCCTGAGCCACCACGAGACCCATGGAGAGCTATCCGTAAGCTTAATCAAGAAGGAAAATTAATCAAGGTTAGCAAAGGAGTTTATCGCTATGCCCCTTACCACATCAAAGAAGTTGCCCTGTTCGATTTCCCTTCAGAAGTTAAAGAGGCAATTTTTAAAAGAGATGATTATAAATGCGTTGTATGCGGAAAAGGGCGGGCTGATAGTGTTGAAATCCATGCAGATCATGTAAAACCCAAAAATAAGGGCGGCGACGATTCTATTGATAATGGACAAACTCTATACATGGAACATAATCTTATCAAGAAGAATTACTCACAGATAGAGGCGGGGAAACGGTACTTTATTAAATTGTATAAGCAAGCTGTAAAAATTCATGATGAAAAAATGATTAATTTTTGCAAATGTATTTTTGACTGCTATGATTTTCATGGAGTTAATGGCCATATTCCAAGACCAAATGGGAAGAAAAAAATCAGGAAAAGGAGGGAGCAATATATAGATGTAAAAATTGTGGATATAACGGCGATGAACTCATCTTCCAATTCAACGATTATACATATTGTGTAGCATCTAATGATGATGACCCTGAATGAATATATTGACAAATGTCCTGATTGGGTTACAAAGGGTGATGCTGAAATCAGAGAGCCTGTCGGATGCCCAAAATGCCATGCTTGGGGTGAAAGTAATTTTGAGATAATATAGGCAAATGCAAATATCCAATACAAGCATCATCGTTGACATGGAGGGGCCATATCATTCTAAAAAGACAAAAATTGGCGAGCATATGTATGGCGTTACGATTTATATCGATAACATACCTTATCATTTTGAGAAATACATCCCAACTGAAGAAGAATTAATAAAATTCAGAAAAGAAAATGAAGGCGATGCTCAGTTTTCAAAGGGTGGCTTTCTTTACCGTATTGTGCCGTTTACGAAATGAGGATTTTAGGTATGGTGTACTTTAAAAAGAAGGACTGTCAGGTTAAGTCTAAAGTATTACTTTAAATGTCTTCTGTCATCATTGATTCCCGTAGTGATATCCTCCTTATTTTCTAAGAATACCACTTCTTATTTCAATTGCCAATTTTGTCTCATTTGATTTGCATCTAAACAGTCAAAAGCCTCCGTTGATTGCAGTAGCAACTAAATGCAATAAAGCGATATATCAGGCTATTCAGACCGTCTTATCAAGTATTTCCCTGATTTTCTGCAATAATATTTTTGGTTGAATCGGCTTTGCGATAAACTCCAACCCTTCTCTCAGCAGCCCTTTACTATTGATAATATCTGCAGTATACCCGCTGATAAACAGAGTTTTAATATCAGTCCGGATATTACGGATTTCATCGTATACTTCTTTCCCGCTTTTTAGCGGCAGGACAACATCAAGCAGCAGGAAATCAACAAGGTCTTTATATTGTATGAATTTCTTTATTGCCTCTTTGCCGTCGGCTGCTTCAATCATATGATAGCCAGCATGCTGCAGGATGATCTTTGTCACATTTCTAGAGTCGGCATCATCTTCTACGAGCAGAATCGTTTCCGTCCCTCCAACCATTGGTAAATGTTCGCATTCTTCTTCAATTATTATGCTGCTGGGTCTTATCAAAGGCAAATAAATCTTGAAGGTCGTTCCTTTATTTTTTTCGCTATAGGCATTGATAAAACCGTTATGCTGTTTTATTATCCCGTAAACGATCGAGAGCCCGAGACCGGTGCCCCTTCCGAGTTCTTTCGTTGTAAAAAACGGTTCAAATATATTTTGCAATATATCTTTTTCCATTCCGATTCCACTGTCCGACACAGTTATGAGGGCGTAATCTCCTAAGCTACCATAGCCGTGCATATCAATGAAAAGATTGTCTATCCTCGTATGCTCAGTAGTGATAGCAAGGATGCCTCCATTCGGCATAGCATCGCGTGCATTGGTGGCGAGGTTGAACAAAACCTGCTCAATCTGAATATTGTCAGCAAGTATGTACAAATTGTTTTCTTTAAAAGCGATTTTAATGGAAATATCTTCGCCGATTAATCTCGAAAAGAGTTTTTCGACCTTTTTTATGACCTCGTTGATATTAACAGGTTCAAGTTTCATCACCTGCTTCCTGCTGAATGCAAGGAGACCATTCGTTAATGAAGCCGCTTTTTCGGATAATGTGAGTATTTGCTCTATATAATGCCTTTGGGGGTCGTCTTCACTCATTTTCATCTTAGAAAGTGTGCAGTAACCTATCATGGCCGTAAGAATATTGTTGAAGTCATGGGCTAATCCCCCTGCAAGCCTGCCTACGGCTTCCATTTTCTGGGAATGAATCAACTGAGCCTCGAGTTTCTTTCGGTCGGTTATGTCCCTTATTATTCCCATATTTCCAAGAGGCACGCCGGTTTTGTCGAGAAATTTATGCGCATGAAGTTCCCCTGCAAATACTTCACCGTTTTTCCTTTTGTAAAGAATCTCAAAAATCACATCTTCGATATATTCCTTTAAATCGAATATCTCCACACCGGTTTTATGATAATCCTCTTCATTGGCAAAAAAGATGCGGGTGTTTTTTCCAATAACCTCATCGCTTTCATAACCGAAAATATTTCTTAATGCAGGTTGATTGACTTCGAGTATATTCCGCTCTATGTCCGTTATGATGATTACATCCCTCATGCTGTTGAAAAGGTTTGTATATCTGCTCTCCGTCAGTTCAATCTTTTGTATGGCGTCATTGAGTTCTTTTACTTTCTCTTCAAGCTTTGTCGCTACGATTTTTGAATAGCTCTTTAAGTATTCTTCATCATCCTTGACCAGATGTGAATCTGAGTGCTTTCTTTTTTTGAGCTTTGAATTTTCGATTATCGCAAGTATCTCATTCCAGAATTCATCGGGTTCCTTTGGTTTGGCAATAAATGCGTCGGCGCCAAGCGACAGGGCAAGCGCCTCTTCCTTATCGCCAATGTAAGTAGCGGAATAAAAGATAAAAGGAATATCTTTGAGCTTGTCGTCGGATTTTATAGCCCTCAAAAACTCAAAGCCGTCCATATCAGGCATAAGCGCATCCGAAATAATAAGGTCGGGGATATTTGCAGACGCAAGCTCCAGAGCTTTTTTCCCGTTACCAGCTTCGATTGTTGTATTACCTTGATGCTCGAGGGTATACTTCAGCATCTTTCTGTCATCATAATTGTCTTCTGCGATTAGAACCTTCATGTTGCACCTCGTAAAAGATTCTTCTAAATTAGTTAACTTTCGCAGCAGGAAAATCTCATTTTACCCTGGAGGAAGGCAAGGACGCCTTCCGAGAATGAGCGAAAAGCTATTCCCAATGTCTCCTAAAAATCCTATCGCTATTTTTGGGTATCCTCAAACCTCTTATTAATTTTATTATATTATATTATATTATGATACAATTGTATTCGTGGCAACAACCTCTTTATTCTGGTTTTTTGAGACAATAATGTATTATCAGAAAATGAGGATGCTGTTGTTAATATTTTAGCACCTAACCAGTGATTATTAAGGCGTTTAGCAGTATTTTTACAGGGAAATTGAACTATATTTTAAAAGACCGGAATGAAAAACCCTACTAAAAAACTAAGCCCTTTCTCCATTGCGTTAACATACGCCGTTATTGCGGGATTATGGATTTTTTTTTCGGACTGGCTCCTCGCAGATGTCATACAGAATTCCCGGATGCTCACCAAATTTCAAACCTATAAGGGCTGGTTTTTTGTAGCCGTTACGACTTTAATTTTATATCTATTGCTTAAAGGCTATCAATCTATAATGACCCGTTACAATCATGATAAGGAGCGGCTGCTGATTTCGGAGCAGCAGTCCCGCACAGAGGCAGAAAATTCAAAAAAACAGGTTACGGAAATCCTCGAAAGGGTAAGCGATGCTTGCATATCACTTGATAAAAACTGGATGTATACTTATGTAAACACTCAGGCCGCTCAATTGTTCAACAGAAAGCCTGAACAGCTTATCGGCAGGCACATCTGGACGGAATTTCCCGAAGGCATAGATCAGCCTTTCTACAAGGCATACTATAAAGCATTGGAGGAGCAAAATCCCCTGCAGCTTGAAGAATATTATAAGCCGTGGGACAGATGGTTTGAGAACCGTATTTACCCTTCTCAAGATGGCTTAACGGTATTTTTCCACGATATAACCGCCCGCAAAAAGGCAGAAGATGCCCTCATAAAATCCGAAGAAAGGCTCAAAATCCTTTTTGACAATACAAGTGACGGGATACTCCTTGCCGATATTGAAACCAAAAGATTTCTTGCAGGTAATAAAAGGATTTGCCGAATGCTTGGCTGTTCTGAAGAAGAATTGACCGCGCTGAGTGTGTTCGATATTCATCCTGAGGAGGATTTGCCATATGTTATTGAACAGTTCGAAAAACTGTCGAGAAAGGAGATAATAACAGCTCGGCATATCCCGGTAAAAAGAAGAGATGGGGGCATATTTTACGTTGATATCAATTCGTCCCAAATAGTATTTGATGGTAAGGACTGTTTATTAGGAATCTTCAGAGATATAACTGTACAGTGGGAGGCGGAAAAGAAAATCCGCAGTCTTAACGAAGAACTTGAAGAGAAAGTAAGGCAACGCACAAAAGAGCTTGAAACTAAAACGGAAGAACTTGAGCGTTTGAATAAGGTTTTTGTAGGCAGGGAATTGAGGATGAAGGAGTTGAAGGAAAAAATAGCGGAATTGGAAAGAAGAGCTAAATAGTAAGAACTTCTTATTAAACAAAAGGACTGATAAATAAGCAGGCGCGTTAAGCTATGAATAAAGATAGTTTAAAGGATTCCTCCAAAGGTTTTCTTCAAAAGAATTCGGGGATATTTATAACCCTCGCAGCTTTGGGCGCTATCGAGATTATCAACCGCACTATATTCACCATCCCAAATCCCGCCGTTTTATATATGCTTGCAGTGATTTACGCCACATTCGCCGGAGGTTACAGGGCAGGAGCAATCAGCGCCGCTATAACATATATATTCGCCGTATATTATTTTTCAGAGCCGGGCAGGCTTTTTCATTATACCTCTGCACATTTCAACCACATGGTTATTCTCCTAATAGTCACTCCTTTTTCCGTTCTTTTGGTCGGCATTCTGAAACGCAGGGCAGACCGGGCGTACGAACTTGAAAAGGAGGCAAAAGTCCTTGAGGCATCAATTGAAGCCCAAAAAGAAAGGGGTGAGGAGCTTGAGAAAAAGGTAAGGGAAAGAACAGAGAGGCTTAATCGGGGACTAACTGAACGCATGGAGGCTGAAGAGGCGCTTACATTGCCTTATGAGCGTCTCAGGTGTATAGAAAGAAGCCTGATTGAATCAGAGAAGAGATACCGGGCGCTCTTTGAAAATATGCCGGCTGGCTTCGTTGTGTTTGAAGTTGTACAGAATGACAATAGCGTCCCGGTTGATCTTGTAATAGTCTCTGCCAACAAAGGATTTGAAATGACCACAGGACTAAAGGTGTCTGAAGTCTCTGGCAAACGTCTGACCCAAGTATTACCCGGGATAGAAAACGATGATGCAGACTGGATCGGAACATATGGCAGGATTGCCCTGACCGGTGAGTCTCGCCAGTTGGAGCTGGGCTCAGAACTGCTCGGAGCTTTTTACTCAATTACTGCTTACATGCCTGTACCGAAGCAATGTGCCGTTATATTTCTTGATATCACCGAGCGCAAAAAAGCGGATGAAAGATTGAAAACGCTGGCTGATAAGCTTCTCACAATAAACCGGATAATAACAACCATAAGCGGCAAACTGTTCCTGAAAGATATTCTCGAATCCGTACTCGATCACGTGCTGAATGCAACCGGACTTGAAGGCGGCACAATCTGCCTCGTCAAGCCTGACGCAACCCTTCAGCTTGCCGCCCACAGGGCAACTTCAGAGGCTACCATCCTTGACCTTACTACAAATAAAATCAGAATAGGGGAATGCCTCTGCGGGGAGTCCGCACGCAACAAAAAGCCTCTTATCCTCCGCAATCGCGAAGAGGTGCTCGAATTTGCAACCCGTGAATCGACAAGGGGTGAAGATATCAGGTTTCATGCCGCATTTCCTATGATTAAAGGGGATAAATGTATCGGTGTTTTATGCATCTTTACGCGGACGGATAAAAAACCGCTGGAAAGCGGGCTGAAATTAATCGAAACGATAACCCCGCAAATTGCTTTGGCCATCGAAAATGCAGAGCTTTATGAAAAGAGCATCTTAAACGCCGCCATGCTGGAAAACAAAGTAAGGGAACGGACAACCGATTTGCGGGAGAATCAAATTGCTTTGGTGAACATTGTTGAAGACCTCAATTTCAAAACAGAGGAACTGGAAAAGGCAAATGAAAAACTGAAAGAGATTGATAGACTTAAGTCTATCTTCATCGCATCTATGAGCCATGAATTAAGGACGCCCCTGAATTCCGTAATAGGATTTTCGAGTATCTTGTTGAATGAATGGCTCGGAACGCTCAATCAGGAGCAAAAGGAGAACTTAGCCGTAATACTGAAATCCGGCAAACACCTGCTTGCACTCATCAATGATGTAATAGATATTTCAAAGATAGAGGCGGGGATATTGGAGGTCAGATATACGGATTTTGACCTTTACGACCTGATTATAGATGCGGTGATGCCCTTTCAGAAAGAGGCAAAAGAAAAGGGATTAGAATTGAATATTGATGCGCCCCATCAAATCATGCATACGGACAAAAGAAGGCTGCTGCAATGCCTGATAAACCTCGCAAGCAATGCAGTAAAGTTTACCGGGAAAGGCTCTGTGAGGATTACCGTGCAGAAAGCCTCAAGCAGAGACGAAAAGACTAACTTGCAGCTTAACTTTGTTGAAATCTCTGTAGAGGATATGGGAATAGGTATTAAACAAGACGATTTACCTAAACTTTTCAAGCCATTTGTCCGTATTGAGAGCCCTCTTACTGCAAAAGTTCCGGGCACTGGTCTTGGGTTGTACCTTGCAAAAAAACTGGTGACAGAGGTCTTAAAAGGTGATATAATTGTAAAAAGTGCATATGAAAAAGGCAGCAATTTTACGATTAGAATACCTGTAAATATATAGCTGCAAGCTACAAGCTACAAGCTACAAGCTGCAAGATACAAGATACAAGATGCAAGCTACAAGATGCAAGCTACAAGATGCAAGCTACAAGATGCAAG
>DYHD01000006.1:0-12798 GCA_020724365.1 Thermodesulfovibrio yellowstonii | reverse complement strand
TACAAGATGCAAGCTACAAGATGCAAGCTACAAGATGCAAGCTACAAGATGCAAGCTACAAGATGCAAGCTACAAGATGCAAGCTACAAGATGCAAGCTACAAGATGCAAGAAAGAGATAGCAGTAGATAAACAGAGTTTCAAGAATTTGATCGTATGGGAAAAGGCATATGAATTTGTACTGGCAGTCTATAGGCAGACACGAATGTTTCCAGCCTTCGAATTATATGGAATAACTTCTCAATTAAGAAGGGCATCTGTTTCCATTGTGGCCAATATAGCTGAAGGGAAAGAACGACAACATAAGAAAGAATTCATGCATTTTTTGTCTATAGCAAGAGGTTCACTTAGTGAGGTTGAAACATATTTATTGCTGACAAGAGATTTGGGGTACCTTAACGAGGATAAGTTTATTGAATTGGAAGAGCAGCGAAAGGAGATAGGAAGATTGTTGAGAGGTCTATATAAATCTTTATCCTGAATCCTGCAGCTTGCTTGAAACTTGCAGCTTGAAGCTTGCAGCTTATAACTTAATTTATGAAAAAAGTATTGGTTGTTGAAGACAATAAGGACAATCTGAGGCTGATAACCTATGCCCTCAGGAGGGCTGATTTTGAGGTTATCGGGGCGCAGACAGGCATCCAGGGGGTTGAACTCGCACTCAAAGAAGACCCTTATTTTATCGTCATGGATATCAGCCTGCCCGATATTGATGGTCTGGAGGCTACGAAAAGAATAAGGGTAGAGGAAAAGGGCAGGTATATCCCTATTATTGCTATAACGTCATATGCTATGGCAGGAGACATGGAAAAAATCCTTGGGTGCGGGTGCAACGGTTATTTTGAAAAACCTATTGACCCTATTACAATTGTCGACCAAATGCTCGCAATAGTCAGTGATATAACAACTTAACTAATGGGGCATAAGTATGAAGATATTAATTAGTGTCTGTTTATAAACTATAGAATCCCCCTCACCCTTGCCCTGGTTTAAAGATCCTTATTTTTTAATTTTAGATTATTCTCCATCATCAGGATATATTTTGTATAAGCAAATCCGAACTTCATTAATTCTATTTCATCATTCTTAATTTTCGAGATTGTTTTTTCATCTATATCAAAAATATCAAGAAATTTAGATTCAAAGATAAATTTTCTGAATCTGTCTATATCATAGCAAGCCATATAAAAAGCCTTTTGCTTTTTCTCGTCAAGCACATGACCTGGAAGGTTTCTTCTGAAAAGTATCTCTTTCCACCCTCTATTCATCTCATCATAGATATCTACACCCTGATCTTCACGCCACTCTTCTATAGTCCAGTTTTTTGTCTCATTAAAGCCTTTACAATGGCTCTCTTTAACGAAAAAATAAAATTCTTCGGTTATTGTTTCATTGATTTTATCATCCATCTTTTTGAGTGATGCTTGGCCAACTGGGTAGTATCTGCAATTTGCAGGTCGGTCATTATAAATTTTACAACCGCTATCATTTACGAATGGACAATTGCAGTTATCATCTTTCAACATTTTTAGAAAGACAAATGGATGAGATGATTTATCTTCCAGTTCGATATAAGTATAATCATTTAAAAACTCGCCTGTAGAGATACCAAGCCTATTTTTTAATCTGATGATATCATAAGGAGTTAGAAGAATCTGAATATTCCGACAGCATCTTGTAAAACACTCTATATCTTTATGACATCTGAATTTAAAGCTTGATTTGGATGTCAGCTTTACGGGGTCAACTGATTTCATACTTAACATTTGATTCCTCCACAAAAGTAATCATTTATTCTAACATGAAAGAGTTTTAAATCTCTTTTAAAAAACTGAAACCCAAATCGGGATTTGGGTCAATTAAATATCAAAAGATCAAGAAAATTTAAATAATATAACTTAATTTTAGCAACTTACAATTTTTTTTAGCATTGAGTATAATAGACTAATGATAAGGCATACATTTTCCATTCTTAACGGTATCGGTGAGCGATTTGAACATCGTCTCTGGCGCAGTGGTATTCTCACATGGGATGATTTTTGTAGATGTAAAGAGATATTAGGCATACCAACACTTAAAAAACTTCTATATAATAGTCAGTTAAACATTTTATCTGATGAGCTTAATAATAGAAACTCAGAATTTTTAGCTTCCAACATAAAAAAGGCTGACCATTGGAGACTCTTTGAAGAATTTAAAGGAGATGCAGTATGTCTTGATATAGAGACCAATGGGTTACATTATAAATATGGCGGTTATATAACGATGGTTGGGCTTTATAATGGTTTTGAGTGGAGATATTTAATCAGAGGAGAAAACCTAACATCACGGAATCTCTCGAAAGAGCTTAAGGGATATAAATATCTAATAACATTTTACGGATTGGTTTTTGATGTACCATTTTTGCTCAATTACTTTTCTGATATCAGATTGAACATCCCCCATTTTGACCTTTGCATGGCTGCTCGTAAGCTTGGTATAAATGGTGGCATGAAAAAGATTGAGGATCTCTTTGGCATCCCAAGGGATCTATCCGTACAGGGGTTTAATGGATATGATGCTGTGAAACTTTGGCGTCTTTATCAAAATGGAAATCTCGAAGCAAGATATTTATTGATGAGATATAATATGCAAGATACTGTAAATCTCTTCAGGCTTGCAGAAATTTTTTATAAAATGTTAAGAGACCGTTCTGGCATAGATAATTATATTGGAGCGAAAAGTGTCTGTGGCATTAATTGACAGATTCTTATCTTACATAGCCGTTGAGAGAGGGTTATCCCGTAATACAATTGAATCTTACAGGCTTGACTTAAAAGGCTTTTCAGAATTCTTAAGACAAAGAAAAAAAGGATTCCCAGATTTTAGTAAAGATGATATCATTGATTATATAAATGAAAAAAGGGATAATGGAGTTGCTGCCTCAAGTGTTTGCCGACTCTTATCTTCAGTAAAGAGCTTTACAAGATTTCTTATAATCGAAAAGATTATTTATGAAGATCCGACCGAGACTCTTAGGACTCCCGAGAGATGGCAAAGACTTCCAAAAGCCACAAGCCTTTCAGAGATAAATGATATTCTCCAATCTGAATCTAAAAAAACCTTATTCATTCGTGATATAGCAATGCTTGAGTTGATGTATTCTTCTGGATTAAGAGTAAGTGAGCTCATATCAATAAAGATTAATGATATCAATTATGAAGGGGGCTTTTTAAAAGTCATTGGCAAGGGTTCAAAAGAAAGACTTGTTCCAATAAATGATAGGGCTAAAACCAAAATCCTAAGATATATGAAAGAATTACGACCTAAGATGTTAAAGAATAGACAATCTCCATATCTTTTCCTGACTAATAGGGGTTTGCCCATGACTCGGCAAAGATTTTGGCAATCTTTGAAAAAACTTGTTCAGCACTCTGGTATTAAAATATCTCCACATATAATAAGACACTCATTTGCAACCCACCTGCTTGAAGGAGGTGCTGATTTGAGGTCTGTGCAAAAAATGTTGGGTCATTCAGATATTTCTACGACACAGATTTATACAAAAGTTTCAGGAGACAGAATAAGAAAGATTTATTACCAATATCATCCCAGAGCAAAATAAAATTGGGATTGATGATTTTATAGATACATGAAAATCAGCTATCATGTAAAAGGTGTTATTATTGCTTTTTTTATTTTAGCTACCTTTCTTTATGGTTATCGCTATTATGAATATACTCAGTTAGATCCAGATTTTTGCTCATCCTGTCATATTGTTAGAGATGCCCATATTGATTGGCAAAAAAGTGCCCATAGCTCAGTTATCTGTCAGGAATGTCATGAAATAGGTATTTTAGAACAAAATCAAAGACTGCTTAGTTTTATAGTTAGAGGAGAAGACCCCATCTCGCTAACCCATGGACGTCAAAGGCCTTGGCTACAATGTATCGAATGCCACAAGGACACTGTATCTCAAGGTTCAGTTAGCCCTGACAAGGCATATGGTCATGCAAAACATGCACTAGTTGAAAAGATAGATTGCAGGCAATGCCATTTTAATAATCGCCACAACATGCCTTATGATATTGCTTCATGTAATAAATGTCATCATGATAAGGAAGTCCATGGAATAAGCATCAAAGAATTCTCATGTATAAATTGCCATCCATTCTTAAGAAAGCATCCTATTATGCCTCCCCCTGATAAATGCACTAAATGTCATCAAGAGATATCAAAAAAGAATCCAAAGAGCAAGCTCTCATGTTATTATTGCCATAAGCCGCACTTGCGTCAAAAAGTGACAAATGCTGAATGCATTGCATGTCATAAGACTGAGGCAAGTTTAGGGCAACATGGTTCGCATTACAGGCAAGGTATAGAATGTATGCACTGCCATAAACCGCATAAATGGAATATAGAACTAAATGAAAAAAATAAGCTTTGTAGTGAATGTCATCCTTATAGGGACCCAAGGTCTTTCGTATATATTTTTTAAATTTGACATATTTGATATATTTGAAAGCTTTTGCATTTTATTTTCCAAATGGACAGATAGGATACCTGCATTCCGTGCAGTTCAAACACAATCCACCATGTCCAAGTTCAGCAAGTTCTTTTCTGCCTATGCTTTCCCCGGTTAATATTCTTGGTAAGACAATATCGAATATAGTTGTCTTATGATACATGCCACAAGCAGGTATGCCAATGAGGGGAATGAGCAAATCATCATTTAGATTCAATGATTTGTTAGATTCATTAACTAAGTGTTTATCAATATATGCAAGCAGGAACATCGCTCCTGGCAGGACTGCAGAACCATAAGTAATCTCTCTTGCTATTTCTTTCACAGCAAATCTTGTTACATCATCAGGGTCAACAGATAATCCACCTGTTATGATTAACAGATCAGCTCCTGCATCTATCATTTCATTAAGCCTTTGTTGAATAAAATTTTCATCGTCAGGAGCATAGCTTATCCTTATTATTTGACCATCAAAATGTTTTAATTTATCAACAATTACATTAGCAAAAGAATCCTTAATCCTGCCGTAAAAGACTTCATTGCCAGTAATAACTATGCCTGCTTTAAATTTTTTTAATCTCTTCACTTCTATAATTCCAGTGCATTTAGAAGTTGAATACCTCGCCCTTCTACCTATATCTGCTGCTTTAGAGAGCAGTTCTTTTTTTAATACAAGTGGGATTGCCCTTGTGCCAGCTATTATCTGACCATTTTTGACCATTGTATTATTATGAAGAGTAGCACACATAACTTCGCCAAGCATGTTTAATTCTATAAGAGAACTTGAATCAATCTTCAAAAGACCGTCCCTGTTAGCAATGAGGTTTATTTTGCCTTCTTTAGGCTTATCCTGTATTTCAACTCCTTCACCCTTAAGGGCATAGGCTATTTCATAAACAGCATCATCTTCATGTATCTCATCTTCAGCAATATCCAAAATGTAAAGATGCTCTTTGCCGAGTCTCTGCAGATAGCAGATGTCCTCCTCTTTTATAGTATGTCCTTTACGAAATGCGGCTCCTTTAAATTCGCCTTTTCTTATCTCGGTTATGTCATGAGCAAGCACTGTTCCGACAGCTTGAGAAATAGGAATAGTCTTGTGCTTACTAATATGCGAAGCTTTATTTTGTAATTCACACATGGCAACCCCCTTACCTAAAAATCCATTTAAACTTTTTATCTATTAATTCATTAACGCCATCTTCAAGTTTTTCGTATTTTTCCAGAAAATATCTGCCTTCATTTGTCAAGATAGCTCCACCACCGCTTTTACCGCCTGTCTGCCTCTCGACAAGTTTTATTCCAAGTCTCTGTTCCATTGAATTTATGTAGCTCCACGCCTTTCTATATGAAATATTAATTTCTTTTGCAGCTTGATTTATAGAACCATACTTATCAATAGCCTGAAGCAAAAATTTTCTTCCTCTGCCAAAAATAGGCTCATTTTCTTTCTCGATCCATAGTTTTGACCTTATTTCAAGATCATTATGACTAATTTGCATAGCGACGGGTTCAAAAAAAACTTTCTGCTCTGATTGTAGTGTGTAATACCCTCCCTCTGCACAATGTTTGCATAATGTCTTATCTGTACATTTAATCTCCCGCAAATCCTGAACAAACTCACCGCATAAATCGCATTTAACATGGGATATAGGTCTTCCGGGCAAATCTTCATGCCTGATTTCTACTTTGACATCCATAATCTCAAAAAGTTCGCTCTCGGGCATTATTTTATATGCTTCAAGTTGAGCTTTATATTTATCTTCTATATCAGGAAAATAGTCTTTTGCCTTTTGCCTTGCATCTTCTTTAGCAAGAATCCTGACAGCTTTATTTTCCTTGATATTTAGGAATGTCGCTGCCATCTTCCCATAATCAAAAAACTTCATTGTTCTGTGTCCAAGGCTACAGCCTGTAACTGACTGAATAGCATCTGTAGCACATCTGTCAATCTCGACATATACTATTAAAGACTTTCTATCCTTACCTTTTGGTTCCAAAATATTGACCTTGGTTAAACCAAGAATGGACATTCTTACGCCGAGAACCTGCCCAGGGCATAAATGCCCGTGAATCCTTACAGATTCTTCAAGAAGTGATTGAAAATTAAAATTGCTATTTACTGTTTTCATATAGATATATTAGCACAAAAATTCTCTAAATGATATTCAAGTATTGTTCTAATGCTCTATCGCGATTTTATACATGCTTGCTCATTTAATCAACCAAAATCTTTGAGTTTATGTTTCCTCTGGTAACTGCTCTATATCTTTAATAATATTCTTAACCTCCTCCTCTGTGTTTCTCAATTTAGCTCTGCAGAATTTGCACAGATAATCTGCTCTTTTAATCTTCTCTGTGAGAATATCAATATCGATCTCCTCATTTTCTATCTGCTGGACTATCATTTCGAGCTCAGATAGAGCTGCTCTATATGTGTTCGTTTTCGCCTGTTTCATTTATATCGCTCCTAATCGCCTGTATTTTGCTTACTATCATACCTTTATACAGCTTTGTATTTATTATAATGCCATTTTGAAGATTACTTATGTCTTTCAGTGACTTACCCTCTAGATAAGTTATGCTGTATCCTCTTTTAAGTATATTTGCAGGGTTAAGTAGATGTAAGGCTTTCTCTAAACTATTTAGTTTGTTCTTTTGCTCTGAAAAAAGGTGATTTATTGCGAATTGGAGGCCTTTCTGGACTGATAAAATCTTATTATATTTCCGTTCAAGGTATGCTTTATGAGCTGATTGAATTTTATGACTGATTATATCTATTTTACTGCTATTTCTGACAATTGCTTGCAATGTTGATTTGATCAAACTATGCAGTATATTCTTAAATCTATAGCTTTCGTCCTTAATAATATGTTCAGCCTGTTTTAGTATCCGTCTTCTTAAGTCAATAACCCTTTCTTCAAAACTATATATGCCAGATATAATGAACTCTGCTACAGCCGTAGGGGTTTTCATTTTTGTATGCGATACAATATCTGTAATTGTATCATCCTTATCATGTCCTATGCCTGTAATAACAGGCAGATGAAGTCGTGCAATTTCTGCTGCGATATCATAACTATCAAAATATCCTAAATCTATCTGAGAACCACCGCCTCTTACAATTACTACCAAATCAAATAAATCTTTTTGTCTTTTTATATCGCGTAATGCATTTATTATAGATCTTTCAGCATCTTCACCTTGCATGGTAGCGGGGAAAAGCCTGATTTTAAATCTATAACCATATAAGTTGCTCTCAAGATGATTAATAAAATCACCGTAACCTGCAGCAGTGGGGGATGATACGACAGCTATTCTTTGAGGAACGAGTGGTAAAGATAAACCTTTATTTAAATCTGCCAATCCATCTCTATGCAAACGAGCTATTATCTCCCTTTTTTTTCGGGATAATTCACCCATTGTGTAGGTTGGATCTAAATCTTTTATATTGAGACTAAGTCCATAGACTTCATGAAATGAGATGGCAACGAGAAAGAGCATCTTCATGCCGTCTTTGATAAATTCTCCTGTTTCTTTGAGGAACTTAAGTGAAAGCCTCCTATAATCATAAGCCCAGATATTTGCCCTAATCTGAGCTACAATAGTATCATTCTGCTTTTCAACAAGTTCGAGATAACAATGACCTTTTTGATTTACCTTAAGGTCAGAAATCTCAGCAACTACCCAGTAATTATCAGGCAAAGAACTTATTATTGACTCTTTGATAATAAGAGAGAGTTCAGATAGTGTCAAGGACTTAAGATTACTTGTTCTATTCATGTTATTCCCTTATCTATTATAAACAATTTTTATAAAAGCCTCACAGCAACCTCTTTATAGGTTTAAATGACTTTTGTATTACTTTGATGATATTCTATATCAACTTGAAACAATCTCCCTGCTGACTGACTGCAGGAATTAAAATGAAAAATCTTAATTTAGAATGTCTATTAAAAGCATTAATAACCTTTCTCATAAAATACCCTTTCATTATGGTTGGATAATTGTTTTCTCCGGCATATTAGGGATTTTGGCATGTCTTGGTTTCGGTCGTTTCGCATTTGGAATGCTTTTGCCTTCCATAGGGGAATCTCTTAATCTGACTTATTCACAAATGGGTTTTATAAGCACTGGCAATTTCATTGGTTATTTAATATCTGTGCTTGTCAGCGGTTTATGGGCAATTCGAATAGGCGCAAGGAAGCTTGTATTTGTTAGCTTAATCTCCGTCGGGTTCACTATGATATTGTCGAGTATGGCTGAAAATTTCCTTCATCTCCTCATGATGTGCACTTTAACAGGAATTGGCAGCGGGGCGTCTAATGTAGCAATAATGTCACTTGTATCATCATGGTTTACAAAAAAATTGAGGGGATTAGCAGCAGGCTTGATTGTAACTGGAAATGGTTTTGCCATCTTATTCTCTGGGAAGTTTATACCATTCATAAATGAGCTAAGCGAGCCTTTTCAAGGCTGGAGATTGGCTTGGGTAATTCTAGGGTTGATAGTCATACTTATAGCCTTTATTTGTTTCGTTTTCTTGCGTAATAAACCTGATGAGATTGGACTTAAATCGGCTGGATTCAAAGCAGAGAAGGACTTAAATAACACTGCTGTTGAAAAGACAAAAGAACAAGGCATATATAAGAGATGGATTATTTATTATATTGGGATTATATATTTTTTATATGGATATACTTATGTCATTTATATAACTTTCATAGTAACCGCAGTCATTAATGAAAGAGGGTTCAGTGAAATCATGGCAGGCAATCTATGGTCAATCATAGGTTTTCTAAGCATTATGTCTGGACCTGTCTTTGGTTCAATATCTGATAAATATGGTAGAAGGGCAGGGCTCATAATAGTCTTTGTATTTCAGATGTTTGCTTATCTACTTATCGCTTCAGAATTGCCCGATGTGTTTCTCTACTTATCAATAGGGCTTTTCGGGCTTGTTGCATGGAGCATACCTTCTATTATGTTAGCTACTGTCTCGGACTATGTTAAGTCTGATAAGGTTGCTGCTGCATTTGGGATAATAACATTCATTTTCACCATAGGACAGATTATGGGTCCCACTGTGGCTGGAACTCTTGCGGAATTATCAGGCAGTTTCTCCAGCAGCTTTTATATGGCTGCTGCATTGGCTGGCTTGGCAGTTATATTATCTACCTTTCTAAAAAAACCATAGCTTATGATCTGCTGAAAAATACCTTAACCCATATATACCAATGGTGCATTAGATTAGCGTGGAAGCCTTTTTCTCAAAAGCACATACATAGCCCCAAGCCCCCCGTCATTATGCTGGGCTGTAGCAAAGGCAATTACATACTTGTGATATTTCCCAGAGAGCCATTTGACAAGAGCTTCTTTAATTACAGCAAAACCTGTGTTAGATCTTAACCCTCTGCCATGTATAAATTTAATACATCTTAAGCTGTGTTTCAAGGATTTCTTGATAAATGCATCTACTACCTTTTCTGCTTCAATCAGTGTCATGCCATGAAGGTCAATAAAGTCCTGAACTGAAAACCTCTTTTCATGCAATCTCTTCGTCAAATCCTTCCTATATAGAGAAGCATACTTAGGATTAAGCCATTCAATATATTCTTGCGTAGTGGTAAGATCAATCTTGACTGTGCCTTGTGTTATGCCAGAGAGTGTTGCGAATATTTCCTTATTAGGGTCAACTTTCTGGGGCACTCGATATGGTTTTTTATGTCCAACCTTGAGCATTCTAAATTCCTTGTTCTCTCTGACATCGCTCATAGCCAAAGCAAAAAAATCGTCATCAATTAGATTATCTTCAGGTAAATTCACTTGCCTTTTAGAAAGTTTTAGCCCTTTATTTTCAATAATCTTCTGCAAATCTTTAAAGGGTTTGAATGAAAAATTATCAGATTTATCTTTTGCGGTGGACATAATAAAAATTATACCTCAAAATTAGAGTTTTATTACAAAATGCTTAACATAACCAAATATCTATTAATAAATTCTAAAGCATAAGTTTTTGCTTTAAGGTTGATTTTTTGATATGCTATTCAATAATGTTCATCCTAAGAAATCTCTACTATATTAACAATATTACTTTAAATTAAAGAGGATTATAAGCTATGGATTACACGATAAAAATAGGCGGAGAGGCAGGGCAGGGTATTCAAACCATTGGGGATACGCTTGCCAAATTATTTTCAAGAACTGGTTTTCATATCTTTTCACATCAGGACTATGAGTCAAGGATTAGGGGCGGGCATAATTTTTATCAGATTCGCTTATCCGATAAGCCTGTTACAGCCTCAAGGGGTAAGATTGATATACTTATAGCAATGGATAAAGAAAGCATCACCTATCATGAAAATGAACTTAATGATAATGGTCAGATAATCTATGACTCCAGCCTTCTTAAACAAAAATATGATAAGCCACAATTTCTGGATATTCCATTTATAAACCTTTCAATAGAAATTTCAGGTACCAAAATAATGGCAAACTCAGTAATTATGGGAGCAGTTTTGGGAATGCTCGGAATGAAACTTGATCTTCTCAATATCAGTATAGAAGACACATTCAAGAAAAAAGAAGCTGAGGTTATTAATACAAATAAGCAAGCTGCTGCTAAAGGGCATGATTATGCGATAAAGCATTGTAATAAATGCTCTTTTTTTGTTCCTCCTCCCAATAAACAACTCATGTTAATCAGTGGCAATGAGGCTATAGGACTTGGGGCTGTTGCATCAGGACTTAAATTTTATTCAGCCTATCCAATGACCCCGTCAACAGGCATTATGAATTATGTAGCCTCAAAGGCAAAAGAATATGGCATACTTATCGAACAGGCAGAGGATGAGATTGCAGCCATAAATATGGCTTTAGGTGCTTCATTTGCTGGAGTGAGGGCTATGACAGGCACATCAGGTGGAGGCTTTGCATTGATGACGGAAGGATTATCCCTTGCTGGTATGACCGAAACCCCTGTAGTAATTGCCCTCGCACAAAGACCCGGTCCTGCTACTGGACTGCCTACAAGAACTGAGCAAGGCGATTTGCAATTTGCCTTATACACTGCTCATGGTGAATTTCCGAGAGTCATTTTCGCACCCGGCTCACCTGAACAGGCATTTTATCTAACTAATAAAGCTTTTGAAATGACTGAGAGATTCCAAATTCCTGTCATAATTCTCACAGACCAATATCTTGCAGACTCTCAATGGACTTATGAAGGATTTGATCTGAGCAAATTAAGATACACAGACTACAGGGTAAGGGATGATGTTCTACAAGCTCTCACAACATATAAAAGACATTCAATTACTGAAACAGGCATATCGCCTCTTGGCATACCTGGTGAATCGAAGCATCTCGTCGTGACTGATAGCGATGAACATGATGAGGAAGGGCATTTAATTGAGGATTCAAAAACGAGAATAGATATGGTAAATAAGAGACTGTTTAAAAAACTACCTCTCATTAGGGATGAGATATCACCACCGTATTTTTATGGAGAAACTCAACCTGATATTGTCTTAACAGGCTGGGGTTCAACATATGGAGTCATAAAGGAAGCTACAGATATTTTATCGAATGATTTTAGAATTGCTATGCTCCATTTTACTGGGATATATCCCTTTGCTGATGTATCAAAATTGAACTACTTAAAGATATTGAAGTCTTGTAAACTTTCTATCTGCATAGAAAATAATGCCACAGGGCAGTTTGCCCGTTTAATGCGTGCAGAAACAGGTTATCAATTCAGTAAGTCTATAAATAAATTTGACGGCAGACCATTTAGTATTGATGAACTCGTTGAACAAATAAAAAAAGTGATAGAATAAAAAAAGGACATCATGACAACAGAATAAAATAGGTGTTAAGGCTGACACCTATTTTCAATAGGATTGGAATAATATATGGGACACTGAGCTTGTCTAAAAACTACGATTTCACTCGACTGTCATTCCCCGACTTGATCGGGGAATCCAGTCTTTTCAATAGGTTCTGGATTGTCCGGTCAAGCCGGACAATGACAACATGCGAGTTTTTAGACAAGCTCCACTTCCCATATTATTTATTATTTATCTCTCTTCTTAGCCCATCTTCAGCAGTTTAAAAATTAGAAATCAACCACATTAATAAGTTATAGTTACTGTTTAGTTATAATGATTGTTCCTTTTTTTATTAAGATGCTTTTAACAGACCTTCTAATTTGAGAGGTCAATGCAAATTGCTCATGTTTAGGGAATCTCTCTGCTAATTTGTAAATCATTAAGGCAAGTTCATGTGCTTTTTGCC
>DYHD01000005.1 GCA_020724365.1 Thermodesulfovibrio yellowstonii | reverse complement strand
GTCTTGAAATAAAGATGCCGAGGATAAGGGGCATTGGATATGAAAGCGGAGTAATACCAAGATATAAGCAGAGGTCAAAAGAAGTGGATGCTGCATTAATGAAGGTATTTTTATATGGAGCATCAACGAGGCTAACAGGGGAGGCATTAAGACCTTTATTAGGGGAGGGCAAGAGCTTCATGAATTACACATGAAAGACCCGAAGACAATAACAGATGCGCCCCAGATGGAGCTGATGAACCAGATGAAAAAGGCATATGAATGTCTCACAGGGACAGGTATAACACCCCCAAAGAAACCCGAGAAAAAAGAACCAAAAAAAGAGGAACCAACGGCTGATCCCCATAAACAAGGATTCTGACGACTGCATGAATAATATAAAATGTGTATATTTAGGCGTCCAGATAGGATAGTTTATAAAAAATTTTGAAGAAAACTAAAGTATTACATCGAATTCCATCTCTTTATCGCCAAAGAGGAATCTCTCTCTCATCACCTTTACCCTTACTACATCACCCTTCTTTTTATAAAAGAGATATATCCTTACATCTTCTATACTTTTTATGGCAATATTATCCATTGAGAGTATTGTATCTCCTTTTTTCAGTCCTGCCTTTTCTGAAACGCTGTTTTCTGGAAACCTATTAATGACAACCCTGCCATAGTCTTCCCTCAATAAAGCCATAAGTTTTGGGGCTGTGATGCCGTCAATCGGCTTTGGAAAAATGACATGGTCGGCAATTTTTTTATCAATATCCACATCATTAAGGATAATCGCATAATCATAGCCGTTTCGCCTAAATGTCCTCTTTGGTATTCCGGAACCGTAACTAAGATGTCCGCTGCCTGCAAGGACAACCATCTGATAATCCGGCTGCATCTTCAAAAAATCATCAATTGACTGAGACATCGCCTCGTCCCAGAGTATCTGCGCCTGATAAAAGAAATCAAAGTTTTTATCCTTTGAATCATTGTGCATTTGAAAAATGGGTTTCAGTCTTTCTCTATATTCATTATCAGAAAAATCCATTTGTTTCGGGATCTTCTGTTTCTCTGCATCTGAAAGGGAATCTATGCCTTCCATTGACACCTTGTGGACAATTTCGCGCGGTATATTAAGGGCAACTATCGGTATTTTTTCTGCTTTTGCAAAATCAATTATCGGCTTATAAAGGTTATAATCAAATCCCCACCTCTTAAAATATTCCGACTTTCTTAAAAACCCCCTTTCATCGATTCTGCATGCTATATAATCATCCAGTGCGAACTGAAGATGCCTCTGAAACATTTCCATGCCGATGGCTATTTTTTTATTCTTCCTATGCAAACCTTTTATAACCTGAAGCTGAACATAATGATGCGCAAATCTGTCATGAGTTTCTCCAACATAAAGAATTTTTTTATCTGCGGCATCTCTTATTACATCCGATAGCCTTCTGACAGTCACAGTAGATATTGCATGAGGCTCATCCCATACAGTTATCTCTATTCCTCTGTCTGTTTTTTCTATCTCCTTCAGAATATTTCTTCCTTTTTCAAAAGAAAGAATACTGTATTTTCCATAATGTAATATCCTTCTTGCAGCAGCATCAATTTCTTCTTTTGATTTTGCAAATATAATTCCAACCACTTTATCCGCATTCCACGGATTTTTTCTGACAATAACTCCGAATCCTCCTTCTGGAATATCAACGCTTCCGTAAAGCCTTCCGATTAAATGGTTAAATCTGCCGGATATGACAGGAATTATCAGTGACGATTCTTTTATGTTGTCATATTTGACCTCATTAAGTTCCCTGACAACAGCGCCCCTTTCCTTAAAAATATCTATAACCTGAGAAAACATTTCTATGTCTTCATCGGAAACTGCTATGATATTTTTTTCATCGCCCAAAAGCCTTGCTATAACAGGCGGAAATTCATTGTCAGAAATTATCCTTGCTACATCATAATCCTCATCCATGAGCAGTTTTTCGACTATTTCATCCATTAATATATTAAAACTGTGCCTTTCTGCATCTATTTTAAATATTTCCCTTTTTGTCCTACCGTTTAAAAAATAGAATGTCACAGGAACATCAACTCTACGAAACTCTCTTTTCTGGGTTATGTCAAAGCTGATCTCGTATTTGCTGCCGCTCTGTCTGATTTTTACATTTTCAACATTCAGATCCGGAAGCCCTTCTTTTTCAACCCATTGATCAAAAAACCAGTCGAGGTCTTTTCCATAGCTTGCCTCAAATACCTTCTTTATATCATCCCATGATGCCTTCAGGAAACGGTTTTCATCAATAAATTTTCGCAGAGATTTATAAAAACTTTCTTCTCCAACAAGGCTTTTCAGCATATGAAATACCATCATTGCCTTTCCGTAGCCTATAGCCCTCGACGGAAAATCTACCCTCGCCCTGAAGTCTTTCAGAGGGAATTCATTTTCATTGTTTACATAACTCCTATAGTTTATAAGCATTTGTTTCCTGTACTGCCAGCCCTTGCGCTCCAGTTCTTCATAAAGATGGTCTGCAAGATATGTAGTAATGCCCTCACTCCAGTTGCCTTTGTCATAATCAACATAAACAAGATTGCCAAACCATTGATGCAGTATCTCATGCCCGAGGGATATCTCCACAATAAACGGAAGTCTGATTACATCTTGCCCAAGCAGAGTAAAGGTAGGCATAGAGTATCCGGTCGGCAGAAAATTTGCTACAATAGAAAACCTATTATATGGGTACTCTCCTGCAATATTTTCATACAATTTTAGATATTTCTTTGTATATTCAATATATTTCTTTGCAAGACCCATGTCTTCCGGAAAAAAGTATGCATAAATCTCTATGTCTTCGTAATAGTCTTTTACTATCTTCCACCTGTTTGCCGCAATAAAATTTATTCCATCAACAGGATGAGGGAAGTCAAAGAAAAATTCATCGAGACCGTCTCTTTCGGTTTTTTCTATTCGTTCGGCCTCTGACACAGCCTCATAGCCTTCAGGCAGCAGGGCACTGAGACTATATCTAAAAAGACCCGGCATATACGGATACCATATGCCTGTTAGAGATATACCTCTTTCATCTATAATGTTTCTTATTATTCCATGCTTTGTATCTTCAGCCAGAGTATTGTCTTTGAAAATGCCCTCATATTTGATTTCAACAATCCCGTCACTACGGGGAAGGATTTTTAAAGCACCGTGATGTGCATCAAACTCCATCTTCTCGCCATTTAAACGCACATCTATTATTGCAAGGTGTCCAGCATGAAATATTAATTCCCTATCTTTCTGTGCAAATATTTTTGCTCTACCTGTAATCTTGGAATTAGAAATATCAAAAGAGACTTTCAGATTATATTCGCCTTCAGTAATAGATATTCTTTCCTCTGCAATTATTGCATCTGGACGAAATAGTAAGACAAACAGGGATAAGATAAATAAAAATCTATAAAACATGTTTTATTATACCACCTAATTGACCCCCAAATAGCGAAAGAAGCTGTCTAAAAATAAGAATCCCCTTCTGGTCTTAATGATTTACGGATGATATAAAACCATCAGAGCCTTCTCCTTTACATGACCCCATGCCGCAAACGCTCCCTTTCAATACTACCAAGAACGTTTACCATTATTCCCTTGAACACCCCTTCTGTTTATTTCTGTTTGTCAAAGCAGGAAGAAGGTGATATGATTAAATTATTCGAGGATGATTATAAGCATTATATGGAAAGACCGCCAATGTTTGTGACGGCGTTAAGGATGTGATAGTATGAGCATTAAGAAGGTTTTAAGAAAGAAAGGTTTATCTTGCAAATATCACAAATCCTATTAAAGATAAACAGAAGGGCAACACTTCTCATAAACATTAATAATTAATCCCGATGAAACTTAAATTAGGAGAAAGGCTTATAACCAATAATCCTTTAAGGGCCTTTATTCAAAGGCATGTGGAAGGGCATATGCTGAGAACGATGGGGAGCCTTAAGGAGTATCCTTTATGCCTTGAAATAGGATGCGGCAGGGGCATAGGTGCCGAGATAATAGTCAAACAGTTCGGCGCCAAGAAAGTTATCGCAACTGATATAGACCCAGAACAAATCGAAAGGGCAAAAAAGAATCTGAAGGATGATTTAAAAAGCATAATAGAGTTCAAAGTGGCCGATGCCATGGCACTTGATGAGCCGGATGAAAAATTCGATGCGGTTTTTTCATTCGGCGTTATACATCACACAGAGGATTGGAGAAAGGCAATAAAAGAGATAGCAAGGGTTTTAAAGGAAGGCGGTGAATTCTTTTTTGAAGAACCTCTGCGTAATTTTATGAAGTTCTTTGTAAAAGGTGGGCTTCTTAGCGCTGTTGCAGAGCATCCTTTAGGCGGTATTTTTGAGTTTGCTGAGTTTAAGTCTGAACTTAAAAAGAACAATGAGGAAGGGATAAGATAAGACAGGGATCTGATTTGTGAGAGTACTATAAAGAGGAGGTATAATCTATGCATTGGGGTGATTACGGATGGGGAATGGGTTTCGGATGGATATTCATGATTCTTTTCTGGATACTGGTTATTCTTGGGATTGTATTTCTTGTCAGATTAGTTTTGGAGGCACAAAAAAACAAACAATCCCCGGAATCTCCGATTGATATCCTGAAAAAAAGATATGCAAAGGGCGAGATTACAAAAGAGGAATTTCAAAATATGAAAAATGATATTATGAAAGAATAAGCGATATCATAAGGAGTCGGATATGTCCCTCAAAAAATATTCGATACCCGTTATTGTTATCCTTAGTGTATTGATCACATATCTACACTATTCTACAGCAGGTAGAGCCTATGCCATGCATGATATTTACCGACAAATTTATTATGTGCCAATTATGATAGGGGCATTGACATTCGGCTTAAAAGGCGCAATTGCAACGTATCTGTTAATTGTCGTCCTTTACATGCCTTATGTCTTATTCAGTTGGACAGGGGTTTTCGTTACAGAAGCAAGTAAACTCTTGCACCTTGTAATGCAGGGTTTTTTCGCCTTTCTTACAGGTTTTTTAATTGATCAGAATAAGAGGCGCGCTCAGCAACTCGAAAAAGACAAATACCTTTCAAGAACAGGTCAAGTTGCCACGACTATAGTCCACGACTTGAAAAACCCCCTTATAACGATACTGGGCTTTGCAAGACGCATTCAGGAGGGGAAAGGTGATTCGGGTGAATATGTTGATGTGATAATGGAGTCCGCTCAGAAAATGCAGAAAATCGTCAATGATGTACTGGACTTTGCCAAACCCATACATTTGGATTTGAAAGAAAAAGATATAAAAGGTGTCATTAATAAGGCATGCGATTCCTGCAGGATAAAGGCAGAGGATGCTGGCGTTGGTCTTTCGATAGATGTTCCTGCTGAACCGGCGAATATCTCAATAGACAGCTTCCATTTGGAAAGGATGATAGTCAATCTTGTAAACAATGCAATAGAGGCGTGAAGCAAAGGACAGGAAGTCGTAATCAGTGTAAGGCATGAAAAAGAACATTTCTCTATTAGGATCAAAGATCGTGGCTCCGGCATGGACAAGGAGACCCTCGAAAACATCTTTATTCCCTTTTATACCAAAAAGGCTGAAGGTACAGGTCTCGGGATGTCCATTGCAAAGAAGATAATCGAGGGGCATGGAGGCGATATCCGCATTAACAGTCAACCTGGAACCGGTACCGAGGTTGTGGTAAGATTGCCTTACCGTTTGGAGCAAAGGAGAGATTAGGTATGATATCTCACATCCACCCATGGGGAGGAAGGAGGAAAAGATGAAAGTTGTTGACCCTGTCTGCAAAATGACCATAGAAGATAAGGATGCCGCTGCTACATCCGTATACGAAGGCATCACCCACTATTTCTGTTCAAAAGCATGTAAAGAAGGCTTTGATAAAAATCCTGAATTATTTGTCTCTGAAAAACCCTCTATGAAAATGGAAGAAATGGTTTCTGCCACATCAAAGGCATTAGGCGAAATGGCAAAAGATCCCATATGCGGAATGGTTATTCCAAAAGACCGTTCAATTAAAAGAGAAGCTGGGGGGAGGGCATATTATTTCTGCAGCGAAAACTGCGTAAGGACATTCGAGGCACCGGAAGCAGAATTAAGGACCATGAAAAGGCGCGTTGCCATTGCCCTTACAGGAGTCCTTGCTCTTGCAATATTTAGAGCTGCGGCATTCCTCGGTCTTGCAGCAGGGGTAAAAATACTTACATGGGTTCCTATGCCCTTTCTTCCATGGTTCACAGGGGGTGTTTGGCTATTTATTATTACAACACCAATAATGATTTTCGGGGGAAAGGGTTTTTTCATAGGCGCATGGCATGCCATAAAAAATCGAGTGGCAAATATGGATCTCCTTATAGCCCTCGGAACATCCACTGCATATGTTTACAGCGCCTTTGTTGTATTTTTTCCGGGTGTTTTACCTGTTGAAGAAAAGAATGTCTATTTTGAAGTATCTGCAATAATAATCGCCTTTGTGCTCCTTGGAAAATATATGGAAGAGATTATAAAAAAGAGGAGTTCTGCTGCCATTCGAAAGCTGCTTGATCTAAGGCCCCAGACAGCAAGGGTCATCAGAGATGGCGTGGAGGTCGAGATACCTGCTGAATCGGTCATGGTGGATGAGATTGTTATTGTCAGACCAGGAGAAAAAATCCCAACTGACGGCATTGTAATAGATGGGCATTCATCTGTTGATGAAAAGATGATAACAGGAGAGAGCGTTCCTGTAGAGAAAAAGTCAGGGGATAAGGTAATCGGAGGCACAATAAATAAGGTCGGCTCCTTTAAATTTAAGGCGACACAGATAGGCGCTGACACGACATTAAACCAGATAATAAAAATGGTAGAGGAGGCGCAGGCATCTTCTTCACAGATTCAGAGGCTTGGCGATAAGGTAGCTTCCTATTTTGTCCCTGTAGTGATAGGCGTTGCATTTTTATCTGCTGCCATATGGATAATTTTGGGGAATTCAACAATTGCCCTTTTATCTTTTGTGGCGGTTCTCATTATTGCCTGCCCCTGCGCCCTCGGCATAGCAACCCCTGCTGCATTGATGGTCGGGGTCGGCAAAGGAGCTGAACTCGGGATATTGATAAGGGGGGCTGAATACTTAGAAAAAGCAGAGAAACTCAAGGCAGTAGTATTTGACAAGACAGGGACTCTCACAAAGGGAGAGCCTGCGGTTACAGGAATAGTATCAGCAAACAGTGTTAGTGAAAGCGAGATACTCCAACTTGCTGCAATTGCAGAAAAAGGCTCCGAACATTCTCTTGCAGAGGCGATAATAAAGAGAGCGGATATGATGGGCATCCAAATTCCGGATGCAGAGTCATTCGAAGCTGTTCCTGGGCATGGCATTAAGGTTAAGGCTCAAGGCAGAGAAATAGTTATAGGAAATAGGAGACTCATGCAGACTATAGGCATAGACATAAAAGAGAAAGAGCCAATAATCTCAGGACTTGAGGAAAAAGGCAACACTGTAATGATTGTTTCAAGCGAAGGCAAACTCATGGGATTTATTGCAGTGGCTGACACATTAAAGGAAAATGCAGAAGAAGTGATTAAGGGGCTTAAGAATGAAGGAATACAGGTGATTATGCTTACAGGTGACAATGAGAGGACAGCAAAAGCTATTGGCTCTAAAGTGGGAATAGAAAGGATTATATCCAATGTGCTTCCCGGAGATAAGGCGAGGGTGATTAAAGAATTACAGGCAGAGGGAAAGGTAGTGGCAATGGTAGGCGACGGCATAAATGACTCCCCTGCACTTGCACAGGCTGACATAGGCATAGCCATAGGAAGCGGCTCAGATGTGGCAAAGGAGACAGGCGGCATTATACTTGTGAGAGACGACCTCAGAGATGTTATCAAAGGCATTAAACTCAGCAGGGCTACAATGAAAAAGATAAAACAGAATCTCTTCTGGGCATTCATATATAACACTATAGGCATTCCCATCGCAGCCTTTGGGCTTCTTAATCCCATAATTGCAGCAGCAGCAATGGCATTGAGTTCGCTGTCTGTTGTCGCAAATTCTGCTCTGCTTAAAGGAGTTAAAATATGAAAAGCAAGTTTGCTGTTATCTTTCCGATCGCCATGTTATCTTTAATAGTGCTTGGCATTCTTGCATTGTTCGGCATAACGTTCAGTTTTTCGACATAGTTAATTCTCGTAGTAATATGTCCCTTGGAGACAGGTGCCCTTTGGTTCATTTACAAAGATTTTGGCATGAGATATGCGAATATTATCAGGCTACCTTGCTGTCAAATGCTTTATAGATGGTTCAGATTATGATACGCTGTGCAAAAAGGAGCTAAACCCGATGCTTCATTGAGTTTTCCGATGACTATCTCCGTAGGCAATGCAAAGTTCATCCTGCAAGTTAAATCTTTTATCTCCTCTTTGATATGCTTTAGTGCCTTCTTTAATGGTTGGATTAAGGAGAATGTCTTTCCCTCATTGAGGCTTAACTCTAAATCTCTCAGAATTATTTTTATCCCACTTAATACCCTCTTGATAGAGGTGAACACTCCCATTGCCCCTGGTTTACAAAGAGGGGGACGCTCATTATTCCCCTCCTTGATAATGAGGGGATCCCTTATCATCCCCCCCTTTAGCAAATTAGCGCCACACTTGCTACGGCCACCCCCTGTGTCCAGTAAAAAATGTGGATAAGGATAAGTTTAGCAAAAGGGGGGATTTTGTTTAGCGCGAGGATTTCGTCAACGAGGGTGATAAGAAAATATGCAATTAACCCCTCTTATAAAGTTCTCTACGATGACCAACTCTTAAAATGATAATATCTCTGCCTTCAATATCAAAAATAACTCTGTAATCACCAGTTCTGAAACGATATGCCCCTATTTTCGGGTTAGTCAACTTCTCGGAATATTCTAACGGATTGCTTTGTAATTTAAGTATAGCATTCTCTATCTGCCGCTTTACAGCAGGGTCAAGTTTTTTAATATCTTTTTCCGCCCTATATGTATAGAGGATGCTATAACTCATTCTCCGAAAATCTCTTTATGCGATTTAGTCTTGCCGGCTTTATAATCAGTTCTCGCTTCTTTAATACTTTGAATATAATCAGGAGAAGTCATTGCAAGTAAATCTTCAATAAAAGATTCTCTTTCGTGCTTCTTCATTTTTTTTACGGCATTAATAATATCATCTGATGATATGGGCACTTTCACTTCTATCATGCATAGCACCTCCTTGATGTCATTATTCTAACATTTTACCCTTTCCCCTCCACAATCGCGATTTCTTCAGGCGTGAAGCCGTTGTAGGGGCAGGTCTTGTGCCTGCCCAACCATTTCGTCAATCTGGCGTTCAAGGGCAGAGGTGTCGGCGTTGGGGTCCTTTGACAGAGACATTTAAAAATTTAATATATATATTTTAAATTTAAATTTAATAACACCCCTTTATTTCTGCTATGCTTAAATTAAGCTTTACAGTGTAAAGCTGTCGGCATTTCTAAGGGTTGTTGGCCCCAAAATAACAGCTCTATTCAAAAACATAAAATTGTTCATCCACCAATTGCGGAGGAAGGAACTCGGGGGCCGCCTGAAAGGGCGGTCGCTGTTTTTTAAACCTTGCATTCAAATTTCCTTCTTAATTCTTTCTTCTTCCATGAGTCAACATAAAATGCTGTAACCCAATAGAACACCTTTTTCTTTCTTTGCAGGATAAGGGCATAGTCATAGTTCTCAAGCCATATATATGTCCTCACTCCTTTGTCCGCCGAGCCTTCCTGATACTGCCATACCTTAATTTCCGATCTATCATGGCTTTCCATCAGTGGCTTTGCCCAGGGTAGCCGTTTTGCTCTTGAGTAGTCGATAAGTCGATCCCCTACCGTATCATCAATCCTGCTTACCACATGCCAAAACCCTTCTTCTTTTCCAAGACCATCAGGCTTGATAGTCCCGTTGTAAATTACCTTGACCCCATGGTGACAGGTATTTGACTCCTTGAAATCCTTTACAAACACAGCATAAAGACGCGAAAGGATAACATCCCATTCACCATCGAGATCGAGCAACGGCGGAAGAAACAACGGCGTATCCCCCATTACTTAACCTCCGAGGGCGTGAAGATAAACAAATTAAACTTATCTACCCACGGTGGGCTTGAACGACTCAGGTTTTGACCGGCACGAGTCATGATTTTTTGAACAATATCCTTCTTTGCGCTGCTTCCGGCAAGGCTGCGATTGTAATAGCTTACCGCGCCGATGAACAGATCAGCCAACTGAAGTATCTCGGACTCGTGAGAATGAATGTTTTGGATATTGCCGATCATCTGCTGAGTGAAATCGTAAACATTATTGCACAGAACATTCTTCAGCATCGCAATTTTTTGGGCGCTCCTTGTATCCTTGATATCCATGTAAATATTATACCGATGCCCTCGACTCAGAATGTTCCTGAGCATGTAAAAATACATCTTGTAGTAGAATGAATCATGGCTTCCCATATTAAAGTAATCGTGGTTCAGCTTTGTCTTGTCATCTACAACAAGACATCTGAAATTCAATGACGGTGTCCTGAAAAAGTAATCAACAATCTCCAGAAAATAATCACGCCTTGAATGCGAAACCTTCGCCCACTTAAGCTCACCGCTCGCCGCGTGCTTGTTCTTGATTGCTCTTATGTCCGATGCAATCTGCTTAGCCGCTTCTTTAGGGCACCACATGCCGCCTAGTACCATAATCGGCTGCCTGTCATGCTCAAGATGACAGCTCTCATCACAGTAAATATTATATTCAGCCATGGTTTATTTCCGTCCTTCCCCGTTCACGCCTTTGACCCTGACGGTTTATTGTCTTTGCGCGCATCCACCAGGATAACATAAGGGTCATCTGTCATATTCAAATCCTTCAGGGTGCGCTGCACTCTGTCGAGTTCCTGCTTTGAAAAGCAGAAGATAACCTTTAAGTAAAGTAATCATATCTATCAATTAGTTGAAGCATTTTGTTGCTAATAAATACTGCTAATCCGGATTTTCTTTCGTCCTTTTAGCAATAACTTTTTTATCGGACAGTACCCACGCCGGGGTCTTGTTTGTTCCAGTATTCAGAATTATGCCGTCGCGGCGCAGAAATTGTATAAGATTTCTGACTTTATGCGTTTTCTGGTCAGGAGTGAGCGCATCAGAAAGCTTGGGTAAAAGCAAATCATTCAACTCCTGCCGGCTGGCATGTTTGAATTTCTGGAGATATTCCACAACTAAACGCTTATAGTAATCATCATCAAGTGCGCGGTTTCGAATATAGTCGGCCTTCTGTCCAGCCCAATCAGCCACCTTGGCTGAGATATAGTAATTTGGTGAGCGACCTTCTATCAGCTTTTGTACTTTAAGCTGTTTGACCTCAATGCGTGTGATTCTCTGATTCTTCTGTACGCGGTCGAGTAAAAGCACTTCATGTAACCCCAGATCCGGACGCTTCATAAGAATCCGAGTGTATTTGGCATCCATAATCTTGCCGCTAATGGATACCTCTATCCGAGGCCTTGCTTGAGAGTCCGGCTCGATCAAATAATCAGGCAGAGGGAAAAATCTTTCACGCTGTGTCTCGAACATCCGGCGAATGCCGCTGCCGATCTGATCTATCATCCTCAGACGCACCATGCCGTCAATCAGCCACTAATTGCGGTAATGCTCAGGCGGAGATTGATTCTCCAGCATCCACTCCACACTTGGAGGAATGAAGACCCCTAAATTGAAAAACACCAGCCTGTCCGGATGTTCCACTACGTTGATCTTGCCACCCAGACAGTAATCCTGATGAGTGATACAATTGTGCAAGGCTTCACGAATTACCCAAGAGCCATATTGCGGAACGGGAGATGGAAATAGTGTGCCATCGGGCATATACTCCAGCGTTATATTGCGGATACCCCTGAATAACGCCTCTGAAGATAGGAGCATCGGCATGCCGAAATGCTGGTTGCTAATGGCCCGATTGTGCTCATCACGCAAGATCCAACTGATCTTTGCGTCAACAGGCGACAAAAAATGTGCTGCTTCATCTCGTCCAAGCAGCAACAATGCAGATCGGGTGAGACGCCCTTGCTTGGTTATATGTGCCTTATTCAGCAGGGTGGGTACATCCCATGATTGAATGTCCGCACGAATCTTGTCATGTCTGGAAGTTTCAGGTTCGTTCTTGATCAAATACTCGGCAAACCGCTTTCTCACAGCCTTTATGGCATTGGGATCGAGGTCGTCCAACGTCGCGCCAGCTACAAGTTCTCCAGACCAGTCATCCTTCTGACCAAGCGCAGACCATAACCTTGCTTCCTTATCAGGGTGTTTGGCCAAGGGAACCTTGTTGCTATCGATGCGAATATAGCGTATACCGTCAAAGGCCAATGGCGCACTTCGAGGCGGATGTATTTCCAGCATCACGACACGTCCATCAGTACGGGGCAATTCGTAAAATTCGAAATCAGGGCGGGGAACAATCATTTGTGTCAGCCAAACTATCAGCGGCTGATTGCCTTCCCCTTTTGCAGTGAATGGGTTGAAAGTTGTACCATGCACCTCGTGTTTATTGTTATCAATGCCCCATACCAGCCAAGCCCGGTCATGGCCGTCGAGAGCTGCCGAATTGCCCAGTGCTGAAATATAATGTCCAATGTCGGGAGCATGATCCCAGTTCAGCTTAAACTCCACGGTTGCAGCTTCGCGCGGCAGTTTACGAAGCCGCTCAAGCGTATCCAAGAAGGCTTGCTGATTCACTTCTTCCCCTCCACAATCGCAATCTCTTCCGGCGTGAGGCCATAGAGGGCATAGACCATTTCGTCGATCTGCTTTTCGAGTGCGATCATTTCAGTCTCTTGGCTTCACAGTCTTTTTCGCAATCTGCTTTTCCTCTGATTTAACGCGGCGCTCTAATTTCTTGATGTCTTCAGCAGGTGGAAGTTCTTCGGGTTTAATGCCACGGTCAGTCAATACCTTACGAACATCAAGATTGTTCTTAACATGCTCGTTAGTAATTGTTCCCTCGTGGCGCAGATTATCACGCCGGATATTGAAGTTGGTTATTTCTGCAGCAAAGTCTTTGGCCTTGATAGTAATAGTGGGAAGGAAATCAGCCAGTGCGCGACTATCCGGCACGTTCAGACGTCCCTTCATCTGTTGGGTGCTTTTCCCGCCAAACAGAGCTGCATCGCCCTTGCTGCGAATACGGGCAAAACCGCTATTGTCACCAATACGCTCAAAAATGAGACCGGAAAGCTCTTTCTCGGACAGAGAGAGTTTCTGTCGTGCAGTGAGACGCTCCTGTTCGGCAAGACGCTTTTCGATCAGCTCTACCCGCCGCGTCTGAACGGCAAAGTAAGTCTGAGCAAAGGCGATTTCCACCTTGCGAGGGTCGCCATTTTGAGCGATGAGATAACAGGCGTAACGAGTGAGAGCAATGTCATCTATCGGTCTTTCAGCTCCAGAGCCGATATAAACCATTTTCCTGACGTCAGGAAAATGGTCACTGATGGAATGACCTGAGGTTTGGCATGAAATCTTTGCCTTGTCTATTACCTTGGCGAAGTTTTCCCATTTGGTATATCCAAGCAGCCCCATCAGGTCACGGGCAAACCAGAATTCTTCACCGTCAATTTCGTGGGCGTAATCCTCGAAATTCTTGTGCAACTGGATGATGATTTCGCTTTTCACGCAGCAGCCCTCCTTTCAGCTATGTCCCCTATTGTGATTATTATTGATCTATTCACTTTTTCTTCCCCTCCACAATCGCAATCTCTTCCGGCGTAAGGCCGTAAAGGGCATAGACCATTTCGTCAATCTGTTTTTCGAGGGCGGAGGTGTCGGCTTTGGGATTTTTCTTCTTGGCGGCGAGGATTTGGTCGACAAAGGTGATGAAGGGCTGCTCTGTTTCTGGTTTTCTAATAGGTATGTCTAATAATGGTTCTTTATCAACCTGAAATTGATGACCCTGCATCTTGCCTTTATAACGAAGCCAAAATGCGATTAATTTTGAGTTTAATAATGCAGTCAGAAATTTCATGTTGATTCTTGAGCTTTTAATTACAAAAAAGGTTTGGGATACATAACAATCATAATCTGTATAGGTAAAAGTTGGCTCAGAACATTTCCTCAATGATATTATTTTTTCTCCCTTAAAAAAATATTCTATTCTTGCCCTATGCAGTCCATACGGTGCATTATCTGATGTGATAATTGATTTAAATCTGTCCAGATGTCTTTTTAAATTCGGATATTGCCGGATTATTCGTGGGTTTTTGAAGGAAGAGTCTGTGTATATTATCCAGTAATTGTTCTTCGGATCTCCATAATACTTATGAAGTTCATTGGTTGTAAAGTATGGTCTAACAATGCTCCGTTCTTCTTTACTCAAGCCTAACTCTTTTTTCTCGTGGTTAGATAAGCAAAATATCCCTTCACCAACCGCAAAATCCATGCCCAACGCGCGTTGGGCAGTATTATTTAAAAAATCCTGCGGAGCAACTATTCCCTGAGCAACTTCTTTCTTTTCATCTAATTTAAAATTTGCTTTGCTTCTGATTTTTTGTAAAAGAGTCTCTTCTCTATCGTTGCTAAAAGTTAAGGGCTTATCACTTAGTGCATTTCTATTAATAATTGGCATTAAATATACGGCCTGTTCATTATCGCCATGAATTAGCAAATCCATCACATCACTAAGTGTCACAGTTTTGCCAAATAGCTTCCTATAATCAAATGTGTATTCAGAATTTTGGTCATCACTTTTAAAAATCATAACCATTGTTTGTATATCGGCAGATTCAAATATTTTGTAATTCCCAAAATCAAGCATTTTTAGAATTTGTACCTCTCGGATGACCTTGTTTCTCATTTTTGAAGCGCCCGCATTTGTTACCCAGTTGTTTGTTGCAATAAAAGTCAGTATTCCTGAACCCTTACGTAGTATATCAAGGGATAAGCAGGCAAAAAGATACCATATGTCCATCTTGCCCTGATAATATTGTGACGCTCTCACACCATCAAATGCATCTCTGTGCGTATATTCCTTGACATAAGGCGGATTGCCGATCACAATGTCAAACCCCTCATCCGCACCCGTATTTCGTAGGGGCAACCCCCTGTGGTTGCCCTGTTTTTTGGCGGTTGTTGTTCTACAGGGTAATTCAGGGCAGGCACAGGGGCCTGCCCCTACATTAATCCCAAACATCCACTCAGGATCAAAGAAATCCGCCGAAGCATTCTGGTCGTAAGGGTTCCATTCGGCAAGTTTACGAGCAACCGCATTATCCCAACCATCACTTTTCAGCAGCTCAGATATTTCTGAGCGAAGGCGTCTATCTTCATCGCGACATTTATTCTTTGTTTGCTGCGTTCTTGCAGTGAAATGCCGTTCACGCACCTTTTTCAGTTCAGTTTCCTTGCGGTCGATTTCTGCCACATTCATTGAAAGCTTAAGTACCTTAGGTTTCTCTATCCCGATTAGCGTATTTGCAGCCACAAATTTTGTCTCAAGGTTCGGCAGGGGCCGTATTCCCCTGTTTTGTAGGGGCGGGTTCGTAACCCGCCTTGTATTTTGTGTTTGTCTATTTTCATGGGCAGGTTTTAAACCTGCCCCTACAAGGTCAATCCTCTGGTCAACGATCAGGGAGATGAAAAACCTGAGCTTTGCGATCTGCACGGCTATCGGCTGGATGTCAACGCCGAAGATGCAGTTTTCAATAAGATAAAGCTTTCTTCCATAGTCAGATGCATTGTTTTCAAAAACCTCGCTGATATCGAGGAGTCTATTTTCGCGCTCTTCCTTGTCCCCGATCTTATATGCCTCTTCTGTCTCCTTGATTGCCTTCTGCTTCTGAAGCTCACGCCATTTTGAGTTGTCAGGGTCGAGCCTTCCGAGGATATAAACCAGCTTATGAAGCATACCCATCGGAAACGCTCCAGAACCGCAGGCAGGGTCGAGAGCCTTCAGGGTGTTGATTGCGGATATGAGCAGATCAATTTCAGCCGCTGTGAACTTGTGAGGCTCGTCATTGTAGGCGAGGAGGTGTCTCAGCCTCGAATCAAGTCCTTTCTCGTCCTTGCCAAGAGTGGGAATCTTCGCAATGAGTTTTGTCGAAAGATACGCAATAATGGATTCGTCAACCATGTAGTTGACAATCTCTCGTGGTGTATAAAAAGAGCCTGTTTGCTTGCGCGCTGTCGTCTGTGTCTCAGGGTTATAGCTTGCCAGCAGGTTCTCAAAGACCTTGCCTAATAACTCAGGGTCAAGGGCGATTTCTTCTTCAATCGGCGTATTCTCATCAACAGTAAACTTGTAGCTGTCGAGAATATCTATCAGACCTCTGACCTTATAGGCTTTGTTCCTGGTTCCATATATTTCATTGAGGTCTACTGATTGCTCCGAAGAGAAGAAAAGATAATCCGGCACCTTCAGGGGATTGTCCTTTCTGTCGGAGAAACCGTCAATGCGGATGATATTCTTTTGTAGGGGCATCCCTTGTGGGTGCCCTTCTTCGGCCCTGGCAGGCACAAGACCTGCCCCTACAATTTCCTTATCCAAACATTCAAAAAGGCCGCCGTTTAGGAAGGGGATATCTTCAAAATATTTCTTCAGGCTGTCATGAGGATTTACAAAATAATCTTCATATCTGAAAACATTGTGAATCATATAGTGCTGGTCTCTGCCATCACCTTTGTTCTTGCCTCTGAATTTGCGGGTGCCGGGCTTGTCCTTGTTCATCTCCGTATTCAGGGTGGCAAAGAAAAGGTTCTGGAGGATGGCTTTGTAATAAACGGAATGGCGCTTTTGTAGGGGCGGGTTTGCAACCCGCCCAGTATCTGCATTATCAAGGGCAGATTTAAAATCTGCCCCTACAAGAATTTCATTCACCTTTGACTGATTAAAGAGGTCTTCAGGGATTAATCCTTTTTCTTTCATAAACCAGATGAAGATAAGCCGGGTGATCATGCGGATAACATTTATAGCATTGCGAACGTCCTTGTTCTTCTCGGCATCATCAGGGAATTCAACATTGTTGAGTGCCCAGAAGTACCAGTTTGCAAGTTCGCGGAAGAACTTCTTATTCAGTTCTTTGGTATCGAGAGTTTTTCTCCATGCATTGTGAAGCTCAACAAAATTTGTAAACCTGTGCTTGTCCTGCAGCTCAGCAAAAGAGAGGTCATGAAGTATCTCAATATGCGCACGGTGAGTACCACCCCAACCTTCGGTCACCCCTCCTTGTAAAGGCGGGGAGGGAATTTGTATGTCTTTGATGAGTGTGACCTTTTCGAGGACATCCTTTGTGCTTTCCCGCTTGTGGAGTCTCCGGTCAATGACGGCAATGGTCAGATAATGGTTGTATTTAAACAATATCATCGCAGGCATCGGCGTGAGTTTATTGATCTCCCTTGTAATTCTTACCAAGTCGCCGCGGGTATATTTATCTCCGACAAGGGAAATGGCAAAAAACAGATAGGATTCTATAATCTTATCGTTATACTGCTTTGTCTCAAAAAGGGAATGGCTTTTCTTAATGTCGTCTTCTGTGAGCTGAAAGATGATGTCTATGGATTCCCATTCTTTAACCTTTGCCTTTTCAGGGTCAAATCCCCGTCCAACAATATCAAAATATTCTGACAAGCTCTCAAATGTATTTGGCGAAAGCTCAACGGTTCGGTCGCTTTCATAGCCAAGGACACTCAGAAGGCGGATTGCATTGTTTGCAAGATTGCCGGCAGCAAAAGAGGCAATGGCTTCCTGTATCTGCTGCTTCAGTTCCTTCATTTCCCTTTTGTCTTGGTGCGCCTGTCGCCGTACTTTGCCGATTCTTCAGCTACGCGCATCTCGCCTCCTTTTTCCTTGGGCTCAAATGTCACGCGGACGCGGGCATGAAGCACCTCGGCAACACGGCGCAGCATGCTGAGCGAGTGGCCCTCATAGCCGGGCGACTCAAGACGGCTGATCTGCTGCTGGGAGGTTTTCAGGAGTTTTGCTAACTCTTTCTGCGAAAGACCTGCCTGCTGCCTCAGGGCAGCTATCTGAAGGGCGACGTCCCACGCTTCGCCTGCGCGATTAAAGCGCTCCGCAAATGCAGGGTCTTTCATTTGCTCTTCAAGATAGCGATCGAAATTTGTCTTTTTCATTGAATTCTCTTCTCAGCCAGTCATGCATTCTTTTCCTGGCGGTCTCCATTTCTTGGGCGGGGATAGCCCGACCCTTGTTGCGTATGCCGTGGACAGCAATAATACGCTGACCTTTCATAAAGAACCAGAGCACCCGCGTATTAAGCTTCCCGACATGCCTCAGTTCAAAAAGCCCATCGCCAAGAGGTTTGGTCAAGGGCTCCCGATGACACTGCCGGTTCCGGAGTTTGGCGAGTCCGGCTACAACAGCAGCAAAGTCATCCGGAACACTGACCTTCAGTTTGTCCAGAAATTCCCGCACTGGACACGTCCCCGCATCTGTCTCATAAAATTCTACGGCAAAAGTCATAACCATGTCAACACTAATATTGATGTCCAAAAAATAGCGATAGAAACAATATAAAAAACGCTGATATGACATTGGGATTGGCTTTGAGCGGCTTTCACCATCACAGAAGACTCACCAGGATGGTGAGGCGTGATGGTGACCTCGGAGGAAGGCAAGGACGCCTTCCGAGAATGAGCGAAAAGCTATTCCCAATGTCTCCCAAAAAATCCTATCGCTATTTTTTAGTTGATATAATAACTTTCTGTGTCGCATAACGAAACTTTCGCATTAATGCGCCCTAACAGCCTTCTTCTTTAATAATCAGCCATGTTACAAGTTCAAAATCCTCTGCGCCTTTAGCCTGCTGCGACTGAGTCGGCAGCCTGCCTCCCCTGCCGGACAGGAGGGCGCCGACAGCTCTTTTTTTGAAGGTTTTTGTGATCTCATTTATCGCCTTCTCAAGAAGGGCGTCGTATTTTTTCATTTCGTTCCCATTGGATGTTTCAGTATTAAAGATATCGCAGAGTGTTTCATATACCTTGTCATTGCCGGCAGCAAGCATTCTGAATATTTCCAGTATCTGTTTTGCATGGGTAAAATTAAACCGTACATCTCCGGTATCCTTCACATAGACAAGAAAATAAGGCTGCAGAGGGTTAACCATTTCATTTTCTTTCGTATCACCTATTTGCCTAAGACAAAATATCACGCCTGGCCCAATGATTTGACTTCCATTTGGTGGTGGAACAACAGAATATAATCCGAGTGGGGCATGATGAAGAATTTCCCTGTTTGCCTCGATATAGTTCATTAATTCAATTCTGAAATCATCGAGGGTAAATTCGCTCAGGGCAATGCCGTCTGTGACATCTTCAATATCCAGTATTTCTTCCTTGAGCTTCTTTAGTTGCTGGTCCCGATATTTCAAGTCTTCCTGTATCAAATCCTTGATATCCTGTGACAAAAGGTTATCGTCTGTGGTAGCCGCGATATCTACCAATGCCATTCTTGCCTCAACACGTTCTTTGAGGGTTATATAATTATCAAGGTCTTTTGTAGGCCAGAAATTAAACATGTAAATCTTCTCATTCCTGCTGCCGATTCTGTCTATTCTTCCAAACCGCTGTATAATTCTGACAGGATTCCAGTGGATATCATAATTAATGAGGCAATCACAGTCCTGCAGATTCTGTCCTTCGGAGATGCAGTCTGTGGCAATCAGAAGGTCTATTTCTTCATCCTGCTTCATAGATTTCATTTTATCACGATTTTTTGAGATAGGTGAAAAATTGGTCAGGATATTCGTAAACTCATTCTTTCCAAATGTGGTCTTGTTCTCAGTCGAACCACCTGATACCATTGCGATATTAACTTTGAGCTCCTTCAAAGCCCAATCCTTAATTGCTTTATATAAATACTCTGCGGTATCTGCGAAAGCAGTAAATATGAGTACTTTATGATTCTTTTTACCATCCTTGTTGGTTGTAGGTTTATCTACTTTATCTCTAATAACTTCTTTCAGTTGACCGAGTTTTGCATCCCTCTGGATACTTACAGCGCTTGCTTCCAGATAAAGTCTATGCAACTGCTCTTTATCCTTGGCAAGGTCCTGAAGCCATCTGTCGATATCAATATGGGCAAGTGAATACTTAATCTTTTTCCCAACTTCCCATGCGTCTTCTGTCTCCTCATCGCTGTCTGGCACATGCAGATCGTCAAGGTCTATTTCTGCAGTATTGGTCTTTTTCTTTTTGTATTCATTAATCTTGTTTTCAAGCTCTGATATCTTGTTGATAGTCCTGTCCATCGAAATGGCAAAGGAGTTTACCGAGCTTTCGAGCCGCTTGAGGAAATTCACCTTCATCATACCGATGAGGTAATTTTCTCTGTCCTCTTGGGTAAAGTTCTCGACCTTTTCTTTGTTGTAGATTTCCTTGTATTGAGGCAAGACATACTGATACGGGCTGAAGAGAGAAAGCTTGTATTTCTGTATCTCTTTGTTCAACTGGTCATAAGAAATGAATTCATTCTTTAAATCAATAGATGGATATATGGATTTAGGCTTCTCTCTCTTAGGGAAGTCGCCTATCTGCTTAAGGTTATAATATTTTTGTATATGCCGCCGTGATCTGGCAATGGTCAGTTCATCAAGCAATTTAAAAAACCCCGAATCAAAACTTTCCAAAAGGTCTTTGATCTCTCTTTTAGGCTTCTTTGACCAGAGGGTAAACTTGTTTTGTGAAACCTTCAGTGTCTCGCCTATACTCGGAAGATTGAAAGCCTCCTTGAAAGCGTCGTCCCTTTCCTCGGTGATAAAATAGATTTGGTTTCTGAGATCGCGGAGGTTATTGTTGACCGGCGTTGCGGAAAGCATCAGCACCTTTGTCTTGACGCCTTTGCTGATAATATCGTGCATCAGCCTTTCGTAGCGGCTGCTCCTGATTGTATTGCCTTCCTCGTCTTTTTTTCCTTTTGTATTGTTTCTGAAGTTGTGAGATTCGTCTATCACAACAAGGTTGTAATTGCCCCAGTTGATCTTCTCAATGTCTATATCGCCGGATCTGCCCGAATCACGGCTAAGGTCTGTATGAGAAAGAACAGTATAGCTGAATCTATCTTCGAGAAGGATGTTTAGCTCGCTGTTGTTATATGCTTGAAACACCGTCCAGTTTTCGCGAAGCTTTTTCGGACATAAAACCAGCACACGGTCATTTAGCAATTCAAAATATTTTATGATTGCCAATGTCTCAAAGGTCTTACCCAATCCGACACTATCTGCGATTATGCACCCATTGTGTTTGAGAATTTTATTAATCGCACCCCGAACTCCATCCTTCTGGAAATCAAAGAGCATGCGCCATACTCTTGTATCATACAGATGCGTTCCTTCATCAATAAAACCGCCTGTCTCCTGCTCTGATAGAAATTTTTCAAAAAGATGATATAGCGTTTTGTAATAGATGAACTTTGGTGAATTCTCCTGATAAAGCTGTTCGAGATAACTAAGCACCTTATCCTTTACATCTTCAACGAGTTGGTTGTTATTCCATATCTCATAAAACCAATTTTTCAGATCAGCCCGGTCTCTGTCATCAACAACTTCAAGGTTCAGCTCGATATTCGGGATATTCCCATAACCAAGACCGCTGACGGTAAAATTAGAGCTGCCGACCAGTGCCTTTTCGATTCCACAGTTATCAATGTGATACATCTTCCCATGAAGTAAATTAGCCTGCCTGATGGATTTAATATCAACCTTGCTCTGAATCCAGTCTGAACACTCCTTAGCAACAGCCTTCTGCTGAAGCCTGTTAGTGAGGCTGAGTTTCTCATCCTCTATCTTGAATGACTTTGTATCGGTCTTATTAGGATCGAGACTCTTAACAAAACGCGGCTCCCCGAAAAGGAAATTGAGATGTTCGATACCCTGAAGTTTTTCCTTTAGTTGCTCATAGGCATAGATTGTGAAATAAGCGGATACGATGGAGAGTTTTGAGCAAGGTTTAATTTTATCTTTGAGAAAATCCCCGACTTTTCCCCTTCCTTGGTTATCCCGTATTGATGATGATATTTCAATCGCCATAAAGATTATCCCCTATTCATATATCCCTTTTAAATCAAAGCTTCAATTTTATGCCCATCTGTTAATTAGAGTCTGTTTATAAACTAATGCTATTCGTCATTCCGCACTTGATGCGGAATCCAGAACCCATTAAAAATACTGGATTCCTGCCTCCGCAGGAATGACAACTTTTTCGGAAAATAGTAATTTATAAACAGACACTAATTAGCAATTTTACACGAAAGTGATGCATTTTTACACCGCCTGTTTTTCGGTTGGCATCTTAAAGTTGACAAAACCATTATATTTTTATTATTTTATAAGGCTTTTCTTTTATTGAAGCTTATTCAAATCGCAAGGGCAGGTGAATTTTAATGAAGACCAAGTTTGCTAGAAAAGAAGATATAGATAAAAAATGGTATGTAATAGATGCTAATAACCAGATTCTCGGACGAATGGCAACAAGAATTGCAATTTACTTAAGAGGTAAACATAAGCCTGTTTTTACCCCCAATGTAGATACAGGTGATTTTATCATAGTTATCAATGCAGATAAGATTAAGGTTACAGGCAATAAGATGGAAGATAAATACTACTATCATCACACAGGTTATATCGGAAGCATTAAGTCAATAAGCCTTAAACATAGAATGGCAAAAGAACCTGATAAGGTTATTATTGATGCTGTATGGGGAATGTTGCCTAAAAATCGCCTTGGAAGAGCTATGATAAAAAAGCTGAAGGTTTATCGCGGAGCCGGACACCCGCACAGCGCTCAAAAACCAGAGATTATTGAAATATTAAAATAAGGAGCAAGTGAGTTTATGCCTTCCATAGAATATCAAGCAACAGGCAGAAGAAAAAGAGCTATCGCTCAGGTAGTATTATATAAAGGTGATGGAAAAATAACCGTCAATGATAGAGACTTTGAGACATATTTCCCCCGCGAAACCCTCAGGATGATAATCAAACAACCTCTACAATTGACAGGTATGAACGATAAATTTGATGTTAAAGCCAAGGTAATCGGCGGCGGTATGAGCGGTCAGGCAGGTGCTTTAAGGCATGGCATATCACGTGCGCTTGTGAAAGTTGATAATGACTTAAAGACAAAATTAAAAAAAGAGGGCTTCATTACGAGAGATCCAAGAGAAGTAGAGAGAAAGAAATACGGGCTGAAAGGTGCCAGAAAGAGATTCCAGTTCTCAAAGAGGTAATCTCACAGGTGCTTTAAAATTACAGAGGCAATTTCACGATAGTGAGTTGCCTCTATTAGTTGCTAAATTTGTAAATGCAGGTTTATATGCTTGCCTTTAAAGGGGCTTAAAATGCTGAAGGTTGCAATATGCGGAGCAAGCGGTTACACCGGCGCTGAACTGCTCAGGATTCTCTGTCTTCACCCAGAGGTTACTATAACTGTGGTCACATCTGAAAAGTCTGCAGGGGAAAAAATAAGCAGTGTCTTTCCACATCTTCATTATTATGATCACTTGACTTATGAGTCTCTTAATAAATCAGCGATATTATCAAAGGCAGATATATTTTTTATGGCATTACCTCATGCAGCATCTCAAGAAGCCGTGCATTTTTTCTTTAATAATGGTAAAAAGGTCATAGATCTATCTGCTGATTACCGTATTTCTGACCCAATAATTTATGAACAATGGTATAAAACCCAACATAATTTTAAAGAAACATTAAAAAATGCTATATATGGGCTGCCCGAGATATATCGAGAGAAAATCAAGAAATCAAGCCTGATTGCCAATCCTGGATGTTATCCCACATCAGCAATATTAGGTTTATACCCTGCGATAAAAGAAGGTTTTATTGAACTTGATAACATCATCATTGATTCAAAGTCTGGAACAACAGGGGCGGGCAGGAAGGCATCAGTTGATTTTGCTTACTGCGAGGTAAATGAAGGTTTTAAGGCTTATGGGATTGGTGTACACAGACATACACCTGAGATTGAACAGGAATTATCACTTATAGCTGGCAGAGATATAATCGTTAATTTCACACCACACCTACTTCCAATGGATAGAGGAATTATTTCCACGATATATGCTAAATTGTCGAAAAATATTGATACATCTGATATTATTGCAAGCTATAAAGAAAAGTATGCTGCAGAGCCTTTTGTAAAAGTCTTAAGTGAAGGTAGTTTTCCTAATACTAAAAATATTAGAGGGTCTAATTTCTGTGAAATTGGTATTAAAGTAATCAAAAGAACTAATTCAATAATTATAGTTTCTGCCATAGATAATCTTGTCAAAGGAGCCTCGGGACAGGCAGTCCATAATATGAATATTATGATGGGCTTTAAAGAGACTACTGCCCTTCGGTCTCCGGCGCTTTTTCCATAAGTTTTATTTTTTCTTTACGGTCTCCCTTATTAAAGCCTGAGCTATAACATTTCTCTGAATCTGATTTGTGCCTTCATATATCTGGAGTATCTTTGCATCCCTCATCATCTTCTCAACAGGATATTCTCTCATGTATCCTGCACCTCCCATAACCTGAACAGCGTCAGTTGTAACATTCATACATATATCGGTGGCAAATGTCTTTGCGATAGCTGATTCTTTTGAGACATCTTTAGCACCACTGTCAATAAATCGAGCAACTGAATAGACCAAAGACCTTGCTGCCTCTATCTGGATAGCCATATCGGCAAGCATGTGCTGGACTGCCTGGAAGCTTATTATTGAATGTCCGAACTGGTATCTCTGTTTTGCAAAACTCAATGCCTCTTCAAAAGCCCCCTGTGCAACGCCTACACCTTGAGCCCCCACACCCGCTCTGGCTTTATCAAGAGTCTTCATAGCTATTATAAAGCCCTTGCCTTCTCTATCAATGATGTTTTCCTTTGGGATTCTGCAGTTATCAAAAATAAGCTCACAAGTAGTGGATGCCCTAATGCCCATCTTTTTTTCTTTTTTTCCAAATGAAAACCCCTTAGTTCCTTTTTCAACTATGAAGGCAGAAGCTCCCCTTGCACCTTTAGCCTTGTCTGTTAGAGCGATTATAGTATAAATATCAGCTTCTTCTCCATTAGTAATCCATTGTTTCGTTCCATTTAAGACATATTCAGTGCCATCAAGTACAGCTGTAGTCTGAATTCCACCAGCATCGCTGCCAGCATTCGCCTCAGTCAAACCAAACGCTACAAGATTTTTACCAGATGCTATATCGGGAAGGTATCTTTTTTTCTGTTCCTCTGAACCAAAAAGCATTATAGGGTATGTCCCAAGGGCATTAGCAGCATAAGAGGTTGATACCCCAAGACATGCCCTTGAAAGCTCCTCTATCGCTATACATAAATCAAGACTTCCTTTACCAAGCCCTCCATATTCTTCTGGTATATAAATACCAAGCATATCAGACTGAGCTAAAAAATTCATTATTTCCCTTGGAAATTCTTCTTTTTCATCCAGTTCAGCCCTGACAGGCATGATCTTGTCTTCAGCAATCTGTCTTGCCATATCTCTTATCATTATTTGTTCTTCTGTCAAAAAGTAGTCCATGTAAATTCCTCCTGAAAATTAAGAAAAGCTATTTAACCGCTTATATCAATATCTGCCACTAAAAGAGAGGGAGACCCAAGATTACCATAAAACCTTAAATCATCACCTATCACGACTATTTTATTAAAAAGCTCCAGCACATTGCCTGAGATTACAGCCTCCTTGATAGGCTGTTTCAATTCTCCATTTTCTATCATTAATCCTGACACACCGATAGAGAACTCTCCAGATATAGGATTAGCAGTATGCATGCCCATCGTTTCAAATACATAAATGCCCTTGTCAACAGTCTTTACTATGTTAATAAAACTTTCAGTAGCATTCTCCCCTGCAGATTCAATATACAGATTAGTCGGGGCTACAGAAGGCAGATTGCTAAAGCCCCCTCTTATAGCGTTGCCCGTAGAAGAAATCCTATCTTTTCTCGCTGTATAGACATTATATATGAATGATTTTAAGATGCCATTTTCAATGAGAACCTTATTTTGCGTGGGAACGCCTTCGTCATCAAAAGGGCGGCTTCCGAGCTTTCGATTGAATATGCCATTATCAATAATACTGACTTTTTCGTTTATAACATGGTTGTTGATTTTATTAGCAAGCATTGATTTGCCTTTCTGAACAGACTCTGATGAGAGTGAACTGGACAGCAGGCTTAAGAAATCAACTGCAACGGAACTATCAAGCAATATATAACCCTTATGAGAGCCTGTTTTTTCAGCATTAAGCAGATATAGAGCCCTTCTTGCTGCTTCTTCACCCGTATTTGCAAAATCAATATCATCAAGAAATCTGCTTCCACTGAAATACCAACCGATCTGACTCTCACTGTCATTTTCAGCTATTGCCATTATTTGGGCAGAACATCCTGTGGATGAATAATCTGCAATAAGCCCGTGCGAATTGAATATATATGTTTGTGAAGAAGTAAACCTACCTGAGGCTTTCCGAGTCTTTTTAATTTTATTGTCTTTCTTAAGCGCAGAGAGTTCCATCATCATAACATTCTCAATCGCTTCAGTCTCGGAAATTGAAACTATCCTTCTATCATAAATCTCTACAAAAGAAGGTCTTTCATATTGAGGCAAGCCATTGTAATCATCTGGTTCGGCATATTTACCTGCTTCTAATGCATTATTTAATACACTGTCAGCTTTGTTTAAATCTGTAGAATAAGAAAAACCAAGCTTCTTATCTTTAATTGTCCTGATAGAATATCCATATGAGATTGATGATTCAATAGTATCAATCTTCTGATTCTTAACCTCAATGGTGAGATTATTGATAACTCGATAGAAAATTTCAGCCTCATCAGCACCATTTGAAATAGCTCTTTCTATTAATCTCGATACAAAATCAATATCAATCAAATTCGATCTCCTTAGTCTTCATAATATGTAGCTGAAGCAGTAGCAGACTCCCATACAGTTACAGCGGAAATCTTGATTACACTATACCCAGCCATTTTTTCTTTTAATGACTCAAAAATCCATCTCGCTAAATTTTCTGAGGATGGGTTTATCTCTGTGAAAGGATAAACATTATTTAGCATTGTATGGTCAAGCTTTGATATAATCTGGTTAGTCATGTCCTTAACCTCATGAAAGTCTATCACCAGATCAATTTCATTAAGCTGATTAGATGTAACATATACCTGAACCTTCCAGTTATGACCATGAAGGTTTTCACATTTACCTTTATATCCTCTCAACTGATGTGCCGAAGAAAAGGTCGACTCAATCATTAATTTATACATATCATTTACCTCGTTAACATAGTTTGGGCATCTTATCAAATAAGAGTCGCTCAATTTGGGTTTTATTATATATCTTTTAAAACAGCAATATATGGCAGATTCCTATATTTGCCATCCCAATCCAGCCCATAACCTACCACAAACTCATTTTGAATCTCAAACCCCAGATAATCAATAGGAACATTGGCTATTCTTCTTTCTTTCTTATCAAGCAAAACACATATTTTAAGGCTTGCTGGGCGTTTATTTAGCAATAGTTCCCTCAAATATTTGAGCGAAATACCGGTATCTATTATATCATCAATCAATAAAACATCCTTGCCCGAAATATCCTCAAGACTCTCATATCGGACTCTAACATCTCCTGAAGAAATAGTCCCATGATAGCTACTGGCTATTATAAAATCTACAGTTACTGGGACCTTTAAAGCCCTTATCAAATCTGCATAGAACATAAAAGCCCCTTTTAGAACCGCTATAGCCAGAATCTCCTTGCCTTGATAATCTGAAGATATCCTCTCAGCTAATTCCATCACTCTGGAGTAAATACTATCAGAAGTTAAGAGAAGCTTGCCTACGATTTCCATCTATACACCTTTAATCTTTAAACTATAGACATCTAAGCGATTTTATACAAGTACACACAAATAGTCTGAAAAACCAAATGAGTTTTTATATTCATTCTATTAAATTCACTAAATTAGCTCTTAATCAAAAAATGCTCTTTTTGTCCATTTGCAAAAGACCTGTATATTTTACATTTTTATGATAAGTTTTTTCTTTGCTATTTAAAAATATTTTGTTTTATTATTTCATTAATTACATCAACTATAAAATATCCGAGTTCTATAAAAAATTTTTAATAACTAAAAGGAGTTTAATTTGCCAAAAAAATCACTTACAAACCTTTCTAATTCAAAAAATAAAAACATTGATGCTACTTCTTATGCTAAGTTCAATGAATTCAACATTTCTGATAAAACCCTTATATCGCTCTCCATTATGGGATTTGAAGAGCCTACTCCTATACAGAAAGTGGTTATACCTCATGCTCTAAAAGGCAAGGATATAATAGCACAAGCTCAGACTGGCACAGGCAAGACAGCCGCTTTTGGAATCCCTTTAATAGAGATGAAACCTCTCTTAAAAGTTAAGAATCCATATTCCGTAGTTCTAACTCCTACGAGAGAGCTTGCCGTTCAGGTATCAGGCGAAATCAATAAAATGGGATTAAAGTCAGGTATAACCTCTCTACCTATTTATGGTGGGCAGTCTTTTGAACTTCAGATGAGAAGCATCAAAAGAGGGTTTGATATCGTTGTTGCTACGCCAGGAAGACTGCTTGATCACATACAAAGAAAGACCTTATCTTTAGAAGAAGTTAGGGCGGTCGTCCTTGATGAAGCAGATGAGATGCTGAATATGGGGTTTATTGAAGATATCGAAAAGATTCTTGCATTAATACCAACAGAAAGACAAACAATGCTTTTTTCAGCAACAATGCCACGAGAAATTATAGAAATAGCAAAAAGTCATATGAATAAACCGCTTCATTTTGGGGTTGATGCTAGTGAGATGATAGTTGCAAAAATCAAGCAGGTGTTTTATGAGATTCCAGAAGAAGATAAGATAAGGGCATTAACCCGGCTCCTTGATGTAGAAGGTCCTTCTGCCACTCTCGTTTTTTGTCATACAAAAAGAGAAGTTGATGAAGTAGCAGGAAAATTACAACAGATGGGCTATCCTGCAGGTGCCATACATGGTGATTTTACTCAGAGCCACAGAGATGACATGATGCGCAGATTCAAAAGTGGTGATCTTGACATATTAGTTGCCACAGATGTTGCTGCCCGTGGACTTGACATCCCCGATGTATCGCATGTTTTCAACTATAGCATCCCTCAGGACCCCGAAGGTTACATACACAGAATCGGTAGAACTGGCAGAGCCGGCAAATCGGGGATAGCTATAACATTTGTAACTCCAAGACAGTATCGTCAATTGAGGCTAATTGAACAAGCTGCCAAAACGCAAATAAAAAAGGCAAAGCTTCCTACCAGAGACCAGGTAAGAAAAGCTAAAGAGAATGAACTTGCAAAGATATTCGACGATGTTATTCAAGAAGGTAAGCATGATCGTTTTGTCACCTTTGCACAAGTGCTGCTTCAGAAATATGCCCCATCAGATGTAATTAGCGCTGCTTTATCAATGTTGATTGATATTGAAGATATAAATGAAATCGAGAGTATTGAACCTGCTATGGAAGTAGGTCAGAAAACAAATTTTGTAAGGCTCTTTATGACTATAGGTAAGAAAGACAAGATAAAGGTAGGAGACATAGTAAAGTCAATCTCCGCTGAAGCAGGCATACCAGCCAGAAAAATTGGCAATATTGCCCTTTATGACAAATTCAGCTTTGTTGAGATTCCTACAAATCTTGCTGACGGAGTTATTCATGCAATAAATGACAGCATTATGAGAGGCCGTAAGGTAAGCGTACAGGTCGCAAAGAAAAAGAAAGAGAATTAAGATATTAGGTATTTATAAACAGGCACTATTTATAGCCCGGGTTCCTTCTTATTGTTCTGGCTTATTGTTTTGGCTTATTGTTCTGGAAATAAGCCTCGATTGTTTTCTTAGCAATTGGAGCGGCTGTCGCCCCACCGCTCCCGCCATGTTCAACAAAGACAGATACTGCTATTTCAGGTTTATCAACAGGGGCAAAAGCGACAAACCATGCGTGGTCAATAAATCTCTCGCCAGAAACTTTTTTATCTTTACCAATAACCTGTGCTGTGCCTGTCTTGCCTGCAATTGTAGTTAAAGTAGATCTTGAGCTCCAAGCGGTACCACCAGGTTCATTCACTACGCCCAATAAAGCATCTCTTACTATACGAATGGTTTCAGGCTTAAGGGTAATTCTTTGCAGAGGTTCATACCCTCCAATCGTAAAAGTAGGTTTATATATATATCCTCCATTTGCAAATGTTGCAGTCATAAGTGCAGCCTGAATTGGCGTCATAGTTATAAATCCTTGCCCAATAGCTGAAATAAATGTATCTCCTAAATACCATGGAAGATTTGTTTTCTCCCTTTTCCACTCTGCATTAGGTATTAAGCCTTTTCTCTCCTTCAATGGAAACATTTCTATGCCTGTCTCCTTTCCAAGTCCGAACAAGATTGAATATTTATAGATTCTATCTATCCCCAGCCTCTTACCAATCTCGTAGAAATATACATCGCATGATTCCACAATTGCCTTGTGCATATCAACACTGCCATGACCTTTTTTTTGCCAGCAGCCGAAAGTCCACTTTCCATAATTAAGGCTACCCGTGCAGTTTACTTTTGTTTGAGGATCTATCACTCCTTCTTCAAGTGCAGCAATCGCTGTTATGATCTTAAAAATAGAACCAGGTGGATATTGACTTTGAATTGCTCTGTTGAGCATAGGTTTTTTCCTATCTTCAATGATCTTAATCCATTCTTTTGTGTTTATACCCCTTGAGAAGGCATTGGGGTCAAAAGAAGGAAGACTAACCATTGCGAGTATCTCTCCTGAGTCGGGTTTAATTGCTACTAAAGCTCCATTTTTATTCCCGAATGCTTCTTCTGCTGCTTTTTGAACATTAATATCTATACTCAACCTCAAATCCTTTCCCATTAAAGAGTTTACTTCCTGTAACTTTTTCAATTCTCGACCTATAGCATCAACCTCTATAATTCTTTCCCCAGCAAGACCTCGTAAATCTTTATCAAAGAGCTTCTCAATGCCCCACTGTCCTGTGAAAGCATCTGGTGGCATTTGTCGCAGATCGGGATCATGAGCTTGCAAGGGATTAATTTTGCCGAGATAACCTATAACATGGGATGCGACCTTCCCATAAAGATATTCACGAGAAACATCTGCCTCAATAAATAGTCCTGGAAAATCTGATCTTCGAGACTCTATCAGAGCTATCTCAGCAAAACTCAATCCCTGCTTCAATTTTAGAGGAATAAAAGGACTATTATGTTTATTTAATTTCTGTTCTATCTCCTTAGCATCAATATCTATAAGTTTTGAGAGCGATGGAATGTCAGGATAGTTATATTTATCTAAAAGTATTGAAACTCCGTAAAATGGCACATTTTTAACAAGTGGTATGCCATTTCTATCATATATAATGCCTCTTGGAGCAGGCGTTTTTAATATTCTTAGCCTGTTATCCTCCGACATTTTCTTATAATTTTCACCTTCGATGATCTGTAGCTGCCATAATCGCAAACATATAATCAATATAAGAACTATAATTAAATAAAAACCTATATTAACTCTTTTATGAATCATCCTTAATAATTTTTAGAGGGCTTTAATAATGCACCAAATGGCATGTTTATAAATGCTTGGATAAAAATCATCTGTATCGCATTATAGATGCTTATATTAATATCAGTGAAGAGTATTCTTAATGCAACATGAGCTAAACCACTGAATATTGCAAAGATAAAAATGACTATAATACCAAGAAGAGGAGTCCACCTGAAAAGAACATTTGTAAATAATATAGAACCAAAAAAACCAACCAATCCAAGACTTAAAAATGAAGAGCCAAGCATAGACCCAGATATAATATCATCTATAATACCTATAAATGCCCCAAAAATAGTGCATTTAATCTCTGAGCCACCAGCAGGAAACTCATCTTTTTTTACAGTTTTTTTAACTGAATGTAAAACAAAAGCATAAACAACTAAAACGGTAAAATTTAATGGGTAGCCGAACAAAGATATTTTAGTTTGTAATATAAAGGCTAAGAGTATGAAAAAAAACCACTTTATAGCAGATTTAAACCACCAGTCATCACTAAAATAGCTGTGGTTTGAATACCTTCTTTTAACTTTAAAACTGGCACCCATTTTTTATAATATTTCAGAAGATGTCTAATTCTTGGTAATACTTCGGGGTTTTTTATCGCTATATAAATGCAAGATTATAACTTCCTCTACCTTTGCATCAGGCTGATATGGAATAAGTTCTAAATATTGAAAAAAATCGGTTCTTTCAGAGCCAATATAACTTATAATACCTACAGGTATGCCTGGTGGAAATATACCATCAAGCCCAGATGTTACAACGGGTTCCTCTTTTTGTGGGGATTCCTCCGGCGGTATATATTTAATCAGGCAGTAACTATGACCTGTACCAACAACTCCTCCCTCATGCCTACTATTTTGCAATCTTATTGCAGCAGAGAAATTAGGGTCTTTCAGAAGTAATATCTCTGAATAATCATCCCTTACAGAATGAATTTTTCCTACAAGACCGTTAGCAGTAATCACAGGCATATCCTTTATAATGCCATCTTTTTTACCTTTATCTATTACGATTGTATTTAATAATCTGTCATAACCTCTTGCAATAGGTTTGGCAGTTGTAAAAAAAGTTAAAGTATGCTCCTTTAAGGAAAGTATATTTTTCAGTCTTTGATTTTCAAGCATGATCTCATTATAGATATGCCTTTCAACCTTGAGTTCATTTAGTTGTCTTTTCAATTCTTCATTTTCATTTATAGTATTACTAACTTGCTTTAGAGATATATAAATTTCAGATGTAAATAAATTAATTAAATCAAAGGGATATAACAATATTCTATATAGTGATGAATTGTCTTTATTTTGATAAGATAAAATGAAAATAGCCATACCTAAAAAAATGATCAAGACCATCAATCTTTTTTTGTTTTTTAACATATAAGTCTTTTAAGTCTTTTTATGTATATCAAGTTATTATGTCTAAACAAGCAATCTTCAAGGCTGAACTAAATGAGGACAATTGAGGACTGTTAAAACAAAGCCTTCGAAAATCATAGCTATAAAATAAAAAAATAATTTCAAAAAATAGAGATAGAAAGAAATTATCAAACTAATTTGTAACTAGAGCAACCCGTTTAAGCAGATCTAACTTATCAAGCATATTACCACAGCCTCTAACAACAGCAGTAAGTGGGTCATCAGGGAGAACTACGGGAACGCCTGTATGCTCTTTTATGAGAATATCAAGACCTTTGAGTAATGCACCACCCCCAGCTAAAACAATTCCCCTGTCAACAATATCTGCACCAAGCTCTGGTGGTGTATTTTCTAATGTAACCTTTATAGTATCGAGAATTATATTTACACTCTCCTGGAGGGCTTCTCTTATCTCAGAGTCAACAACTCTAATTGCTTTAGGGATACCAGATATAAGGTCTCTTCCTTTCACTTCCATAGATTCGCCGTTATTAATGGGATATGCTGAACCAATCTCAATCTTTATGTTCTCTGCAGTTCTTTCTCCAATCATTAGGTTATATTTTCGTTTAATATATGCCATTATTGCATCATCCATTTTATCGCCCCCTACCCTTACAGCTTTGCTATAAACGATTCCGTCGATGGAAATTACAGCAACATCAGTTGTTCCACCTCCGATATCTACAATCATGTTACCTGATGGCTCCCCGACAGGCAGTCCGACACCAAGTGCTGCTGCCATAGGTTCTTCAATAAGATAGACTTCCCTTGCTCCTGATGCACTTGCAGCATCTTTTACTGCCCTCTGCTCAACCTGAGTTATTCCTGAAGGAACTCCGATAATAACCCTTGGAGATACAAAGCTCCTTCTGTTATGAGCCTTTTTAATAAAATATTTCAACATCTCTTCTGTTGCATCAAAATCTGCAATAACACCGTCCTTCATTGGTCTTATACTAATAATATTAGACGGTGTCTTTCCAAGCATCTCCTTTGCCTCGATCCCTACCGCAACTGGCTTCTTATTATCCCTTCTGATTACAACAACAGAAGGCTCATTACATATTATTCCTTTTCCTTTAACATAAACGAGCGTATTGGCAGTGCCAAGATCTATAGCAAGGTCATTAGAAAAAGTCCCTAATAGCTTCTGAAAAAACACTTTTATCCTCCAGATTTCCTTTTATGAAATTTTAAAAATCATTTTAGATAAACCATCGCTGATAACTTGGATTAGAAGCAGTATGACTAATAAGAAAGGTTTTTAACAGCGAAGACAATTTATTTAATACTTTTCCATTGCAACAAGCAATTGTATAGATTATCAAATGGTATGCCATTTTTTCAAGAAAGAGTCCACGCTGGAGTTATTATTTGACAATTAAATTATTTGTTTGATATCATAGAGCTTAGTGTTAAGAGTCATGAAGGCTCTTTATTGCTCGTCATGAAGACTTTGAGCGATAAAGTGTTTTTATGACTTTTTTTATTTATTAGTTTAAGTAAGATAATGGTTTTTTTAAAGTTTTTAGTCCTAAAACTTACGAAAATACTGTATTAATATAAGAGGCATGCATAATGAAGGAGTATTTTTCGGCAGTTTTTTTGACTGTTTTAATGACCATTTTTATTCTTTCTGTCAATGCATTAGCTTATCACCCACTGATAACCGATGATGCCGGCAATGTCGGCAAGGGTAAAGCAGAGGTTGAGTTGAACTTTGAATACTCTAGTCGCAAAAAAGATGGTGTAAAAGAATAAGGAGATGGGATAATATGCATATATCTGAAGGAGTGCTTTCTCCTGCTGTCTTAATTGCCGGCGCATTATTGACCGCAGGTGGAGTCGCTATAGGATTAAAGAAAATGGATTACAACAAAATACCCGGGGTAGCCGTTCTTTCTTCTACATTCTTCGTCGCCTCGCTGATACATATTCCGGTAGGACCCGTTAGTTCTCACCTGATTCTTAACGGTTTAGTTGGAATTCTACTTGGGTGGATGGCATTTCCTTCAATTTTGGTGGCTTTGTTTCTTCAAGCCCTCCTTTTTCAGTTTGGAGGGCTTACAACTTTGGGTGTCAATACTCTTATAATGTCTGCTCCTGCCGTGATTGCATTTTATCTATTCAGTTACCTTATAAAAAGGGGAAATAATATAATTACAATCGTTGCAGGTTTTCTCTCAGGGGCTGTGGGAGTAGGACTTGCTGGTTTATTTATGGGGCTCTCACTTCTTGGCACTGGAGAAGAATTTGTAAACATTGTAAAATTAGTAATCGCAGCCCATATTCCTGTTATGCTCATAGAGGGTCTTATAACAGCATTTTGTGTAGTGTTTCTCAAGAGGGTTAAACCTGAAATAGTCGGGGCTTAGTGTTGCGAAACCTTTGTGCTGGTTGATGAATTATGAAAAACATTATTGTATTTATAGCATATCTATGAACTTTAGGTATATTCAAATTTTATGTAGGTCTTAGATGCATCTTGAAGAGTTTGCAGAGGGCAATTCTTTCATACATAAGCTTGACCCTCGTGTGAAATTTTTAACGGTAATTCCTTCAGTTTTTGCAATAGCTGCAATGAAAACAATTGCTGCGCCTATTGCTGCATTAATTGTCTGCCTTATTCTGGTTATTTTATCTCGGCTTGACCTGAAAAAGTTAATTATCAGGCTTATTACAGTAAATGTTTTTATATTTTTTCTCTGGATTTTTTTGCCCTTCAGCTATCCAGGGGAAGCCTTTTTTCAAATAGGAAATTTAATAGCCACAAAAGAAGGCTTGCTTCATGTTCTATCCATTACCTTGAAATCCAATGCGATTGTTCTTCTGACAATTGTTATATTGGGAACATCTGAAGTATTTTCGTTATCACATGCACTAATTCATCTTAAACTTCCAAGAAAGCTCGTGCTTTTGTTCTTTTTCTTTTATAGATATATCACTGTTATGCATGATGAGTATGTAAAAATGAAAAAGGCAATATTAATAAGATGTTTTAAGCCAAAAAGCAATTTACATACTTATAAGACCTATGCTTATCTTATAGGTATGTTAATCATCAGAAGCTTTGAAAGGTCTCAGCGGATTTACAATGCGATGCTCTGCAGGGGATTTAAGAATAATTTTCCAATCATATCCCATTTTGAACTAAAAAAAATAGATATAGCCTTTGGAATAGCAATGATTATTATCTTTTTTTCACTTATAGCAGTCTTTGAGAATACATTTACCCAAGTCCCGATTTGGATATATCAAAAAACATTGGCACTGGTAGGACAAGCGTCTCGCCTGTCCTGAAAGATGATGTGGCATAAGACAGCCGGGACGACTGTCCTGCTGGCTTAGGAATGTTTAAAAAATTCTATATTGGGATTTAGGATTTAATTGAAGAATAACAAATAATTATGGACAATATAAATATCGTTGATATCAGAAAACTTCATTTCAGCTATCATCACGGACAGGAGATATTTAAAGGGCTCAATTTCTCTCTTAATAAAGGTGATAAAGTAGGGATTATCGGCTCTAATGGGTCTGGAAAAACCACTTTATTTCATATAATAGTGGGTCTTATAAAACCTATAAAAGGAGATGTATATATATTTGACAAAAAAAGGACAAATGAAAAAGATTTTTTTGAAGTCAGACAGAAGATTGGACTTTTATTTCAGGAATCTGATGATCAGTTATTCTGTCCTACGGTTGAAGAGGATATAGCGTTTGGACCCTTAAATATCGGCAAATCTCATGAAGAAGTCAAATTAGTTGTGAAAGATGTATGTGAGAAATTCAGTCTTTCTGGTTTAGAAAGAAAGGTTACATATCGCCTCTCAGGAGGTGAAAAGAGGCTTGTAGCTTTTGCTACACTTGCTGCAATGAACCCGGAATGCCTGCTACTCGATGAACCAACATCTGGACTTGATGAAGCAACAACAGAAAGGATTTTAAGATATATTAAAAATCATGTAGAAACATATATAGTTGTCTCACATGATTTTGAATTTTTAAAAGATGCTGTGAACAAAATATTTTTTATAAAAGATGGAAAAATGAACCTGAAGGAGACATTATGAATGACCTTGCAAAACTGAATAAACTGCTTCACCATTGGATGGAGCATAACCATGAACATGCAGATACTTATAGGGAGTGGGCTGAAAAGGCTGCCTCACTTGGAAAAAAAGAATTATCCGATACGCTTATAAAGCTTTATAATGAAACGAAGAAGCTTAATGAATTGTTTTTGAAGGCGATTGATAATCTTAAATAGAATCAGTTTATGAAATTAGTATAATTCTATTTAAGACCTGTACTATAATGGTCTCAATACAATTATTCCCGGTATATTCTTTGTATAGTCCCTGAAATCTTCATCAATAACTTTTCTGATGTCTTTCTTTGATGATGCATGCCTTAAGACGGCTAAATCATCGTTATTTATAAAAATTCCAACATGCGAGGCATCAAGACCTGCTTTATTCGAATATATGCCAATATAATCACCTGTATTAAGCCTTGAAATTACATTATCATTGATTTTTTCATTAGGAATATATCTTATCTTTCTTGCTCTTGGAGGGATTCCTTGCAAATAAAAGGTCTTATCTTCTTTTAAATTCAAAACCTTCTGGACTGTTACGGTTTTATTTCCACCTACCTCAAGCGTAACATCTTGCACATAGCTTGAATTGTTAACAGCCCAATCACTAAAGAAATGGTTTCTTTTTTGATAGTCAATCTCTGCTAACTGGTATCTAATTTTTTGAAGATTTTTCTTGAAGTCTGAAAAAGAACAGGACAATCTCATTGCCTCAATATAATCAAGAAAGGTGAAACAATCAAGAGATTCGAGATTGATAACAAAGATTTCTGGATTGTTTATATTGCCTATTAATGTATCTTCTTTATAGAGGATATCAATGAAATGGCTTGATAAATAATTAATCTTATTGCCTAAGCCGTCAACAACACTTGCTTCTTTAAGCAGTTTTTCAAGTGTCTTCAAAGTCCATTTACCTGTTAGAATAACTTCTTTTAACATAAGTTAATTAAAGCTTAAAAATAAAGATTTTCTGTTAAATATAATAACAAAAAATTTTTAAATTATGACTAATAAACAAAAAAATTACATTTTTGCATTAAAAATAGTTGATTTTTCTTGACTTTAAGCTTAATAATTTGTAGTCTTAATAATATCGCTGTTTTTTAAATCTGATGGCTTTAATCTGAAATTAAAATCAGTAAATTAAGATAAACTACATAGCTATTTTAATAATAAATTTAATTTTTTAGGAGGTAAGAATGAAAAAACCATTATCCGTTTCAGTCATGCTTTTAATGATTTTATTTTTATTCTCTTGTGGTGGCGAAAAGACAGCAAATATTTCTTCTTCGAGTTCATCCGATATTACTACCAAAAAGCTCGATGCACAGTCTATTATCTCACAGATAGAAAAAGGAAAGTATAAAGAGGGTGAGCTGCTAGTTAAATTCAAATCAGGAACATTAACTGCTGCGTCTTTAAAAACACACCAATCTATTGGGGCTACTGTATTGAAAAGTTTTAAAATAGTCCCTAATCTTGAACTTGTAAAATTGCCAATAAATGTATCCTTGAAAGATGCCATCATCCAGTATATGTCAGACCCGCTTGTTGAATATGCTGAACCTAACTATATAAGGCGGGCATCTGCTACAATTCCCAATGATCAATACTTTTATCAACAATGGGCTTTACATAATACTGGCACTTTTGCCAGTGGCACTGCTGGAGCAGACATTAAAGCCATTCAGGCATGGGATATTCATACAGGAAGCAGCTCAATTATAATTGCAGTTTTAGATTCAGGTGTTGATTATAATCATTCCGACCTTTCAGGTAATGTATGGATTAATCCCGGAGAAATTCCTAATAACGGCATTGATGATGATGGGAATGGCAAGATTGATGATTGGCGCGGTTGGAATTTTATAAGAAATAATAATAACCCTATTGATGATAATGGACATGGCACTTTTATATCTGGGGTAGTAGGGGCTAAGGGAAATAATTCGGTAGGGATTGCTGGTGTTATGTGGAATGTAAAGATAATGTCTCTTAAATTCTTGGATAATGACGGAGAAGGGACTATAGCAGATGAGATTGCCGCAATACAGTATGCTATAGCAAAGGGCGCTAAAATTATTAACTCTAGCTATACAGGTAGTGCATATTCTCAATCAGAATATAATGCTATGGCATCAGCTAATTCAGCAGGCATTCTCATTATGGCTGCTGCAGGTAACGGAGGCAGTGATGATATTGGAGATAATAATGACTTTCTTCCCCAATATCCTGCAAGTTATAGTCTGCCTAATATAATATCAATAGCTGCAACAGACCAAAATGATAGAAGGGCAACATTCAGTAATTTTGGACTTAATTCTGTCCATGTTGCAGCTCCTGGAGTCCATATAGTAAGCACTATTCCTACATCTATCTTCCCCTCTGGCTATGGATTCTCATCTGGGACATCCACATCTACACCGCATATATCAGGTCTTGCAGGACTTTTATGTAGTTATTATTCCCATTTCACCCACTCGCAGATCAGAAGCACAATATTAAGATATGTGGATGTGTTGCCAACTCTGAGCGGGTTTATACAAACTGGCGGTAGGATTAATGCCTATAAAGCCCTATCATCACTTCTTATTCCTACAGGGCTGAATGCTAACGCAATCTCTCCAACTCAGATTTCGATCACATGGATTGATAATGCCACTGGCGAAGATGGTTATAAGATTGAAAGGAAAGAGGCTACAGGCACTTATATCCAGATTGCATCTATTGCAGCTAATTCAACAACTTATACCGATTCCGGCATTAAGGATGGCACAAGCTATACTTACAGAATAAGGGCATTCAATACCATTCCTGCTGACTCTCTTTATTCAAATGAAGCAACTGTAATCACACCATTACAGACGCCTACAAATCTTATAGCCACAGCTATTTCTCCTTCCCAAATAAATCTCTCATGGACTGATAACTCACAGGCAGAAGATGGTTATAAGATTGAAAGGAAAGTATTAGGAACAAGCGGAGATTTTGTTCAGATTGCATTTGTTGGACCTAATGTAACAAGCTATTCTGATATTGGATTGACCCAATTCACAACTTACTCCTATAGAGTGAGGGCATTCAACAGTTTAGCAGGAAACTCACCTTATACCAACGAAGCATCAGCCACAACCCATCAAGAAGGCACAGGTGATGGCGGCGGTGGCGGTTGTTCAATAAGGGTTCAAAAAGATCTTAATTCATCAGGTGGAGATGTCTTGCTGATGGTCTTGCCTTTGCTTTATTTAGTAGTCTGGAGAATCCAAAAGAAGTGATTAAGTCTTCTAATCTCGATATATTAATAGCCAAAAGCTCTTACTTCAGCATTAAAAGAGGTTGAGGATAAAGGGACTGCAAATGCTTGAGAGCAAAGGCGGATTAGAGAAATAAGAATTGCTAAAAAAGGGAGGAAGTAAATGATCAGATTAGTTGTTGCAGGAGCAGCAGGTAAAATGGGGGGCAGAATTACTGCCCTCACTAAAGAATACACCGACTTAAAGCTTGTTGGCGCCTTCGAGAGAAAGGGGCATGAGGCTGTTGGAAAAGATATTGGTGAGATTGTTGGTTTAGGTAAAATTAATATTCCCCTTCATGAGAGCCTCAATGACATTATTGAAATTGCTGATGTAGTAGTTAGCTTTACATCCCCTGAAGCATCACTGGAGCACCTTAGCATCGCAGCCCAGAAAAAAAAGGCAGTAGTGATAGGAACTACAGGTTTTTCAAAAGATGCTTTACAATCCATCAAAAATATATCTCAGGATGTACCTATTGTTTTGGCTCCCAACATGAGTATTGGAGTTAATCTTCTATTTAAGATACTAAAAGATATAGCTAAAGTTCTAGGAGACGATTTTGATATAGAAATAATTGAATCTCATCATAGATTAAAAAAGGATGCCCCAAGCGGCACCGCTATAAAAATGGCACAAGTAATAGCCGAATCAATTAACAGAAATCTTGACGATGTTGCTGTATATTCCCGCAAAGGAATGATCGGAGAGAGGACTAAAAAAGAAATCGGTATTCAAACTGTCAGAGCAGGAGATATTGTAGGTGAGCATACGATATTATTTGGAGGACTTGGAGAAAGAATTGAGGTTACACATAGAGCTTCCAGCAGGGATACATTTGCGAGGGGGGCATTAAAAGCTGCTATTTGGATTCATAATAAGCCTGCAGGCATTTACGATATGATGGATGTTTTAGGGCTTAAATAGTGTTTGTTTAAAATACAGGCTTAATTTCTCGACCCTCTATTTAAGTCAGAAGGCATGCACGATCGGGAATCCATGCTTTACAAGTCAATTGTGGGTTTTCCGGTAAAGCTCGAGAATGACAATTTTCTATCTCCACTTTTCAGACTTTTACTCCTAAATCCTGATTTAAATATATCAAACACTGGTAGGACAGGCGAGACGGCTGTACTACTGGATTAGGGATGTTTAAAAGTTCTATATCGGGATTTGGGGTTACTGATAAGCGTTTACACTTTATAGCAATATATGATAGGATATAAATCTGCGTTGCTTTTTGTGTTGTTTTCTTATTGCCGGAGTGGCGGAATTGGTAGACGCAAGGGACTTAAAATCCCTCGCAGCTTGCTGTGTACGAGTTCGACTCTCGTCTCCGGCATTTTTTCTTCTTTACTTTCGCGATTATTCTTCAGGCAAAAGGCCATGATGCTTCATCTTTGTTCTAAGTTGTTTTCTTGATATGCCAAGAATCATAGCCGATCTGGTCTGATTCCATGATGTTTTCTCAAGAGCCCTTAAAAGTAATCTCTTTTCAGTCTCAATAAGGTTCAAATCATATTCATTTTTGGGAGACTGGGAAAAATGCAATTCACGAATTGATTTGGGAAGATATTTAATCGTGATAATATCCTGTTGACACAAGACGACCGCTCTCTCTATTACATTCTCAAGCTCTCTCACATTTCCTGGCCAATCATAATCCATGAAGACTGACAATACATCACTATCTAATGTCAATATTGATTTATTGTTTTTTTGATTGAACTTGCTAAGAAAATGTAAAGCTAAAGGCTGAATATCCTCTTTTCTCTCTCTCAAAGGGGGTATAGTAATCTTCACAACATTGAGCCTGTAAAAAAGGTCTTCTCTGAAATTGCCGCTTTTCACATCATCTTCGAGGTTACGGTTAGTCGCAGCTATTATCCTTACATCAATCTTTATTCTTGTATTACCGCCTACTCTCACGAATTCCCTCTCTTGTATAAACCTGAGTAGTTTTTTCTGTATGCTGAGAGGCAATTCGCCTATCTCATCGAGAAATACGGTTCCCCCATTTGCAATCTCAATTCGCCCCTTCTTCCTTTCATATGCACCTGTAAAAGCCCCTTTCTCAACCCCAAAAAGCTCGCTCTCAAGCAACTGTTCTGATAATGAAGTGCAATCTATAGGGATAAACTGCTCATTTACCCGAAGTGACTCTATATGAATTGCCCTTGCGAATAATTCTTTACCTGTCCCGCTTTCGCCTGTTATTAGAATATTTGAATCGCTCTTTGCAACTGTATCTATAAGGCTATAAAGTTCTTGCATTGCAATACTTTTCCCAATAATATTCTTATAGTTGAACCTTTCTTTAAGCTGTGATTTCAGAGAAGTATTTTCAACTATTAATCTGTGCTTGGTTATAGCCTCTCTTATCACGGTGATCAATTCCTCTGGATTAAGAGGCTTAACAAGATAATTGAATGCTCCCTTTTTCATTGCCTCAACAGCTTTTTCAATAGTTCCATAAGCTGTGAGCATAACAACGGGGATATCATTTTGCTTTTCATTTAGGGCATCAATGAATTGGATGCCATTGATTCCTGGCAGCTTATAATCTGATATCACTGCATCAAAGGCAGTCCTTGTAACTTTATCTAAGGCTTCTTCAGCACTTCTTGCAGGATGGACATCATAGCCCTCCTTTTTGAGGATAGCTGAGATCACTTTTATAGTGTTTGGCTCATCATCAAGTATCAAAACTGTCCCTTTATTTAGCATTTTGTGGTTCATATAATTTAATGGGGATTGTTATAGTGAATTCAGTTCCTTTGCCAATCTCGCTTTTTATGGAGGTTGTGCCTTTGTGATCTTTTATTATTCTATCAACACAAGCGAGTCCCAGACCAGAGCCTCGTGTCTTAGTTGTGTAAAAGGGCTTAAAGATATCAGAAATTATCTCTTCATTTATGCCCATGCCATTATCTCTAATAATAATGTTTATCTTTCCGTTCAGAGCTTGAGTATTAATCTCTATAGTATCGCCCTCATCGGTTGCATCCAATGAGTTGACAAGTATATTCAAAAGAGCCTGTTTTATCTGTTGGGAATCAATCATTGATTGGGGGATGTTATTATCAAGTTTCATTATGACTTCCTTGTTTGTATCAGCGGCTTCTTGTCTGATAAGATTGGCAGTTTCCGTTATGATCTTATTTACATCTGCAATCTCAGGTTTAAGCGGTGTAGGCTTTGCAAACATTAGATAGGAACTAACGATGTCATTGAGTCTATTTGTTTCTTCCTCAATTATAGAAAGAAATTCTTGAAGAACCTCTCCTTTGAAATTATCTTTGAGATATAAAGCAGACCCCCTAATCGCATTCAAAGGGTTTTTAATTTCATGCGCTACCGTCATAGACATTTCTCCTAAGGCTGATAACTTCTCAAGTCGCACTTTTTCTGTATTAATCTCATCAATTTCTCTAATACTGTTTCTCAGTTTTATCACCATCTCATTGAAAGCCTCGAAAAGTTCACCTATTTCATCACCACATGACCGTCTATAAACAAAACACTGCCTACAATCATTTATTTTTTCTACTACATTGTATTGAATCTTGTCATAACACATCGTTCCTGGTATAGTCCAGCATCTTTTTTTACCATAAGCAGGACATTCTATTTTATTGCATTGCATTATCTCCCGACAATCAAGTAGATTAGTGTCAGGAATATCAGTAGTATCAAGTTTACCGGTTTGAACAATTTGCATCTTGTCTTTAAGTTTTTTCATAGGAGTTGTGAGCAGCCGTGCAAGGGCAAATGAACCAAAAATGCCTATAAACATCATGAAAGCAGAAATGATAATGATATGATTTTTAAGTCCTCTCAAATTCTGAGAAATAAAACTCTCCATTCGCTCTTTTGAAAAGCCTATTACCGCTAAGCCGATAATTTCATGTCCTATCTTTACAGGGACTGCTATTTCTTCAATAGATATATCAGAGACATCCTGAAAAAAACCTATCTCCTTCATAAAAGATAGATAAGTCTTACTTCCATCTGACAATAAAATGGCTTGACCAAGCAGCCTTCTATTAGTATGCGAAACAACTCGCCCATCGCTGTTTAATACCATAGCATAAGTGCACTCTGTAGTCTGAGAGATTGTATTTATATGTTCATCAAGCCTTAAAGGATCTAGAAACATAAGAGAATCAACTATATCTTTTGCGAAATTATTGATGATTAGCTTTTGATTGCTTTCCATCTCAGCTTTCAATATTCTTCGCTGGTGTTCAATAATAAGGGTACTTAAGATTATCATGATCAAGAAAATAAGAAGAATAACCGAGACAGAGAACTTCTGCACTATGCTAAGCCTTCTAAAAAGTTCCTTAATATTAAATAATGGTTTAATATTGTTTGACAGATTCCAGTTCAGCTTCATTAGCCTGTTTAAAACCTTTTATTTTTGCTGAAGATAAGATATCCTTATCATTAAGTTCTAAAAGGAGTTTTTTAACTTCCTTAACTAATGTAGGCTTGTCTTTACGGCATGACGCAATTGGCCAATTGGGAAGGGGGGTTGTTTTGGCAAGGATTTTAATTTTACTCATATCAATCTCTTCTTTAAGCACATTCAAGGCGGCTTCTCTCACAAAACCAGCGTCTGCATTACCCTTATAAACACCCAATATAACCTTTTCCTGTCGCTTTGCATCGATCAACCTTAAATCTTTTTCAGCATTTATTCCTTTTTTTGCAAGGAATATTTTTTGAGATAGGAAACCACCTGCCGATTTGGGTGAGACTATCATTACCTTTTTATTCATTAAATCTGTTAAATTTTTTATATCGCTGTCTGTTCTTGTAATGATTATACCTCTAAACTCTTCGCCTGCGCCCGTTTCTTCGTCGCTTATATCCATAGTGCTTGCAATTGCAGTAATATCGTAATGTTTGTCTATCATTGCGAAAACATATGGATTTTGAAATGAAAAATCTATATCACCGCTTTTTATAACCCTCACGAACTCTTCAAAATCCTTTGGAATTACAAGCTTAAATTCATAACCTGTCTTATCAGAAAGGTAACGCATCAGATCCTCGTATCTCTGATAAATAGTTATTGCAGGATAAAGCGGGAGCACAGCAAACTTAATGGTTTTCTGTCCGTATTCGATATAGTTATGCCCAGTTAGGTTCTTAATCATTATCCTTACTATATCGAAATCACGGTCTTGAGCTGCTACGAAGCCTTTCATATTTTTATCAATTGAGGTTAATATATCAGGGTCTTTCAAAGAAACTAGACTCTGCAGTATAGCCTCAGTTTTTTCTCTGGGTAGCATATCCGAGGCAGAAAGCAGGAACTGAGGTATCTCATCTGATTTCTTTATAATCTTTATACCGTCTGCAAGATATCTTTTTGCAACTGATTCACTTATACCACCAACATCATGGTTGCCAATCAATACCGAAAGAGCCACTCGATCTTCCTGTTCCAAATAGTCCAAAGCAGAAAAATCCTTATCTGTTATTCCTACATCATTTAACATCGCAAGCGGGATAAGATAGCTGAAAGATGATTGTCTGTTCCCGAGAGCAAGCCTTTTGCCCCTTACATCAATCAATCTATCAATTTTACTAGAATCTTTAGCAATCAGAACACTTCTTGATGAGCCAAGTTCCTTAGGTTGAGCCTTAACAAGAGGAATTATCTTGTTTTTATATCTTGCCCTTATCTCGCAATATGCCATGGGGTCAATATAAGCAAGGTGAACCTCTCTCCTGCCAATTTCCTCTATAGCAGTTTTATAATCTTTCGCTATCTTTATGACTACAGGCATATTTAATTCCTTTTCAAAATAATATTTAAGCGGGAGGAATTTTTCATACATCAATCTCGGGCTTTCTATAGGAAGGATGGAGAGAATTAAGGGTTCAACATCAGATGGAAACTGTTTTTTTGGAGGCGGTTCAACAGGAGGGTTTGAAGTAGTTTGGCTGCCCTGACAGGAAAGGCAAAAGATTATGATAAGTAAAACAAGAATAAATCTTTTAATCACCATAAATTTATTATTGCACGAATTATATAAATTAAAAAAATTCTCTTGCAGTCGCCGATATCTTAGAAATATCAAAGCTCTGCTCCAGAAGGGTTTTTTCCTTGATAATCGGAAACCCCTCTTCAAAGGCTTGACGGCGATTCCGATAGATAATACCGATAGGAATACGGTCTTCCCACTCAAGGGATTTCTTGAAAGCATTTAATCTATCTTCAGGATTATATTCAGGCTCAATGTGATAGACCCTTTTTTTATACCACTCATAAGTATTCACTTTGTTGAATGAGATACAAGGCTGAAGAATGTCAACTAATGAAAATCCCTTATGTTTCACAGCCTCCTTTATTAAACCTTTCAAATGAATAAAGTCCCCAGAAAAACCCCTTGCAGCAAAGCTACAATCAAGAGCTACTGCAAGAGTTAGAGGGTTAAGCTGCTCGGACATTACTCCGAATGGCTGTGTCTTGGTTATAATGCCTTCTGTTGATGTCGGAGATGCCTGTCCCTTTGTGAGCCCATAGATCTGGTTATTGTGAACGAAGAGCTTGACATTTATATTTCTTCTCATAGCGTGTATGAGATGATTACCACCCTCGCCATAGCAATCACCATCACCTGCAACTGCTATTACGAGCATATTATGATTGGCAAGCTTCAAGCCTGTTGCAACAGGCAATGTCCTACCATGTAAACCGTTGAAAGTATTGCATTTGAGGTAGTGAGGAAATTTGCCAGCCTGCCCTATCCCTGAGACAATAGTAAATTCGTGAGGCTCCAAGCCAAGCTCAACCATAGACTCTTTAAAAGCCTTTAAAATACCGAAATTACCACATCCTGGACACCAAGCAGGTGTTATTCCTTTGTAATCTTCTATGGTAGCCATATATTCTCCTTGAAATGTTCATAAGTTTTATGTTTTTAATATTATATCACTATCATAAGATACAAGGTGACAAGTAACAGGGATTCCACCTGTAATCTTTTCACAATATTTTTGGGCTCCGAGGCATACACTATAAAATATAGATAAAGGGTTTTGATATGTAAAGTTTATAATCTCAAATATTTCCCTTGCTGTATTGAATTCTTTATTTTCTGGGAACCTGAAGCCAATTTGATTTATAAAAATTTGGGCTTTTTTAATATCTATAGCCCCATATCTTACATGTGTTTGAGGTATTGACATGGCGATTTTAAGCATCTTAGCCCATTGGGCACAGAGATGAATCCTTTTGAACTGATGCCTCTTGGCTTCAAGAAGTGAGAATTCAAGGTAATCTCCCATCATCACATAAGACTCTTCAGGCAAATGATATTTTTTTATATGGGCTTTTTCAGATGTGCGTCCTGCGGAAAGAACAACATCTTCACAACCTGTAGCAATTGCGACATCCATAGAGGTTGAGATTGTTGCCGTCCATGCCTCTGATGAGAGTGGCTTCACTATACCAGTAGTGCCGAGTATGGAAATCCCTTTGATAATTCCAAGCCTTGGGTTAAGGGTCTTGAGTGCAAGCTTTTCTCCATCGGTTACTGAAATGGTTACTTCAATCCGGTGGATATTATTTTGAAGATATCCACATTCCATAAATGCCTCTAATACGGCATCCTTTATCATTCTTTGAGGGACAGGATTGATTGCTGGAGAGTGGATAGGTACGGGAAGTCCTGGTTTGGTAACAATACCCACACCTTTTCCTGCTGTTATAATTATTTCAGGGGAAAATGAGTATTTTACATCCCTTAAAGATGGTCGCATATCTAAATTGGATTGCAAAGAGTCATATCTTTTAGCGGTTACGCTTGCAATTATTTCAGCTCCATTTGTAACATCTGGGTCATCACCTGCAAATTTTATTGTAGAAGTGGTTGCGGTAATCTCAGGTTCATTCAAAGTTAAGTTTGTTTTGCTAATCTTAAAGGTAGCCCTTTCACCATCTGGAAGAGAAATATCTATAGTATCAATCTTGATAGAATGCTTTTGTTCTGAGTTGTTATGTATAGAACTCAAGTGCCGTATTAATGAAAGTGATGCTGCTTTTGCAGATGCTGCCGCACAGGCGCCAGTTGTGTAACCTGAACGGAGTTGTTTCCTCTTCATCAATGTTCAATGCCTTTTCTCGCTTTTACACCTGCGCTGAAATAGTGTTTGACCTCTCTCATCTCTGTAACCAGATCAGCCTTTTCGATTATCCGATCATCTGCGTATCTGCCTGTCAACACCAGCTCTACATTTGCAGGCTTAAAGTCGAGCAGTCTTAAGACATCTTCTAATGGAATTAATTTTTTGAAAACTGCTACATTTATCTCATCAAGTATAACCATATCATACTCGCCCGATTTTAATATTTGCTCTATAATACTAAATCCTTTTAATGCAGCTTTAATAGCAGCGGGAAGCTGTTCCTCTGTTCTGATAAATCCAGTTCCAAACTGTTTTATCTCGATTAGGTCGCTGAATCTCTCCAGCGCCTTATGTTCACTCGTTTTTCCTTTTTTTATGAACTGTGCGATGAAGACCCTATGTCCTGCTCCTGCTGCCCTCAATGCGAGACCGAGCGCAGCGGTTGTTTTGCCTTTGCTATTTCCTGTATAGACCTGTATATATCCTTTTCTCTTTATCGCCATTTATATCTCCATAATTAATGCCTAAATTGAGTAATCTTTGTTTGAATTTTTTTGACAGGCAAAACGCATGTCCTACTTTATTATTAAAATCGGACAATCTAGTTTTAATTCTCAGTGTTTATATGCATGAGCATGATTAAGGATTAAATCAAAACCGTTTTAGGTATTGAAAAGCCATTGAATTCTGAGGCATAAGAGATAGTGTATGCCCCAGCAGAAAGAATTAGGATAATGTTGCCTATTTCAGGTTCTGGCAATTCAACATCTCGGTCAATAACATCAAAGCTGTCACAGCTTGGCCCTGCAATAGTCCATTTTTTTGGTTCATTCCTACTGCCCACAATGTATTTATATTTAATGCCTCCTACACTTTCCATCAAACCATTGAATACCCCTACATCAATGTAAAGCCAGTTTTGATCCTCTCTCTTAGCCTTTCCAACCACTGTCGAAACGAATACGCCTGCGTCTCCAACTACAGCCCTGCCCGGTTCAATAAATATCTCGATATCTTCTGGAAATTTCTGCCATATAACATTATTAACCTTCTTCTCAATCGCCTCGATATCAACAACTTTCTTTAGATAGCGTATAGGGTATCCACCCCCTATATTCAAAATATTGAGATTAATATACTTATCTTTAGCCATTTCAAATAATTCCATTGCTTTGTCTATAGCCGCATTCCAATTATATACATTATTGCACTGGGAGCCGACATGAAAGGTTATCCCAACTGGATTAAGCCCTTTCTCTTTGGCATAAATAAGAAGTTCTAAAGCATTCTCAATCTCAACACCAAATTTTTTGCTCAATGGCCACTCACTGCCCTCGTTTGAAACTGATAGTCTTATGTATAAATTGCTATTATGAGCATGCTTTGACATTTTATCCACTTCTGCTTTTGAATCAAATGCATAATATTTAATCCCGTACGCCACAGCTTCATGCAGAAACTTAAAGGTTTTAACAGGGTTGCTCGTTATAATCCTTGATGCATCAACCCCAAGGGATGCGAGTATTCTTAATTCACCTTCTGATGCAATTTCAAATCCCATACCAAGCTCATTGAGAAATCTTAAGACCTCAATGTCTGGGTTTGCCTTAACAGCGTAAAACACCTTTGAGTTTTTAATATTTTTTCCGATTACTGCAACCTTTTCTTTTATTATATCTTTATCTAAAAAGAGATACGGCGGGCTATCATCTGTTATTGCAATATGGTTAATGAGCTTGCTCCATGTTGTTTTAGAAATATATTCAAACGGTATTTCCATAATCCCTTCCTGTATAATTCAATAAGAAAATTATACAATATGTAGCAAGTATAAATCATTCTTGTATCATTATCAGTAGAAGAAAATTCTTTACCACATACTATCATGTGGTTAGGTTAACAAATATCTGCCTCTTATGTTCAGTAAAAAATGTGGAATATGATAAGTTAAAAAGGGATTAGGGGGTTGTTACAGAAGGATTCCCAACGCAATTTGCTTTTGCGTGAATGATACGAAAATAGCGTCATATTTTTTGTAAAGTATCATAACTACTTGTTATTGCTAAATGATTTTTTTTGAATCTGTAACCGAAACTATTTTTGACATAGAAAGATGCTTGCAAATCAAAAAAAAATTAGATATACTTTATCAAGATTGAGCAATATCGAGGAGCGAATCATGACAACATTTAAGTGGACTGGTAAGTCAATGACGGGTGTCATTCAAAACGGTGAGATGACAGCAATAAGCAAAGACGATGTTATCTTTGATCTCCGAAAGCAGGGAATTATTCCTACATCAGTAATTGAAGGCAGAAAGTCTGCCTCAAAATTAACCCTGATGAAAGGCAAAATACAAGAAAAGGAATTAGTTGTCTTTACTCGTCAGTTTGCAACCTTATTTTCCTCAGGAATTCCAATAGTGCAGGGATTTGAGATACTTGCAAAGCAGGCAGAAAATAAAGCTCTTAAAAATGTCTTAAATCAGGTGAAAGATTCAATAGAGACAGGCTCAACTGTGGCTGATGCCTTAAGAAAGCATCCGTCTGTTTTTGACAGCCTTTATATCAATCTTGTTGCTGCTGGTGAGACTGGTGGAGTTCTTGATACAGTTCTTTTGCGTCTTGCTGTATATATTGAAAAAATCATGAAGCTCAAAAAGAAAGTCAAGGGGGCTATGATTTACCCCGGAATCATAATAAGTGTTGCAGTCCTCGTTGTTGCCATAATTATGCTTTATGTAATCCCCATTTTTGCCAAAATATTCTCTGAGATGGGAGTTGCTCTTCCTTTGCCAACAATGATTGTTATTGGCTTCAGTAATTTTCTTGGAGGTATTGGCGGTCTTATAATTCTAGGTAGCTTTATTTTAGCAGTTGTAGGAATTAGACAATACCGAAAGACCGAAAATGGAAGGAAGGTAACAGACAAGTTTCTGCTCGATTTGCCAATTATAGGAGACCTCATAAGAAAAGTCTCCGTTGCTCGTTTTACAAGAACTCTCGGCACACTTATAGGAAGCGGCGTCCCAATACTGGAAAGCCTTGAGATATGCGCCAAGTCAGCCGGAAATAAGGTCGTTGAAAAAGAGGTCTTTGATACTAAATCTGAGGTTACAACAGGAAAGACGATATCAGAAACCCTTTCTAAATCAAAGGTTTTTAGCCCAATGGTTGTCCAAATGATCAATGTGGGTGAATCAACTGGCTCACTTGAGCAAATGTTGATAAAAATAGCAGATTTCTATGATGACGAGGTTGATCAATCTGTTACTAACCTTACCACTTTACTTGAACCATTGATGATAGTATTTCTGGGCATAACAGTTGGATTTATTGTTATTGCCCTTTATCTGCCGATATTTAAGCTTGGCGGAGTTATTACCGGGATGTAGTAAGAAGACAGGGGGGGATGCAGATTTTTGAGAGAAGGTAATGGAGATCATAAAGCCAAATCCAGATTTAGAAAGTAGTCATTGCGAGGCGAAGCCGAAGCAATCTCATTCCTTTGAGGGATTGCCACGCACCTTTCATGTGCTCGCAATGATAGTAGGGATAAGCCTTTTGAGTGTCTAAATCGGGATTTGGGATAGAGGAACTTATTGACAAATAAGACTTTTTCTAATTAACATATATTAAAACTTAAAAGGGGGTAACTTGTTATGAAACATCTAATTATGGTTGTAATGGCTTTTCTTCTGATGACTGGGATGGCATCGGGATATGACAAAGAAACAGCCAAAAAATTTGAAGAAATGTTTTCGCAGATGACACCAGAAGCTATAGCTAAAAGACCTTGTGAAATTAACTCAAAACAGTTATTTGAAATGATCAAGAAAAAAGAAGATTTTATCATGCTTGATGTGAGGACGCCCCAAGAGATGGATATTATAGGGATTACTCTTAAAAATACTTTGAGGATTCCAATGCATGAGCTTTTCAAAGATAAAAATTTAAAATCATTGCCTACTGATAAAAAGATTGTGGTGATTTGTCATACAGGTTCAAGATCTATTGCTGTAGTGACTGCCTTGAGGGCTATAGGATTTGTAAATGCTTATACTTTCAAAGGAGGGACGATTGAGTTAGCCGCTGAATCAGGCAGAAGCGTAGTAGGAACTCTTTGGTAAAATAATAATCAAAACAAAAGAAGGTGGCAAAATCAATTCATTTGCCACCTTCTTTATTGGGCTTTCTTAGAAGGATTCTCTTTTAATTCTTCAGCTATAATTATAGTAATATGGTAAATGAACTCTGTAAATTCTTTAAGATTTACGAAAGCAAATATAAACACAAAAATGTTATCAGTAAAAAAAAGATTGGATAGTGTTCTTGTTGAAAGAGGATTAATCAGCAGCCGTGAACGGGCAAAAGCTTTGATAATGGAGGGAAAGATTTATGTGGGCGGCCACCCCATTTTAAAGGCAGGAACTATGATAGCGGAAGATGCCGAAATTGAACTGAAATCTAATGATATCCCGTATGTCAGCCGAGGTGGACTTAAACTTGAAGCTGCTCTCAAGCATTTCAATATAGATGTCAGTGGTAAGACTGCTATGGACATCGGTTCTTCAACAGGCGGTTTCACTGATTGCCTTCTACAGCGAGGAGCAGTAAAGGTTTACTGCATAGATGTTGGGTATGGCCAGCTTGCATGGAAGTTAAGGCAGGATAGCAGAGTAATGCTCTTTGAGAGGACGAATATTCGCTATCTTCAGAGGGAAAAAATCCCTGAAGATGTTGATTTAGCAACAATTGATGTATCCTTTATATCTCTTACAAAGGTTATCCCTGAGGTTATCGAATTTCTTACAAAAACTGGAGAGATTATAGCCTTGATTAAGCCTCAATTTGAGGTTGGCAAGGGAGAGGTTGATAAAGGCGGGATAGTCAAAAGTGAAGGAAAAAGGCTCAGGGCAGTTGAGCAGGTTCGTAAAAACCTTGAACTACTGCCACTTATAACTCAGGGAATTATGCAATCGCCTATTACTGGTAATAAAGGAAATATTGAATATTTGATTTATTTAAGAATGAAGATGCCAAACTTATAAAATAAAGGATTTTATACATTACATTAAGGCATAAGTATATCGCATATCATAGTTGTCTATAAATAAACCAAACATTTTTGCATTACTTAAAGATATTTCCTAAACCACCCATGCCAGGCACCTGTAATCCCATAGTCAGCTTTGACATTTCCTCATTTACCATCTGTTGGGCCCTTCTTAATGCCTCATTAGATGCAGCAAGAATAAGGTCCTGAAGCATCTCAGCATCCTCAGGATTTATGACATCCTTTTCGATTTTGATGGAAACAAGCTCTCCACCTCCATTGGCTACTACAGTTACCATGCCCCCGCCTGCAGATGCTTCTACGGTTTTAGCTTTCGCCTCCTCTTGAACCTTTTGCATCTGGGTTTGAATCTTCTGGGCTTCACGCATTAAATCACCTAACATCTTTTTAGACATCTTTGCCTCCAGCTTTATTTATTGGTATAACATCAAGAATCCTTCCGTCGAATAACTTGAGAGCTTCTTGTAATAATGGATTCTGCAATGCCTTTTCTTTAAGTTCTTTTTTGTCTATGGGTTTAGTCTTTGCCATTTTAATTTCAAATTGAATATCTCTCCCAGAGATATCAGAAAGAATTTGTTTTATAAGAACAAGATTTTCTCCTACCGACTCTATATGGATTGAATGCCCGTCTTTAAATGTTAATTCTATACGGTCATTGTGAAATGAGATATCACCTTCTTTAATCTTGCACGCAAGTGGGTGGTTTAATTCATCTATCTTTTTGATAGTCTTATCCCATATATCGCTCATATTTATTGCATTTGAAGCTGTATTGTCGAATGCTGTAATACGACTGGATGGTTTTGTTCCATGTAAAACATCGTCTGACGGCGAAGGAATACTTTTAATAAAAGAAGTTCGGCTTTGAACCATCTCAATAGCCTCATTAATAGATTTGAATCGGTTTAAGAGACTCAATTTTATCAGGATAATCTCCATCGCAACTCTTGGATAATAGGCATTTCGGATGGAGGCTTCGGCTTTGAACAATTCTGAAAAAAGCAGTGCAAGATGTTCTTCAGATGTCAAATCCTTGATGCGAGCCATTTCGTTAAGCTCTTTCTCGGTCAACTCGATAATACCTTCGGCATTTCCGATAATTTTCACTATAAGAAGTTTTCTTAGAAATAATAGAATATCTCTAGTAATTATTCGTAAATCTGCACCTGAATCAGTAAGTGCAGAGATGTGTTTGATTATCTGTTTTCTATCGCCTTCAATAACAGATAAAATGATATCTGAAAGCAACTCTGTATCTGTGAATCCGAGTAAATCTTTTACATCTGCTTCAGTGATTTCATCAGAAAAAGATAATATCTGATCTAAAATCGTGAGTGAGTCTCTCATGCTCCCGTCAGCAGCACGCGCTATCAAATCAATGGCTGATGATGTGGCATTGATACCTTCTGATTTTGAGATGAATTCAAGCCTTTCCTTTATCTTACTATGGGAAATTCTCTTGAATGAAAGATGCTGACATCTCGATAAGACTGTGGGAGGTATTTTTCGCGGTTCTGTGGTCGCAAGGACAAAGATTACATGAGGGGGGGGTTCTTCAAGGGTTTTTAAGAGTGCATTAAAGGCAGAAGTTGACAGCATATGGGCTTCATCTATTATATAAACCTTGTAATGTCCAGATGATGGAGCATATTTAACCCTCTCTCTCAGGTCTCTTATATTTTCAACACCTGTATTTGAAGCACCATCAATCTCTATAACATCTAAAGATAAACCTTCGGAAACCGATTTGCACGAGACGCACTCTCCGCATGGATTTGTTGTAGGTCCTTTTTTACAGTTTAAAGCCTTCGATAGTATCCTTGCGGTAGAAGTCTTTCCGACGCCTCTCGGTCCTGAAAAGATATAAGCATGAGAAACCTTGTTATGGGTGATTGCGTTCTTCAGTATCCTGCATACAGGCTCCTGTCCAATCATCTCATCAAATGTCTGAGGTCTCCACTTCCTTGCTAATACAAGATATGCCATATTTTTATTGAAATTAATTGAAGGGTTAAATCAAATTATATATTTTTCTATACTCAGGGGCCGGCTTGCTGCGGCACCCGAATGAAATGCTTACCGTTGCTTCCTTCCGAACCTGGCGGGGTTCACACTCATCCGCTGCGCAGGGCCAGCCCTTGACTATAGAAAAATAAAAGGGAAATCAACTTCATGCAGACTAATAAAATATGAAAGTTAATTTTAACATATTTGGTAGATTAAGTTCTCAAATTTTATCCTCAAAACTTGCGATTCGTATATGCAGGTTTTTTTCATATTTTAAATTTCATCTTTATTGATGTATAATTAAAGCCTGTTTATAAATTTATCAGTTGTCACCCTGAGCCCTTCGATAAACTCAGGACATGCCTGTCGAAGGGTGTCATATTTAGTTGTTTTGTGTCATGGTTTGGCAAGCCTACCAATGACAATCAGGCATTTATAAACAGACTCTAATTAGAGCTATCTTTAAAGATTGCAACCATATTTTTTTAATAGTATGTCATGAAAAAAGCTTTTTTTCATTTTAAAAATATATCTTTCTTGACAGCATTAAATATTTTTATCAGTTTACTATTAGTCGTCTCACTTTTTTTCTTTCTGAGAGAATTCCTGTTTTATTTTTATAATACAAGTAAAAAAGACTCTCAAGCCACATTATCTTCAATTAAACAACCTCAGGTTTTAAAAAATTTCAATGATTATGAAATAATCATAAAAAACAACCCTTTTGGGATACAAGAGCCAGGTCTCAAGCTTCTTTCGTCTTCTGAAAACAGACAGGCACCTATCACTGATATTAAACTGGTAGGGACAATATCAGGTCATTATAAGCATTCCTACGCTATTTTTTCAGATAAAAATAATATACAGGAAACCATAAGGGTCGGACAAAAGGTTTTTGATTATGGTATTCTCAAAAAGGTTGAAAAAGATAAAGCAATCATTCAGGATGGTTCAAAGACATTAGAGATACCCTTACAAGATATTTTAAAAATTCAGGAGATTTCTAATCCTCATGCTCGAGGCGATATTCAATCCACAAGTTTCGCAAAAAGTCTTTCAGCAGGAACTTATATGCTTGATAAAAAAAAGATACTTCACACAATTGATAATCCTAATGAGCTTATGACAGATGCACGGCTACAGCCAAACTTCATTGATGGCAGGCAGGAAGGCTTTATCTTGAGAGAGGTTAAGAACAATGGTATATATCAGAACCTTGGGCTTCAAAACGGAGATGTCCTTCTTAGAATTAATGAATACAGCATCACCAATCCCGAGACAGCCTTACAGGCATTCTATGCTATGAAAGGGCTTGATAGAATCCAGCTCGACATTGTCAGAAACGGCAATAAAATGACAATGACATATCTTATAAAGTGAGGATGCTTTCTTATGAATAATAAAGTCATTTTCTATTGCTTTTTAATATTATTTTCCATCTTACTTATATTAAATTTTCAAATTAATTCTGCTTTTTCATCAGGCAAAGGGGAGATGTCCACAGATCAGAAGGTTACCTTCAATTTTGTAGATGTAGATTTACCAGCAATTACAAAATTCATAAGTGAGATAACAAAAAAGAACTTTATATATGATGAAAAAGTTAAGGGTAAGGTGACTATTATTACTCCTTCTAAGCTGAGCATTGAGGATGCTTTCAGTCTTTTTACTTCTGTTTTAGAACTGAAGGGTTTTACACTTATCCCAGCAGGGGTTGATGCATATAAGGTAATCCCTTCCTCTGATGTGAAACAAAAGGGGGTCACTTTTGCCAAAGATAGACAGCCTGTCAATGAGAGTTTTATAGCCCGTCTGATTGCCCTCTCACATATTTCATCCGATGATGCCCTGAAATTTATTCAACCTCTCATATCTAAAGATGGTCATGCTTCCTCATTTGGACCTGGCAATCTTATCTTAGTCATTGACTCAGGGCTTAATATCGAAAAGATTCTATCAATCTTGAATAACATTGACCAGCCAATGGTCAAAGAAGGACCTGAGATTATATTTCTCAAGCATTCTTCAGCAGATACTGTTGCAAAAATACTAAATGAAGGTATGCGCAAGACACGGCCTGCTGTACAACCTTTAAGCATAGATGAGCCGAGGGCAGTAGCTGATCAAAGACTTAATGCAGTTGTCCTTTTTGGTGACAGGGGGATAAGACAATCAATGAAATCATTGATTCATCTATTGGATATTAAAGCCCCTGATACTCTTGGTAGAATCAATATATATTTTTTAGAGAATGCTGATGCGACTGAACTTGAAAAGGTGCTTGATAATATATTGAAAGGTTCCCAGCCTCAAAGGCAGCAAGCGGCTGGTGGTGTTGCAGTCACTCCATTTGAATCTGTAGGCGGGATTTCTATAACTGCTGATAAGGCATCGAACTCACTCATCATAGTCGCCTCACCTGCAGACCATCATAATCTATCGCAGGTTATTAAACAATTAGACAGAAAACGTCGTCAGGTTTATGTCGAGGCAATGATTGTTGAGGCGTCAATTGATAATCTGAGGGAGTTGGGAACTAAATGGAGGCTGACTGCAAAACATAAAGGCGAGCCTGTGCTTATAGGAGGTTTTGGCTCAATTAGCTCTTCTACTGTCCAGAATATAATTCAAGGGCTTGAAGGCGTTACCCTTGGTGGTATGGGTAACTTTATCCGTAATATACCAGTGACCTCAATAGATGAAAGAGGCAATATAACTACCACTAATATTACAATTCCTGGATTTGCTGCCCTTTTTAGTCTTAATGAATTCAGGGATACTGTTAATATACTCTCAACTCCCCAAATCCTGACATCAGACAATAAAGAAGCAGAGATAGTTGTCGGCGAAAATGTCCCCTTCATATCTAAAAGAGAGAGGGATATAACAACAACCAATACTGTTTTAAGCTCAATTGAGAGAAGGGATGTTGGTATAACCCTTAAGCTTACACCACAGATTTCTGAAGGAGACTATATAAAACTCGATATATATCAGGAGATTTCTTCATTGAAGCAGACAACAGAAAATATTCTGATAAATGTTGGACCAACGACAACAAAACGTTCAACTAAGACATCAGTTGTTGTTAAAGATGGTCAGACTGTTGTTATAGGCGGTTTAATGCAAGAAAGGGATGAGATAAATATCAATAAGGTGCCTTTGCTTGGGGATATTCCACTTCTTGGCATAGTATTCAGGAATGAGCATGTATCAAAAAAGAAGACCAATCTTCTTGTCTTTCTAACTCCTCACATCCTAAAAGAACCAGAGAAAATCTCTCAAATAACCTCAGAAAAACAAAGGGAGTTTGCAATGGCAGAAAACAGATTCGCAGAAGATGAACTACTCGTTAAATTCAAGGAAGACATAAGCGACGAAAAAGCTAGAAAAATAATCGAAGCTCAGGGAGCAAAGGTTATTAAATATATTGAAGGCGTAAGAATTTATCACATAAAACTCAGCACCAAGAAGGTAAAAAATGCAATGCAGGAATTCAATGAATTGCCCGAGGTGCAATATGCAGAGCCTAATTATACTATTAAATTAAAATGAGTAATTTGATAAATCTTAACATATTGCAGGCATAGATACAGGGCTTTTAGCCATCGTAAAATCTTTTGAAAAGCCTCTCTATTTTAGGATTCCATGTAGATATAATTAAAAGTTTATCTTTATTCATTATGGCAAGCTATTTTTCAAAATCAGCATCAGATTTGACTTTTCAGGCGGTAATTTTTTAAAGTTTATTATTATCAGGCAATTATGGAACAGTCAATAATTCAATTAATATTTCAAGCGGGCTATGTTGTTAAAGCCGTTTTTTTTGTTCTTCTTGTATTTTCAGTAGTTTCATGGACGATTATATTTTATAAATGGCGTCTTTTCTCTATGGCAGATAAAGAAACGAGCAATTTTATAAGGGTCTATAGCTCTACCCTTGACCCAAAAGATTTATATATATCAACTAAGCGATTCAATATAAGTCCGCTGGCTAATCTATTCAGGTCTGTCTATTCTGAAAAGGCATATTCAGACAAAGATGAACTCAAAAGGATGCTTAAAAGATACTCTATTTTAGAGGCTTCTAAGCTTGAAAAATATCTAAATTTTCTTGCAACTACAGGCTCAACAACACCTTTTATAGGTCTCTTCGGGACTGTCTGGGGAATTATGAATACCTTTAGAGGCATTGGAGGGGCAGGTTCAGCTTCATTGGCTGTTGTTGCTCCTGGCATCGCAGAAGCTCTGATCGCAACTGCACTAGGTCTTGTTGCTGCTATCCCTGCTGTAGTAGCTTATAATTATTATCTAAGCAGGGCTAACAGAATGATAGTAGAGATTGATGACTTCTCAGAAGAGCTTGTTGATTATATATTTAAACAATGAAAACATCAAGAAATAGACAAGCCATGTCTGAAATAAATGTTACACCTCTGGTTGATGTAATATTGGTACTCTTGATTATTTTCATGATTGCAGCCCCTCTTCTCCAGCAGGGGATTGATGTTGATCTGCCAAAGGCTAAAGGCAAAGAACTTGGCGAAGAAGAAAGAATTACAATTGTTGTAAAGAAAGGAGGCTTGATATATATGAATGATACTCAGGTCTCAAAAGATGAATTAATTAAGAAAATAGGCGCTATCAGCAGGCTAAGCCCGAATGTTTTCCTCAAAGCTGACAAAGATGTTCCTTATGGTTTTGTAGTAGAAATAATGGGCGAGCTTAAAGAGTCAGGGATAGAAAAGCTCGGCATGATTACAGAACCAAAAATGTCTTTAAGATGAATAATCCAATTCTAATATACCGCTCCTTAGCTTTTTCTGTCTTCATTCATGTCTTGTTCTTTATGATGGCTATAATTATAATTAAACAGTCTGATATCCATAAAAAAACCGAACCTTATATAGTCTCTTTAGTGGAAGATATGAAAAGCCAAGCTCCATCTTCTATTAAAGGTAAAGAGGTTCAGGATATATCACCAAAAATTGCAGAGCCTGTTAAGAAACAACCCGTCCCGATTGCTCCAAAGATAGCCCGCGATGAAAAGCAGGAAGAAAATATTGTTAAGGATAGGATTGCAGCATTAGAAGCAAAGAAGAAGATTGAAAGAATTGTCGCATTAAGAAAGGTAATAAATGTTGACTCTCAGAAAAGTGTTGTAGGTGGCAAGATTCAGAAGCCTCAGAACAAGCTTGCTTCTTCAGGAACTGCATCCACATCTGCATCTGGCGCTGACTATTATTCAATGATAGTCAAAAGGATTAGAGAGGAATGGATATTTCCAGAAAGCCTTGACCGTAATTTAGAAGCGATAATTTCTATCAAGATTACCAGAGATGGTACAGTAAAGATTGACAAGATAGAGAAAAGCTCGGGCAATCAACTATTTGACCGTTATGCCCTGAGGGCTATAAATAAGGCAAGTCCCCTTCCCCCTCCACCTCAAGAGATGGAGGTAGGTGTGAGGTTTTATCCATAGATGAGGAATTGCATTTTGTTATATTCAGGCAGATATCTCATAATTGTTCTGATTTTAGCAATTTTTATAAGCCTTCCTGCCTCTGCTCAAAAGGTATATCTTGATATTACATCGCCTGTTATCAGGAAGCTACCAATTGCGATACAGACATTCTCTGGGGGCAGTGAGATATCTGATATAATCAGAGAAGACCTTGACTTTACAGGATTGTTCCAGATAATAGACGAAAAAGCCTATATTGAGCGAAATGATCAACCTTTCAATCAAGCAAATTGGAAAGGGCTTCAGGCTGAGGTTGTGGTTAAGGGTAATGTTATTAAAGATAAGGCATTAAAAGTCATATTTTCAGTCTATGATGTTTCTGAAAGCAGAGAGGTCTTAAGGAAGGAATATTCTGCTTCGAGAGAGCTTCAAAGACAACTTGGACATTCTATAGCAAATGATATTTATAAAATCATTACTGGTCAGCAGGGGATTTTTAGGACAAAGATAGTCTATGTTGTGGAGAAAACAAAGTGGAAAGAGTTATATCAGATGGATTGGGATGGTCACAGAAACTATGAAATGGGTGTAAATGGAGATATTTTATTAACGCCTAAATGGGCATCAGATGGCTCTAAACTAATCTATTCTAAGAGCAAGAACCGTCAGTGGGGCATTTTTATGCTCGATATTAACACCATGAGAGAGCGAAATATAATAAAAGACAAGGGCTTAAGCATGACGGGTAATTTTCTGTCTAATAACAGAGAATTCGTATTTGTTTCCTCAAAGGATGGAAATTCTGGTATATATATAGGTGATATCTTAAATATGAATAGCAGAAGATTTATATCCTCACCATGGATTGATGTCTCCCCATCTATTTCCCCTGATGGCAAACGACTAATTTTTGTCTCAAATAGATCAGGCAGTCCTCAGATTTACATCTCTGATATCAGCGGTGGCAACCCTAAGAAAATTACGCATGAAGGCTCATATAATACTTCCCCTATATGGTCTCCAAAGGGAGATAGGATAGCATTTGTTGGATTGAAAGGCGGAAGGCATCAAATATTTCTTATGAATACAGATGGTTCGGGATTAACACAGCTTACTAATATAGGTAATAATGAAGAACCCTCTTTTTCGCCTGATGGAAGGTATATTGCTTATTCCTCAGACAGAGAAGGGTCAAAAGGTATATTTATTATGAGGACTGATGGCGGTGGACAAAAGCTTT